>CANQSJ010000062.1 GCA_947626495.1 uncultured Oscillospiraceae bacterium | reverse complement strand
GACATGATGCTCACGCTCGTTTTTCTGCGTTTCATCGGAGAAAAATTCGAGGACGGCATTGAACGGCTCAGGCAAGACCTGATTGCCCAAGGCCTTGACCCCGAAGATGAAGAGATCAAAGCTGCGTTTTTTGATGACCCGACCTTTACGGATGGAACGTACAACCTGCCAATAGAAGCCCGCTGGTCTCCAACGATCATCAACACGCCTGCGCCGGATCTCAACGTGGCTCTGGATACCGCCCTGCACAGCATGGCTGCCAGCAATGACAAACTAAAGGGATGTTTTGTGGAGGGGACGTTTACCACGCGGAACCTTGCCCCGAACGACATCAAGAAGATCGTCGACGAGGTCAACAAGATCAGCCATAAATCGTTCGGCGAGGAAAAAGATCTGATCGGCCGCGTATATGAATACTTCCTGAAAGAGTTTGCCGTAAACGCGACGAAGGAAGAGGGCGAGTACTACACGCCCCATGACGTGGTCCAGCTGATCGCCGCCATGATCGAACCCTATGACGGGACGCTGTATGACCCCTGCTGCGGCTCAGGCGGCATGTTCATTCAGAGCGCAGAACTCGTCCGGGAAAAACGTGGCGACATCAGTCGCATCAATGTTTACGGCCAGGAGAAAGAACCGGCCACCTATCGGCTGGCCAAGATGAACCTCGTTCTGCGCAACATCAGCCATAACCTGGGCGAGATGAGCGATTCTTCCTTTACCCACGACCTTCACAGGGGGCTGTATTTCAATTACATCATGGCCAATCCGCCTTTCAATCTGAAAGGCTGGTATAATGAAAACCTAAAGTACGATCCCCGCTGGGCGGATTATACGACGCCGCCGGAGAGCAATGCCAACTATGCTTGGATATTGCACATCCTCTCGCATTTGAAGCCTCTCGACGGCGTCGCTGGTTTCCTTCTGGCAAACGGCGCTTTGGGCGACAGCGACACATTGGAGATACGGAAGAAACTGATACAAAAGGACAAGGTCGAAGCCATTATTATCCTTCCACGGGAACTCTTTATCACGACAGACATCAGCGTTACGCTCTGGATACTGAATCAGAATAAAAAGGGCGGACCCTATCACGGGAGGAATTTGCGCAGCCGCGAACATGAGTTTCTCTTCATGGATCTGCGCACCTGGACGGAAAATCCGGTAAAAGGTGAAAGCAAGAAGAAAGTGCGTTTGATCACTGAGCAGATCCAGGGAGCGGCGGACATCTATCATAACTGGCAGAGCGAGGGAACTGATGGCACGAAATATGAGGTGCCGGAGCTTTACCGCAGCGTGGGCATAAACGAGATCGAGAAAAACAGTTGGTCCCTTGTGCCCAGTAAATATATCGAATTTATCGATCACGACTTGGATATCGACTTTCCGAAAGAAATGGCACGTATCCAGGAAGAGATGAAAGCCATCGTGGCTGCAGAAAAGCAATCGCAGAAGATGCTTGAGGAAGCGTTTAAGGGGATAGGCTATGGCATTGACTAGGCATAAACTTGGTGAATTGCTCCAGTTAGAAGATGCAAGGAATTCAAACGGCATATATTCCCTGAAAGATGTACGAGGAATTTCCATTCAAAAGACATTTATTGAGACGAAAGCCAATATGGACGGTGTTTCCCTTGAACCGTACATATTGGTTGCGCCTGACTGCTTTGCCTATGTTACCGTTACTTCAAGGAATGGTGAGAAAATCACAATTGCACACAACACCACACAAGAGACATTTATCGTATCATCTTCCTATGTTGTTTTCAGCGTTAATAAAGTAGATTTGCTTGATTCAGATTATCTGTTTATTTATTTTAATCGACCCGAATTTGATCGGTATGCACGAGTAAATTCATGGGGGTCCGCAAGAGAGACATTTAATTGGGAAGATATGCGTGATATTGACATTGAACTCCCCGATTTGCAAACTCAGAAGAAGTATGTAGCCATATATAACACAATGCTTACGAACCAGAAGAGTTATGAACGTGGCTTGGATGATCTGAAAATTGTTTGTGATGGCTATATTGAGGACCTGCGGCGGCGAGTTCCATGCACGCCAATTGGCGAGTATATAGCAAAGAGCACAGAAAAGAATTCTAATGGTGCTATTACACTGGAACAAGGAATCAACATTGAAAAACAATTCATTACACCGCAACGTTCTAATGATAATTTCTTTGGCAGGCAAATTGTTAGGACTGGCCAGATCGCATATTGCACACAGTTAAATAATGAAAATGTAGCTGTTGCGCTAAGGACCGGCCCGGACTGCATTGTCTCTTCGGTATACGATGTAATCTATGTTAAGGATAAAACGGTTCTTCTCCCAGAATATCTCATGTTATGGTTATCAAGAGCCGAATTTGGAAGATATGTATATTGGGCATCCCAAGGGACCTCGTATGAGTTTCTTAGTTATGATAATCTTGCAGGATATAGAATTCCTGTACCAGACATACAGATACAGAAGAGTATTGTTAGTGTCTATAATGTGTACTTAGAACGAATAACCACAAACAAAATACTCAAGGCAAAAATCAAAGATATTTGCCCAGTTTTAATCAAAGGCTCATTGGAGGAAGAGAAATGAAGGACTCTGATAGGCTTAAGAAAATCGTAGATGAAATACCTGAGCTTATAGCCGCAAATGTGACATCATCTGACCCAGTTTTCCAGGCATGGGAGACAAAAGCAGAGAGATTTCTGATTTATAAATACGGTAAAGATAGTTTGGAACACAAGAAATTTATTGAAACCAGCTTTTCATTGGGCTTTATTTCTTTTGATGCCACTCGTTATGATTATATCAAAGCATGCCAGGATGGTTTAAAAGTCTGTCAAGCCACTTTTCAAACATACCTCGATGAAATGCTGGAAGATGATTTACCAGAAGCGCCCGCAAAGTCCCCAACTTCTTTTTCCATGGTTTTCATTGTTCATGGACACGACAGCGCATTAAGAGAATCCGTTGCCCGCATCATTGAAAAGCAAGATGTTGAGGCAATCATCCTTTCGGAGCAAGCAAACAAAGGACGCACGATCATCGAGAAATTTGAAAACTACAGCGATGTCGGCGGGGCGATCTGCCTTTTCACCGCCGATGACGTTGGTAAAGCGAAGGGACAAGCAGATGAAAAGCGTCGCGCACGGCAGAATGTTGTCTTTGAGGCCGGATACTTTATGGGGAGGCTGGGACGGGATCACATAGTTATCCTCGCCGACAAAGGCGTGGAAATGCCGTCTGACCTCTCAGGGGTCGTACATACCGATACCGCAAATTGGAAGATCGATCTTCTGAAAGAATTAAGAGCGATGGGATACACGGTGGATTTCAACAAGCTGTTCTAAAATCGATCCGCTAAAGTCTCTTGTGAAGCCGGAGGGAAAACCATGGCAAAACTACAGAATTATAATGGCCGCTACTGCGAGTGGGAATTCGAGTATGCCTTCCTGTCCTA
>CANQSJ010000061.1 GCA_947626495.1 uncultured Oscillospiraceae bacterium | reverse complement strand
TACACCGCCCGCCCGGTCTTGGAAAACTTCAGTCGCAGCTTATCCACGGCACACGCCCTCCTTCAAAAGGCTGGCCGCGCCGCAGCCGGAGCAGCCCGCCCGGCAGTCCGTGGTGAGCACGCCCTGATAGGCCCGCTCACGCTCCCGCTCCAGATGGCGGCGGGAGATGGCACAGTCTATATGCTCCCAGGGCAGAAGCTCGTCCAGCGGCCGCTCCCGGGTGCCGTAAAAGTCGATGTCCAGCCCGCAGGCGGGGAATGCCTCCAGCCACCGGTCCAGGCTGAAATACTCGCTCCAGCTCTCCAGCCGGCCGCCCCGGCGCCAGACCTCCTCGATGACCGCGCCCACCCGCCGGTCTCCCCGGGCCAGCGCCGCCTCCACCAGGCTCATCTCGGCGTCGTGCCAGTTGTAGGTGATGCTCTTGGCCTTTGCCAGCGCGTCCGTGAGCAGGCTCACCCGGCGCAGGTACTCCGTCCGGCTGATCTGCGCCTCCCACTGGAAGGGGGTGTGGGGCTTGGGGATGAACTCCGACGTGCTCACCGTGATGCGCACGCCCCGGCTCTTGTTGGCCGCGTGCTGCTTCCAGGTCCAGAACACTTTTTTCGCCAATTCCGCGATACCCAGCACGTCCTCGTCCGTCTCGGTGGGCAGGCCCAGCATGAAGTAGAGCTTCACGTTGTTCCAGCCGCCCTCGAAGGCGATGCGGCAGGAGTTGAGAAGATCCTCCTCGGTGACGTTCTTGTTGATCACGTCCCGCAGCCGCTGGGTGCCCGCCTCCGGGGCGAAGGTCAGGCCGCTTTTTCGCACCTGCTGCACCCGCTGCATGATGTCCATGGAGAAGTTGTCCGCCCGCAGACTGGGCAGACTCAGGCTGATGCCCCTGGGCCGGCAGTAGTCCAAAAGTCCGTCGCACAGCTCCGACAGGCCCCGGAAGTCGCTGGTGCTCAGACTGGACAGGTTCAGCTCCTGATAGCCGGTGTTCTCCAGCGTCTCCTTCCCCAGGCGCAGCAGCGTCTCCGGCTTCCGAGAGCGGACGGGCCGGTTGGTGTGGCCCGCCTGACAGAACCGGCAGCCCCGGATGCAGCCCCGGAACACCTCCAGGCTCACCCGGTCGTGGACGATCTCCGTGGAGGGCACCACGGGCCGAGTGGGATAGTAGCAGCCGTCGAAGTCCTCCACGATGCGCTTGCGCACCTTCGCCGGCGCGCCGCCCTTCGGCGTGATGGCCGCCACGGTGCCGTCAGGGTTGTAGGCGATATCGTACAGGCTGGGGACATAGATGCCCTCGATCTGCGCCGCCCGGCGCAGATACTGCTCCTTGGTCCAGCCCTCCCGTTTGGCCTGGCGGTAGAGTTCGATGGCCTCCCGGTCCATGTCCTCCCCCTCGCCCAGAAAGCACAGGTCGAAGAAGTCCGCCATGGGCTCGATGTTGCAGATGCACCCGCCTCCGGCCATGACCAGATGCCGAAGACCCGGCCGGTCCTTGGCCCGCAGGGGGATGTTCCCCATGTCCAGCATGTCCAGCACGGTGGTATAGGCCATCTCATAGCCCAGGGAGAAGGCGATGATGTCGAAATCCTCCAGCGGATCGCCGCTCTCCAATGCCCACAGGGGGATGCGCTCCCGGCGCATGGCCTGGGCCATATCCCCCCAGGGGGCGAACACCCGCTCGCACCACACGCCGGGCATCTCGTTGATGATCCCGTAGAGGATCTTCACGCCCAGATTGGACATGCCGATCTCGTAGGTATCGGGAAAACAGAAGGCAAAGCGCACGTCCACGTCCGCCTTGTCCTTCACCACCTGATTGTACTCGCCGCCCACATACCGGGCGGGACGCTGTACCTGCCGGAGCAGGGCGTCGATCTTTTCGTTCATTTCCATGTGGTATAGTTTACCATGTCTTTCGCCCGCGCGCAAGCGGCAGCAGCGGCGGGATCTTATAATATTTCCCTTTTCACCGCAGATCCGGAAAGTTGGCCAGCGCGCCCATCCAGATCCCCGCGGCGGCCGCCGCGACGGAGCGGATGCACACGCCCGTGGCCAGCACCCCCAGGGCGCACAGCGTGCCCGTGACGCGCAGCACCGTATCCGCCGCGCGCTCCTCCATCACCGTCTCCAGCGCGTACTGCGCCAGCCGTCCCCCGTCCATGGGCAGGACCGGCAGCAGGTTGAAAAGCGCCGCCAGCAGCGCCACCGCGCCCGTATAGATGAGAAACGGCACATCTGTGAGAAAGCACAGCGCCGCGAACAGCACCCCCGCCAGCGGCCCCGCCGCCACGATGCCGATCTCCTCCCGGGCCGTGAGCGCGCCGCTGTATTCGATCACCGGTCCGCAGGCGGTGATGCGGATGCCCCGGACGGACGCCCCCGTGAGAAACATCCCCGTCAGATGCCCCAGCTCATGGGCCAGCGCCGCCGCCAGAAAGGCAGCCAGCGCCCCCGTCCCGCCGAGAAAGTACAGCGCCGCCGCCAGCAGCACGAACCCGGGACTCACCGTCAGCGCCAGGCCAGCCATTCCATCGCCTCCATCGGCAGCGCCAGGCTGTCCCGGTCGATCGCCTCCTGCAACGGCGGCAGCACCCGCTCCGCGACCTCCGGCGCCAGGATCTTCGCGCCCACCAGCAACAAAAACAGCGCCGCCGCGACAAGCGGCCGTCGATCGGTCATACCATCCCCTCCCGGTACAAGCTATGAGCGGATGCGGACAATTTATGCTTGCATTCTTGCCTCGCAGATGCTATAATCTTAAAGCTTTCAAACCTGCAGGTGTAGTTCAATGGCAGAACATCAGCTTCCCAAGCTGAATACGAGGGTTCGATTCCCTTCACCTGCTCCACGTCGGAAGTTTCCCGAAGATGTCGTGGCCGCGCAAGCGCGTCCTCTCCATCGGTCGGAAAACTTCCTCCTTCTCCCCGCGAAACCCATTGCATTGGGCTTTCGCGGGGGCCCCAAGGGGGAATAAGGTAACGGGGTGTAGCGCAGTTGGTAGCGCGCCTGGTTCGGGACCAGGAGGTCGGGTGTTCAAGTCACCTCACTCCGACCACAAAATGACGTGGACATGGCTAACTGCATGTCCGTGCCACCAGTAGAAAAACATCCCTATTTCTAGGGGTGTTTTTCATTTTTACCGTGGCCTGCGCAGTAACTCTGGCCAGAACGAGCAAAATCTCTGCACCAAAAACACTTGCGCACCTACTGCGGCCGGACAGAACCAATTTTGCCAGAAGTGGTGCATTTGAAACGGCTATTATTTGGGCCCAAAAATAAGGGAGGTAATTTTACAACACCATATTTTCGGAATTGGTGCAAATGCAAATTAGTGGAGGCGATGTTCAACCTCCTCCCTGCAGACATATAAGAAGAACGGCTAGAGTTGGAGCTCTAGCCGCCCAATTGTATTTTGCGGTGCCTAGCCTAGATCGGCACGGTGAACTCGCGGGCATCCACCAGCAGGTAAGATGCTTGCCGCCCGGCTTGAATTGTTACTTCCTCAACCATCTCATGCCAGAGGGAAGCAGAGAACTCTGTTTCGGGCCGCCCCGCTTCCTTTAGTAGCTTCACAAAACTGGCCTTGATTTCATCGTC
>CANQSJ010000060.1 GCA_947626495.1 uncultured Oscillospiraceae bacterium | reverse complement strand
GCAGGGGAGTATAATAATTCTGCTCAGAAGAGTGAGGTGCCCGTCATCTTGAACGCATATTGAACAGGTGCGAAAAACTTGGAAATTTTGGACTCGTTGTAGGTCGAATTCAGTTCAAAAGCCCCTAATTTTTCACATTTTACATGCGTTCTGTGTAGGTGCGAGGTCGTAGGGAGATTCAGGTTCTAGTGCTCATTCCGGGCGTGCGGGTTCAACTCCCGCCTCGCGCACCACCTTGCGTGGTCAGGTTGGAGAACAGCCTGCCGTGCAACTCAGTAAGGAACACACCTGTTATTCGGGGGTGTTCCTTCGTTTTTGCACCAATTACACTCTGAGCTGGCAAGCTGATGCGACTCAAATCGCACCGGATTCTTTATTGACTCTCTCGTTTCAAATATGGTAAAACAACCGGATTTGGAGTCCATGCACCAATTTTGTCACGGATAATTATTTTAAGCGTGAGCGTGGTTGGCTCTCAAATAGCGCTTTTTGGTGCAGTGCACCATTTTTTGAATTATCCGTGAGAATTGAACTGTACCCCGTTTTCCGGACTCAGATAATGCACTGTACCCCATTTTCCGGACAAACCGTTCAGATCGGCATAAGCCCCGTAGCTTATGGTTTTCCGAGATCTAAGGCGGGAGCAGGAGCTACGACCGGGCTACACAGCGTACTGGAAACGCATGTGCTCTTCTAGGACCAGGATTGCTCATTCCGAATGACATTGATCCCAAATGCGTCTCTAGGGCATATGAACCGACCGTGCCACTGACGGCATTACTACGGTATAGACCTTTGAGGCCTATCTGCCATGCACTATTGTAATTTGCTCCGCCAGCATAAAATAGATAGAAAGGCACCTTGTCTATGTTTCCGCCTTGTCCAATAGTAACTTCGTGTCCATTATCTTTTGATTTATTAAAAAGATTAGGGTAGGAGGGGTCTCCGCCCTTTTCTGGCAAGCGCCATCCAGCTGGACAAACGGATGTGTCATATTTTTCGCCATCGACTTTTTTGCTGCTCGTGTCATTCTGCGCCACTGCTGCGCCGTAATTATAGTAATTCCCGAGGTGCCAATGTGTTGGATCGTGCTGCGAGCAAGCTGTCGTGCGAGTTTCGAGCCCGTTACTAACATCGTATGTAAACATAACGCCATTCCAACACCTATCACCTGGGTCATATGACTCTTGAATAGTAGTAATCTCACGGTAAGATGCGTATTCCTGAGTTTCATAGGTAGATTTATCTGGTGTCCATTGATAATTACCATTACCACCTACATTACTCGTGCCGTCTGCGTTAGCATATCCTAGATCAGTTGTCTCTGATGTTAATGGAATATTTGCTACAACATCATAATCTAGATTTTCTGTCATCCAACAGTTATCATCGGCCAGTTTTGCTACAAAGTACTTTTTATTATCACGTTTGTCTGTCAGCGTAAATTGCACATTCTTCGTTAAGTACTTACTGCAGCCTTTCCAATTTTGCATGTATACAGTATCGCCATCATACATTGCATACAGGGTTGCGCTCTCATCGGCGGATTTTAGAACATAGTTCTCATCAGGTTGATAGATTGTTCCATTGCAAGGTCCGTTTCCGGTAACTTCTTGGTCACACCAACCTAGGAAAACATGGTCTCCGTTTGTTGGTACACTAGATGCGAGTTTTACCGTCGCATTTTCAGTCTGGCTGCTCATTGTGCTTGGCCCGCCCGTGCCATTTCTCATGTTAAAATTGATAGTATAATTCACTGAATTCGCTGTAGCCATAAAAGTGAAAGTACCAGTATATGTTCCGGCTGGAATAGTATTATCCACTTTCGTTGCAAGTGTGAATGAATATGTTCCGGTTTCTTGTGAACCTTTTTGTCCCGTAGTTATCGCTAAATTAGTAGTTGCAGTTGTTGGACCTTGGCGGTAGTTATTGGGGGCAGTAATACCTTCGCCGCTTACTTTGAATCCCCATGTGTTATTTGTGAACTGGCTAAGAGATGTGATACCAGTACCTATTGAATTGATCTTACTATTGCCATTAGTGAGGGCGCCATTTGCATCATTCGATTTAACACTCAAAGTATAACCCCAATAAGCATCACTAGTGACTGTTACATTAGCTGGCGAGCTTTCCTTAGCAGAGCCATCAGCAGAAACCGTAACTAAGAGTGGGTCTGTTGGAATTGTTATATTTAATTCTGCTGCCGAAACATCTGTTCCGTAGACTAACGGAAGAATAAATAATGCTAATATACTAAATAAGCCCCATTTTAGTGCCAATGGGAGAAGTAAGAAGGGGCCATTGGCACTAAAATAGTGCCTATTCCGTCTATGGTTAATTTTTTGATGAACAAAAACATTCTGTACATTATTTAAACGTACTCTTAATAATGCATATATTACAGCCATGCCTAGCGTACCTCTCTTGTTGTTACTTCTCTTAATTGTATTTGCAGGCCATTGTGCATCCCCCATACAAAAATGACACCGCAACTTAATTATAGCACATTATTCTGCTTATGCGGATTTTGCTGTAGCTAACCAGCGAAAATTGATACGGTTTTAGCCAGTGTATTCCAACTGATGTTAAAATCGGGATCACAAACCCAAGCTTTCAATTTATCTATAATCATTGTAAAATGCGAACTATTTGTCCGCGATTATGATACATTATAGTTATGGAAAACTCTAATAATAAGCAAATATCACATAATCGGCGGTACTATAAGCGCAGGACCGCCATTTTTTTAAATACTTTGATCGCGTTGAGGAAAAACCGCTGTCGTGTTACGGTTAGTCAGATAGCAAAAGCTACCGGGCTTCCACGCCAAGTGTTTTTTTCGATACTTCAAAAACATCAATCAGGTGCTTTCTGACTGTGAGAGCTGGCTACATCAGGAGTATGAGCGGTATTTAGACGGTGTTTCACTTGATGGCACTAATGCAGATATCAATCAGCGCCTTTTTATGGCCAGCTTTATTTTTATGACGCAGTATAGTGAGATATTTTATCAGATATGCTCCAATATGGCTGTTCAAGATATACTGTATCGGATGCTGAAAGTCTTATACCCAAAACTGAGGTTGACCTGGCTGCCCGCAGGAACGCCAACCCCCGCCATTGACAGCGAGCGCGTAGATCTTTATCTCCGGCTCCTGACCGGTGTGATTTGTCAATGGGGTAAGGGAACAAACTGCGATATCGGCAAGGTCGAGCCATATATTCGTAGGATGGTTAAGATCACGGAAGATGTTACGGAACGCAACGTATTTTGACAGATTTTCACTACGCATTTGTTCCGAGAACTATGGAGGGGAGCAGGGAGAAACTCACTACTACTTGGCAACACAGCGTACGGAGAACCCGTAGTACTCGTCACTGCTGCTCGTAGGACTGACGTAGGAACTATCGAGGCTGAGGACGTAGGCGCTGTTGCCAGTAGGGTACGCGGTAGAGGACCAGTAGCCGCCGTCGCTGCCCTGATTGTCTGCCGAACTGGAGAAGTAACTGCCGGAAAGGAGAAAATTAGGACCGTTAGCATCTCGCATTTTCTCAGAAGTGTTGTAGCTGTTATATAATGTCTGAAAATCTCCGTTAGAGCCGCCTTTTGGCAACCTCCAACCTTTCGGGCAGATAGAGCTTGTGGCGTCACCACTAATCATAGAGGCTACGCCTGTACCAGCAGTAGCCGCTTGCCAATTATAATAGACGCCCACTTTTTCGCTGGTACCAGATACCGTGGTATTAATACTGTCAGTATTAATCTGCGGGTCATTGTCGTTAGAGCTAGTAGAAAACGAATTTGTGCTAGCCGGGAGATCCCAGCTAGAAGATACATCTGAATCTTCGGGTCCATCCCAAAAACTGTGTAAACTTCCACAGAGGGTGTAGAATAGAAGCACCACCAAGGAGGTATTACATATG
>CANQSJ010000059.1 GCA_947626495.1 uncultured Oscillospiraceae bacterium | reverse complement strand
CGGCTGCCGTCCCGCTTCACCACCACCAGGGGCATGCGCTCCACCTTTTCATAGGTGGTGAACCGCTTGCCGCACATGAGGCACTCTCTCCGCCGGCGGATGGTGCTCCCCTCGTCCGCAGGACGGGAGTCGATGACCTTGCTCTCGCCGTATCCGCAATAGGGACATTTCATTGGCTTGTCCTCCCTGACTTCCTTGTCGCAGCCCTTGGCCGCTGGTTGATTTACATAATTATACCACAGCCCTTGCGATATTGCCACAAAAATGTTCGCCATTTCGGGAAATATCTCTCTGTTTTGCCGTTTGTTCCCGGATTTTCCCCGGCTTTCCGTTGTTTTTATTGAAAATCAGGCCCGGGTATTATATAATAAGTTGATTTAGGGGCCCCAAAATATGGGAACCCTACAGAGGGAGGCGCGTACTGTGGACCAGGCCGTGGAAACGCTGCGCCGCTGGATCGCGGACAGCGGGAACATCGTGTTTTTCGGCGGGGCCGGCGTCTCCACCGAGAGCGGCATCCCGGATTTCCGGAGCGTGGACGGGCTTTATAACCAGCAGTGGTCCTATCCCCCGGAGACCATCATCTCCCACAGCTTCTTCGAACACGATCCGGCGGAGTTTTACCGCTTCTACCGGGCGAAGCTGGTGGTGAAGGGCGCCCGGCCCAACGCCGCCCATCTGAAGCTGGCCCAGTGGGAGCGGGAGGGAAAGCTCCGGGCGGTGATCACCCAGAACATCGACGGGCTGCACCAGGCCGCGGGCAGCCGGGAGGTGCTGGAGCTGCACGGCTCCACCCTGCGCTGCTACTGCGCCCGGTGCCGCAAGCCCTATCCGGTCAGCTTCGTCAACGACGGCGAGGGCGTGCCTCGCTGCGACTGCGGCGGCATCGTCCGGCCGGACGTGGTGCTCTATGAGGAGGCCCTGGACCAGGACATCCTCCAGCGGAGCGTGATGCACATCCGCGCGGCGGATATGCTCATCATCGGCGGCACCAGTCTGGCGGTGTATCCCGCCGCGGGACTCATCAACTACTACCGGGGCCACAAGCTGGTGCTGGTGAACCGGGGCGTCACGCCCCGGGACAGCGAGGCGGACCTGATCGTCCGGGGCAACATCGGCGAGATCTTCTCCCAGCTATGAGGCCGGAGGTCCTGGGCGTGCGGTTCGACGCCCTCACCGTGGATAAGGCGGCGGACCGGGCGCTGGCGCTCATTGGCGGGGGCCGGAGCGCATACATCTGCACGCCGAACCCGGAGATCGTCTGGCTCTGCCGGAAGGACGAGCGCCTGCGCCAAGCGGTGAACGGGGCGGATCTGTCCCTGGCCGACGGCACGGGCATCGTCTGGGCGGCCCGGACACTGGGCACCCCGGTGCCGGAGCGGGCGGCGGGCTACGACACGCTGCTGGCGCTGCTGGAGCGCTTTCAGGGCCGGCTCTTTCTGCTGGGCGGGAAGCCCGGCGTGGCCCGGCGGGCTGCCGACGCCATCACCGGCCGGTACCCGGGCGTCACCGTCGCCGGCTGCCGGGACGGATACTTTCCCGACCTCGCCCCCGTGCTGGCGGAGCTGGGCGCGGCGGAGCCCGACCTCGTCCTGGTCTGCCTGGGTTCGCCGAAGCAGGAGCTCTTCATGGCCGCGGCGAAGAGCGCGCTGCCCCGGGGGCTCATGATGGGCCTGGGCGGCAGTCTGGACGTGCTGGCCGGGGACGTGCCCCGGGCGCCGGAGCGCTGGCGCGCCGCGGGGCTGGAGTGGCTCTACCGCCTTTTCCGGGAACCACGCCGGATCGCGCGGATGCCCCGCCTGGCCGGCTTCACGCTGGCGGTACTGGCGGAAAAGATCAAAAAACGGGGCTCATGAAGAGCCCCGCATACCGATGATCCGTTCTGTTTGCCGAATGGGGGATCAGTTGCAGCCGCACCCGCAGCCGCAGCCGTTGTTGCCCTCGTTGCAGCCGCAGCCGCAGCCATAGCCGCCGGCGACGGAGAACAGGAGGATCAGGATGATGATGAGCCAGAGCCAGCTATAGGAATTGTTGTAGAACATAATGCTTTTCCTTTCTTCGCGCTGAAGTTTTCCGCAGCCGTGCCTGCGCGGTAGGGGACCGGCGCGTTGTCATCCGAGCCATATTATGACCGACCGCCCCCGGGCGTGACGGCAGCACAAGGAGCGTTTTCATGGCACAAAAGACACCCAACGACGAATACGATCTCTACGGCGGGCCTGCGTCCGGCGATGACCCGTCCGTGGGCGAGGAAGAGGAATATGAAGAGCAGTCCGTCGGATTCGACGAGACCTATATGACCCCGGACGCCCCCCGGCACGCCGCCGGGGAGCCGGAGGAGGAGCCCGAGGCGCCCCTCCCTGTTCCCCGGGAGAGAAAGCGGGGCCGTCTCGCCCGCCGGGGTGGCAGGCGGAAGGACCGGCTGGCGAAAAAGCAGGCCGCACGGGGTCAGGATCTGCCTGCGGTGCGGGAGTCGCCCCTGGTGGGCCGGGATCTGCGGCCGGGCCAGATGCTGGTATACGACTCCGAGCTGGACGAGGTGGATTACACCGACCCGGACGATGTGCCGGAGGTGCGGGACTATCTGCCCGTGCGGTTTCGCCGCTATGGCCGCAGCGGTCTGGGCGGCGGCATCCTCTATGCGCTGTTCGTCATCAGCGTCAGCATCATTCTGGCCTGCTTCGCCTGGATGTGCGCGGTGGACGTGTTGGCGCTGAACAAGGAGCTCGTCTCCGCCGCCGTCACCATCGCGCCCTACGAGCCCACCGGCGACATGCCCGTAACCGTGGAGCTGAAAAACGCCGACGGAACCGTGGAGCAGGTGCCCATCCAGGTGGACATCGACCAGGCCGCCGACGCGCTGAAGAGCGCCGGCATCATCGAGTACAAGTGGCTGTTCAAGCTCTTTGCCTCCTTCTCCCACGCCAACATCAAGATGGACCCCGGCACCTACGATCTGGACACCTCCCTGGACTACCGGGCCCTAGTGACGAAGATGCAGTTCGGCTCCGGCGCCCAGGAGATCACCAAGGTCACCTTCCCCGAGGGCTTCTCCCTGGATCAGATCTTCACCCTTCTGGAGCAGGAATACATCTGCAAAAAGGACGAGCTTTACGACGCCTGCGCCAACTATGAGTTCGACTTCGACTTCCTGGCCGATCTGCCCTACGGGGACGACCACCGGCTGGAGGGCTATCTGTTCCCGGATACCTACGAGTTCTATCAGGGCGAGGGCGGCTCCAACGCCATCCGCCGGTTCCTGCGCAACTTTGACGCCCGGTTCACCGAGGATATGCGCGACAAGGCGGAAAAGCGGGGCCTGACCATGCGGGAGGTGCTCATCATGGCCTCCCTCATCGAAAAGGAGGCGGGCTCCACCGAGGGCGAGCGGGAGACGATGGCCTCCGTCATCTACAACCGTCTGGACGCCGGGATGCCCCTGGGGCTGGACAGCACCATCAACTATATCAAGGGCACCAGCACCTTCGACCTGACCCAGGAGGATCTGGCCATCGACGATCCCTACAACACGTATCTTTACGCGGGTCTTCCCCCCGGGCCCATCTGCAACCCGGGCCTGGCCTCCATCGAGGCGGTCCTGAACCCGGCCAGCACCAACTACTACTATTGGTATTCCGTGGACGGCGTCAGCTCCTTCTTCGCCACCTATGAGGAGCAGCAGGCCTTTGCCCACGACCATCCCGTCTGATCTTATCAATCCACCTAGAGAGGTTTTTCAAAATGAAAAAGAAATTCGGCGTCAACGAACTGCGGGAGATGTTCCTGGCCTTCTTTGAGACCAAGGGCCACCTCCGCCTGCCCAGCTTCTCCCTGATTCCCCAGAACGATGCGAGTCTGCTGCTCATCAACTCCGGCATGGCCCCCATGAAGCCCTACTTCACCGGGGAGCAGGAGCCGCCCCGTCACCGGGTCTGCACCTGCCAGAAGTGCATCCGCACCGGCGACATCGAGAACATCGGCAAGACCGCCCGCCACGGCACCTACTTTGAGATGCTGGGCAACTTCTCCTTCGGCGATTACTTCAAGAAGGAGGCCATCCCCTGGGCATGGGAGTTTCTGACCAGCCCGGAGTGGGTGGGCCTTGATCCGGACAGGCTGTATCCGTCCGTCTTCGCCGGCAACGAGACCACCCCCGCCGACGACGAGGCCTTCCGCATCTGGAACGAGGTCATCGGCATCCCCGCCGATCGCATCTATAAATTCGGCAAGGAGGACAACTTCTGGGAGCACGGCTCCGGCCCCTGCGGCCCCTGCTCCGAGATCTACTA
>CANQSJ010000058.1 GCA_947626495.1 uncultured Oscillospiraceae bacterium | reverse complement strand
AAAAATTTACATACCATAATTCTTACCAAAAAGGAGCCATTTTTTACCAAAGACACAAACTAATTTACGCTACCGAGGTAGGAGCTTTGGCCAGAGGATTTTTTATTTGTCTTCCTTTTCTCTTTTCTTTTTTCGATATCGGTCCTGAGTAACACGATTGCAGCAGGCGGTGCTACAGTATCGTACCCTTGTGGATGTCGTCCTAACAAGAAAGTATTTACCACAGCGGGGATTCTGGCAAGGTCGGTACAATTCGAGTTCCGGATTCAGGTAGAAAATAGAGAAATATGCTGCACAGAGCAGGGAATCCACCTTCCATGAGGGTGACATTTTGCCGATATCGTAAACAGGATGTATCCCGGTCAGATTAGCATTGATTTCTTCACCGATGATTATCTTTGATACATCGAGCATTGCCCGTTTCAGTTCATTGGTCAACTTACTGTAATCTGGATTTGAATAAAACGACAGATCGTTTCTTACTGAGCCGACTTCATGGAGAAAGTGAAACAGGAAGTCGGTAATCCGGCGATTAGAATAGTTTCCGTTATAATTCATATATAATGCCGTAATACTTTTGAACAATGGCTCTGAATAACCGGGAATTGATGAATATCCGCTGACGATATCGTTGTACTCTGTAGTATTTAGTTTATAATCGGAGTAAACCGTGTCGTTGATTGTGAAGTATTCGTTGTCGAAGGCTTCCTGTTTACGTGAATCTGATAATTCAGTATTAGGATTTTGCAGAAGATCAACATAAGGATGGTGGCAGCAACGATATTCTTCAACCATTGATTTCGTTTTTAGAATAAAATCTGGAGCAAAGAGTAAAGACATAAGAAGCCGGAAAATTTGATCATAGTCCTTCTTTATTTCATTTATCGCAGTCATTAGTTCTACGGTATTCTTAATTCTTCCAATCAGATGATATAAAGTGCCTGCATCAATGGATTCGTAGTTTTCAGCCGAAACAGGGAATAGAAATCCGTTATCTGTCATAAAAGAGACAAGTTCTTTAAAAGGTTTTTTAGGGAGAGAGATCAACCGTCCAAGGATATTGCTTTCTTCAATGGTTCCATTATTTGCAATCCTAACAAGCCCATGCTGAGCAGCATAAGCGAATAGTTTCTTTTCTGAAGTAATCGCCTGTAGTTTGTAATTGCGGAGCGGTTCTTCATCTTTTGAAGTGTGGAAAACGTCTTCTACACAGTCACACGAATAGCTTTCATATCTGAATAGTATTCCTTCAAAATAATTATTCTTTAATTCTGGCATTTTTAGCTACCTCACTTTTACTACTTGTTATCCCATATTTTAGTGTTGGTTCTTTTATCCCTTAGAAAATAATGGTAAATAATATAGAATAATTCAATTATAACAATATATAACGAAAAACACAATATATTTTACGTTATTGATACTAAAAAATAATGTGATAATTTAATATCTTCAATTATTTTTAGAAATCAGCGATACTTATCTTAAGGGAAATAAAAACCCAAATGCAAAGGAGAGGAGGTAAAAACGCTATGAATAAACGTCAGACATCAAAAACAGTTGCAAGGAAGGCTGGCAAGATTCTTAAGGATGGCCGTTACGGTAAAAGAGCAAAGTCAGTTGCCGGAAGTGCTTTGTCTCAAACAAAGACAGGCAGGAAGAAATAGGTCATCAAAAAAAACAGGCAGAGACAGATCTAAATAGATCAGCCTGCCTGTTCCCTTTAGGGAGGGGTTATTTATAGACGGAGAAGAAGTAAGTGCCTTTAGAGATGTCGATTCTAAGGGCATCTGGAAGTTTTTCATCGACAGCATTTTCATAGATGATATCGCGGATATTGTTTGTGATTAGATAAGTAATGATATCAATTTGTTCGCGGGTTTGAGCAGCCAATAATTCTCTGTTATCGATTTCTTCAGTCTCATACTCGTTATCGCTACCATAGTCTTCTTTGTTAATACCAATGCCCTCCTCATAGATCATTTGAAATAACCTGTCGAGGATACCAATAGAGAGTTTATGGGATTTACTGCCAGTAAGCAGTTCGTCAATAAGGTAGAGGGCATAAGCTCTGTAATATTTATGAGAAAACGCATTCTCTCCTAATTCGCGGATTTCTTCCCAATTAGGCTCAGTTGCAAGATCCAGCATATATTCATGTAGTTGTTCCAAGGCGGCGGGAGAAAGACCTGTATAGTGCTGAGCATCGGTTATGTCATGAGTCCTTTGGTTGATGCGGCCAAGAAGATAATCTGCATCACAATCAAGTAATTCGCAAATGTTAGCGAGGACATCTGCAGTGGGGGTGGATTTCCCTTGTTCCCAGGATTGGATGGTTCCAAACATATTATTGTCGATTTTTTTCTTGCTTTGACGAATCATACCGTAACGTTCCATATAGGCATCAGCAAAGGATTGTTGGCTTGAATACTTGCGTCGGCGACATTCCTGCAACCTTTGAGTAAATGTAATTATATTCATATTTATGAAAACCTCCTTCAAAAATCATAGTTTAAGCATATAACAATATTTATTTTAAATCGATTAACTTTATATGGCAATGAGAAATTGGAAAAATTGGCTTTTTTATACCTATACCTTCAAAACAGTGAATACGAATCAGAGCCATTATTGTTGTATGAGGGTTCTGATGTAGTCGGAGAAAAATTAAACATAACTTCGTCAGTACTTTTAGTGAACAAAAATGATTGACAGCAGAACATATGTTCGGTATAATGATTTTATCGCTACATTAGGATTAGGTCACGGTACAAACAGTGCAAAGGAATGGTCGATAATAAGAATCAAGGGTCAGTTTGACATTCCCTTTTGGCTGGCCTCTTATGGGAGGCGAAAGTAATGCAGGAAGTGCATGTGGCTTGTCCGTGCTGTAAAAATAAACGGTTGTTTGACGCAGACCCGTCTGCGGTAGAGGGGATCATCAAGATCAAGTGTCCCATCTGCAAGGCGGTCGTGGCAGTCAGCTTCCACCAGAGAAAAGTTCGTACTGAGCGAATCGGCGCATGAGTGTACTCCTCATAGCGACCAGGGCCTGACGAAGTTTAGAGATAGTCTCTATTCTTTGTCAGGCCTTTTTTTGTTGTTTATCGGAAAAAGAGGAACGCGCCTGCCCAGATATATAGAAGAAATAAAAGAAGGGAGAAAAAATTTATACTTTGATGCTTAGGAAATCAGAGGGATTGGATGCGGATCAGAGCCGCCATCTGCGGATGGCAGTTCTGATGGGTGTCCAGGGGATGCTCAAATAAAAAATCATATCGGCCTGAGTTGCGCATGAAGGCAGGATACGACATACCACGGAAAGCAGCTGTGATAAAGACAGTTGACGGGACGTGGGTGTAAGTACCCTTGTTTTCCTGCGCATTTTTTCTGCCGGTTCCGGGGTGCTTCGGTCAAAGATCCGTGCCGGGTGTCCTGCTTTCACTGTCTCCAGGCCAGAACGGAGGCAATTATGAGAGTCAAGAAGACAAGGCAGGATCAGAGAAGCGTGTACCGTTATCCGGTGGATGTTCCGGACGGACGCGGCGGTTACAGGAAAACCTATAACGTGGTCAAGCCGGGCGAGGAAGGCGTGACGGAGGTCCTGATCCAGGAACTGCACAGGATGGATGACAACTGGGTGAACTGCAACGTCCGCAACGGCCATCCGAAACTGACGCCGGAAGAAAAGGCCGCGAAGAAGGAATGGGAGGAAGCGCATCCGGGCGAGAAGTACCAGATGAACTGGAACCTTTCACTGGATTACCTTGCCGGAGAGTCAGATGATGATGGGCATGCAGACAAGAGCAGCGTGCTGGCCGGAGCCGGTTATGACCCGTTTGAAGAGATGGAAGTATCGGACGAGGTGCTGAGGCTCAGGGAGATCGCGGCGACGAAGATGACGGACCGCCAGAGGCAGGCGTATGAACTGATCGGGCTTCAGGAATATACCATCACTGAGGCAGCGAAGATCATGGGCGTCAGCATCAAGGTGGCGAAGGTTCATTACGACAAGGCCATCGACTGCATCAGAAAGAATTTCTAAAAATTTTTCAGGGAGGGTAAAAATCCTCCCTCTTTTATTGCCTGTGACATGTAAGGAAGAGAACTTCCTGCAGAAAGAGAGGTGGAAAGCAATGGCGATCAAACACAGGATCATCATTAACGTCTCTGATCCAGACGGGCGCAGGGCGAACGTGCTGAAGGGCGCTGACGTGAAGCTTCCGACAAGGCTCCTTAAATTTTTGTTCGGGGATTTCACCCAGGTCTATCTCTTATCGCCAGGACAGACAGTGGAATCAGTAGACATCCGCGAAGTTAAGGAAGTCCAGCTAAGAAATGTCAATAGGTAAAATGAAAAATGTATAAAAAGTTTTTTTCAAGCGGCTGATGTAAAAAAG
>CANQSJ010000057.1 GCA_947626495.1 uncultured Oscillospiraceae bacterium | reverse complement strand
ATATGTAATACCTCCTTGGTGGTGCTTCTATTCTACACCCTCTGTGGAAGTTTACACAGTTTTTGGGATGGACCCGCGAAAAACTTGGAAATTTTGGACTCATTGTAGGCCGAATTCAGTTCAAAAGCCCCTAATTTTTCACATTTTACATGCGTTCTGTGTAGGTGCGAGGTCGTAGGGAGATTCAGGTTCTAGTGCTCATTCCGGGCGTGGGGGTTCAAGTCCCCCCTCGCGCACCAACAACGAGTGACCTTACGGCATCTGCGTGATGCTGTAAGGTCACTCTCTTTTTGTGAATGTGGGTCCTATGACGGATCCGACATGGTGATAAATCCGTTATGCCGCAGCGTTATGATAAAGGTCACGACTCTGTCGAGCATTCTGTCCGTTTCGTCGGGGAACGCTTCTTCCATGATCTGCACGATATCCGCGATCGTGTTTTCGCCGTTCATGCTTTTCCATACGACAGTGCCGTACTTGTCCAGTGCGATATGGCTCGTGCGCGGCTTTTTGAATACTCTCTGTGCGATACGATCAAAAAAACCGTTATGCTCCATATCCACCTCCGCCATGCCGTCGCCGGTCATTCGCCACGGGTGTTTATCGTCACGCATGGGGATCTGATCCATGTAATTCGCCGGTACTTTTCTCTTTCCTGCCATTATTCCTTATTCTTCTTTCCGCCGAATATGAACGCCAACATAGCGGCGATGAGCCCCGCAAAGAACGCGAGACCGCCCCAATTGCCCAAAATTCCGCCGAGGCTCATCTCGACGCCGAACACGGTGCATACTGCCAGAATGATTCCGACGATTCCCTCTCCGGCGATCATTCCCGAGGAGTACAGTACGCCGTTGTCAATGACCTCTTTGCGTCTCGTCTCCGACGGGAATTTCCGCTTTTCCACCCAAAGTCTGATAAGCCCGCCGGCCATGATAGGTATGGACAAATGTATGGGCAGATACAGACCAAGCGCGAACGGCAGCACCGGCACTCCGACGATCTCAACGGCTATTGCGAGAAAAATGCCGGTGAATACGAGCCCCCACGGCAAATTGCCGCCCATAACGCCCTCGACCACCATTTTCATCAGCATAGCCTGCGGCGCCGGAAGTCCCTGGGAACCATAGGACCATGCCGCGTTTAACAGGGCCAGCACGCCTGCGATGGCAAGTCCCGACGCCACGGTGCCGATAAGCTCGCCGTACTGCTGATAGATCGGCGTCGCGCCGACGATATAGCCCGTTTTCAGATCCTGCGACGTGTCGCCAGCCATGGCAGCGACGATGCAAATGACCGTTCCGATGCATATAACCGTAGTCATTCCGGCTATGCCGGTGTTACCGGTGGCCTTCAGAATGATTGCGGCAACAAGAAGCGTCGCGATGGCCATACCGGATACGGGGCTGTTCGACGAACCGACAAGTCCAACCATGCGCGCCGAAACCGTTGCGAAGAAGAAACCGAACACTAGAATGATCAGCGCGGCGAGAAGCCCGATCGGCACGCCTGGTATAAGCCACAGCAGTATGGTCACGATGACGGCACCTATCAGCGACACAGGCAGGGAAATACTTCTTTCCGTGCGCACGGCCGTCTCGCCCTTATGTCCGAAGCCTTTCATCGCCTTTGAAAAAGCCTTTGTTATAAGCGGCAACGATTTGATAAGGCTCAAAATACCTCCGGCGGCAACGGCCCCAGCGCCGATGTAGCGGATAAAATTGCCCCACAGATCCCATGTGCTCAGCGTGTTGAATGCCTGCGTTGCGGGGTACATCACAGCGTCGCCGCCGATGAGCACAAGCAAGGGCATAATGACGAACCAGCCAAGCACCGCGCCGCTCAAAAGATACGAGGACACTTTTGCTCCGCATATATAGCCGACTCCCACCAGAGACGGAAGCACGTCCATCCCTATGCCCGATCCGGGGTACGCTTTTATTGACCAGTCTATCTCGCTGGGAAACAGGCGCAATCCGTCGGCAATAAATTTATAAACAGCCGATATGCCAAGCCCGGAAAAAACGATCTTCGATTTGTCGCCGCCCTCTTCTCCGGCAAGCAGCACTTCTGAGCAGGCCTGTCCTTCAGGGAACGGCAGAACGCCATGTTCTTCAACGATGAGCGCCGTGCGCAGAGGGATCATGAACAACACGCCGAGTACGCCACCGCATATCGCTATGACCGTGATCATGAAAAACGACGGTGCCTCGCCCTCGCCCTGCGCCGCCCACATGAACAGCACGGGAAGCGTGAATATTGCGCCTGCCGCAAGTGACTCGCCCGCCGAGCCGATCGTCTGCACCATGTTGTTTTCAAGGATCGACTTCTTGCGCATGATTACGCGCACGACGCCCATGGATATTACCGCCGCAGGGATTGACGCAGAAACGGTCATACCGACGCGCAGTCCCAGGTACGCATTTGCCGCACCGAACACCACGGCGAGGATCACGCCGAGGATCACGGACATGGGCGTAAACTCCGGCATGACCTTATCCGCAGGAATGTAGGGCTTGAATTTCCCGTTTTGGTCGTTCACTTCGATTTCTTCCTCTTCTGTTTAAAGTAGAATAGCACTGGCGGCGCTATTCTACCACAAAGTCATAAGATCATCAACTGAGCTGCGCCCTATTGGTATATGAAATGAACCGCCATCCGTATCATTTGGCGCTGCTGGCGCCAAGTGGAACCGGCGCCGTGATACGGCCGCCGGTTTTTGCCTCCTGGCCCGGCGGCGTCCGGTTGCAAAGTCGGCCGGTTTGTGATACTTTAGACAGCAGAGATTTTTGCTGTCGCCAGAGGGCGCGCAGATCGAAGGAGGACGGGAGCATGGGACTGTTTGGAAAGCCAAGCGCTGAAAAAATAGAGCAGATCTATCAAAAGGGCCATAATGCACGGGAGGCGAAGGACTATTACCTGGCGGGGTTCAATCTCCGCAAGGCCGCCAATCAGGGCCATGTGGAGGCCATGGTGGAATACGCCTGGATGCAATATAACGGCGAGATGGGAGAGCCCAGGTACATGACGGCCCTGGAGTGGTTTGAAAAGGCGGCGGAGCAGGGCCACCTGGAGGGGGCGTACATGTGCGGCCTGATGCATTTCGTGGGCGAGGGCACGGAACAAAGCGACGCAAAGGCCCTGCCCTGGCTGGAGAAAGCCGCGGAGCGGGGCGCAAGGGTGGCCATGGTCGCCGCCAGCTCGGTTCTCAGCAGGGACAACGGCGTGCCCGTGGATCTGGAGCGTGCTTTCCGCTGGATGAAGAGGGCGGCGGAAGGCGGTCACCCCGACGATGTGTTGGAACTGGCGGATATGTATGCCCAGGGCAGGGGCACTGCTGTGGACAAGGCCAAGGCGTTCGAGATGTATCAGCAGCTGGCGGAGCAGGGCATGCCCAAGGCCCAGGTCAGGACCGCCGCCGCTCTGCGCTCCGGCGTCGGCGTGGAAAAGGACATCCAAAAGGCCATAAGCTGGTATGAGCGGGCGGCGAAGCAGGGAGAGCCGGAGGCCATGTATGAGCTGGGCTGCCTCTACCTGGCCGGCGAGTGCACGGACATTCCCATCGGGCCCTGCCTGACCAAGGCGAAAAACTGGTTCCATGCTGCGGCCGAACAGGGGTATAAGGACGCCGGGGAGCAGGAGAAAAAGGTGAAAGGCCTGTACAGCGGCC
This sequence comes from uncultured Oscillospiraceae bacterium, assembly GCA_947626495.1. Classification (GTDB taxonomy): domain Bacteria; phylum Bacillota; class Clostridia; order Oscillospirales; family Oscillospiraceae; genus CAJOIG01. Next base: position 947 of record CANQSJ010000057.1, on the reverse strand, counting down.
TGGGGTCCTACGCGTATCTGGTGAGCAGCAAGCACACCGCGTGGATGGAAAAAATGGCGGAAAACGGAAACGGGCACGCCTGCCTCAACGTGGGGCGGTTCCGGGCCCATGAGCACAATTATGAGGAGGCCTTCGAGCTCTTTCGCCGGGGCGCCGACGCTGGCAACAGAGACTGCGCTCTTGAGTGCGGCCTGGCCTGCAGGAATGGCGCCGGCGTGGAGAAAGATGACCGGCAGGCCTTCCAGTGGTTCAAAAAGGCCGCGATGCTGGGCAGCGAGGATGCCATGTACCAGTGCGGCGTCTGTTATCTGGATGGCCTGGGCATGGAGAAGGACCAGGGCAAAGCCGTCCAGTGGTTCCGCAGGGCCGCCAAGGGCGGCTCCAGCAAGGCGGTGTCGGCGCTGAAGCATCTGGGCGAAAAGGTATGAGCCGGATGTAATACTGCATCCGGCGCAATGGCGCAGAGAGGGAGCGCCTCTCATAGAGTCCCGGGCTAGGGGCGTATCTCAACAGGGAATCCTACGCCAAGCGGAACCGGCGGCCGTGATACGGCCGCCGGTTTTTGCATCCGGGAAGACGCGGCGGTTTTGGGGCTGCCGTCATCTGGGCCTGGCGCGGTACTGGTCCGTGGTGACAAAGCTGCCGTCTATGGCCCGGATGTGGCGGAGGCATATCTTCACCTGCGGGTCGCCGCTTTTGATCCGCTGGAGGAAGGCGGGGTATCGGTTCCCGTCCGCGAAGGGGTTGTCCGACACATAGAAGACCGTATACATCCAGGGGGTGGGCTGGGCGACGCGGACGATGGTCATGTCGTAGTCCAGCTCGTCGATGTAGGACTGCCAGGTATCCTTTGTGATCCGGAGGGCTTCGGCCGGGTCCATCCCAAAAACTGTGTAAACTTCCACAGAGGGTGTAGAATAGAAGCACCACCAAGGAGGTATTACATA
>CANQSJ010000056.1 GCA_947626495.1 uncultured Oscillospiraceae bacterium | reverse complement strand
AAGGAGGCGCGGGACAGGCTCTACGATAAAATCATCGCCGCGCTGGACATGGAGGACTCCAACTACGTGATCCTCCTGGTCCACGACTCCTACGACATTCCCCGGAAGAACAAGGACGGCTCGGAGGCGGACTCCGAGGACGTATTTAGCTATATACTCTGTGCCGTCTGCCCCACCAAGGACGTAAAGCCGGAGCTTCAATTCTTCCCCGGCGACAATGAGTTCCACAGCTCCGCCGGAAGTCAGGTGATCGCCCCCACGGAGCTGGGCTTCCTCTTCCCCGCCTTCGACGACAGGGCCGCCAACATCTACAACGCCCTTTTCTACACCCGGAACGCCTCCGACACCCACTCTGACGTGATCGACGCTCTCTTCCATGTGGACCTGCCCATGTCGGCGGGCGAACAGAGGGAAGCCTTTGAGTCGGCGCTGAGCGACGCTTTGGGCGAGGAGTGCGGCTTTGAGACAGTCCAGGCGCTGAACGACAGGATGGCCGCCCAAATTCGGGAGCACAAGGAGGAGAAAGATCCCGAACCCCTGGCCATGACCGCCGGAGAGGTTGGGGATATGCTCACTGACATGGGTGTCTCCAGCGAAGCAGTGGAGCGCTTCAAGACCTGCTGCGGCGAAACTCTTGGCGAGGGCGCGGTCATAAAGCCCGAAAACGTCATCGATGAAAAGAGGTTGGTGGTCAAGGCCGACGAGCTCACCGTATCCGTCAGTCAGGAGGAGAGCTTCCGCCTTGAGTCCCGCGTCATCGACGGCCGAAAGTACCTCCTCATCCCCGTAGGCGCAACCGTGGAGATCAACGGCATGGAGACTAAAATCTGAGTATGGCAAAACCCTGATTACACACTCGGATAAAAGTGAGTACATTCGTAGCGGCTCACCCTTCGGCGTTTTTTAGCCGTCAACTTTTCTTAGCATGAAGTCAAATCCTCTAAGTGGTTTCATTGGCCGAACGCTTCAAAAAGCCCCAAGCCCGTTGCGCCGCAAGGCTTTTTGAAAAGTAGGATTTTTAACCACTTATTCCATACTTGAGAAATCCGAACCTAATTCCAATCGGAGACGGGTTCGGGTTTCTTGTGTATATTGAGGACATTGAGGTATAACAGAATGGGTCCGCTGCAAAACGCGAGTTTGCAACGGACCCTTACCAATTGTGGAAATGCTGGAAAGCACAGATCAGCATATCAGAATTTGCGGCATATATGTCGGAATGGCTTAGAATGATAAAGCCTGATTTTGCAGGGGGAAATGGTAGGATACCACCCCTCCGGGTTTTGCGCCCGGAAAGCCTTGCGGATTCAGGGACTTTGCTGGTCTATCGTTCTACTATTCGCCCTGCATCGTTTGGCGTGCTCCGCCTTTTGCCGCCGCAGAGATATGATCTTGCAATCGTCGCAATATTTCGCCCGGTTGGAGCCAGGGAGAAACGCCTTGCCGCAGATCGCGCACCGCTTCATGACATCCTTGCCGAATATCTCCGTTTCTAATTCCTGTCCGGCCTTGTCTTTCAGCAACATCCAGCGAAAGAACTTGCAGCAGACGGAATAAGAGAGTGTCTGTGGGCACGGGACTTTCTCCCCATCATCCAGGTATAGGCAGTTGCTATTGTCACAGGCGCTGCACAGCTTACGAATGAGCGTGACGGCCCGCTGCCGCTGTCTGCCGGTCATGCGCGGGAGAGACCCGTCCGGCTTCCGCTCAATGGGCGGCAGCAGCTCAAGATGGAATAAGCTCATAGCGTTTTTCTTTTCTCATTAAATGTAGGCGATTATCTCCTTTCTCGTTTTCAACTTATTTTATGTGGAGGCGGGCGCGATGCCCGCCTTTTGTGCGTCAGTGCTCCATGTCTTGTGTCTTTTGCTTTGCCGGATGCACGCTCGGCTGCGGCGAGGCGTCTTGCAGCTTGGCAAGCACAGAAGAACGCTCCTGCTTATGCTCGGCAGGGTCCGGCAACAGGCCGGGGATGACCTTATCGACCCAGGCGCGAATCTCCTTTAACTTGCGTAAATCGCCTTGGATAGCAGCCAGCCGGTTTTCCTTGTCCCGGTTCTGCTCCCGTATCCATGCTTGTCCTCCTTTGCCTTTCGCTGGGCCTCCCATTGCCGCAGTTCCCTCTGACCTTCTTCGCTCTCGTAGTAGCGCTGGATCATGGGAAGCAGACAGCGGGCCATACGCTCGATGGCGTAGTCGGGTATCTGCATGGATTCGGTTTTGCCGGGGTTATTCTTTTTTGACATCTAGTTCCTTTCTCAAATGTTCAGTCGCATAAAAATTCCTCCTTTAGTTCTCGATGATGTCTTGGTGTCTTGAATCGTGGGACTGAGTGTAGTTATATCACCCCCTTAAGTTTTGAAGCCGGAAAGTCTTGCAACGACAAGACTTTTGGCCTCTATTTTTCTACGGCCGGGGCTATGAAAAACGCCGTCACGCACCAGCACGAGCGACAGAGAAACTGCTTGCTCGCGGGATGTGTGACGGCGTGTTTCTTTATGTAGGGCATGTGGACTTCGACCTTCTCTGATCTATATACGGTTTTAGCTTACCACGATCAGCATATCGAAATCTGTCGAAAAATGGGGGAAGGGGAAAATTTATTGGGTAAGCCGTTGATCGCCGCTGGCGGCAACACGAAAACAGGCGCGGAGGTGGGTGTGACAGAAAGTCTTGATATTATTCGCACTTTCGATTATAATGCTTTTTGGAAACTTTTGCATAATGAGGCGTGAGGAAATGAAATACCTGTCCATACGAGAAACAGCTGAACGCTGGGGCATATCAACACGGCGCATACAGATCCTTTGTAGCACTGGACGTGTCCCCGGAGCAGTGCGCATAGGCTACGTTTGGGCGATACCAGACGATGCACCAAAGCCAAAGGACGGGAGAATCAAGAGCGGGAAATACATAAAGGAAATGAAATAGAGGTGATTGACTGTGAAAAAGTCCTCGTTTGTGTTTATCACAATGTCGGTGATATATCTTGCAGTTGCCATATTCGATGGAATCGGTTGGATGACAGTTACTAATAATGTGCTATTAGGTTTATCGCTATCTGCCCTCTTGTCTGCACTCAGCGACATTCTATATAACATCGGCTATATAAGAACTGCAGCAAACGAATTCGATTACATAATTAAAACTACAGTAGAATTCCTATCAAAAATGCAGGCGGCGAATATTCCCAGCGCCAATCCAAACATCAATATAAAGGGTGTTATGCAATATGTAAAAGGAATGAGCAGGAACTATGAAGCTGCGATCCCTCCAATTAGGTACGACAAGAATTGGTTTATAACAGCAATGAAGGTTGGCTCACAAATATTGTTTGTTCTTTCTCTCGCGGTTTTTATTCTTCTGCCGTTCCTCTCGCTACCCTTTGAGAACCCCGTCTCAACTTCTTTGACGTTGTGTGCATTTTCTGCGATGTGTTTTAATTTATATCTTACCGAAGCAATATCAGATATATTCAATAAAAGAAATGACGATTTTATGAATAAAGAGCAGTTGATTATTCAGACGATGTATCCTGACTTTAATCTGTTTCTTTGGGAGCGAATGTGGACAGATGAAGAAACTATTTCTGTAGAGGAACTACAAGATAAGAAACCTCATGCCGACGCTTGAATGGGGAGAGGGAGAAGGACGAAAATGGATGCTCTTAGTGTGCTGATCGAGCAACTGAAAGTGAAGGATGTTATAACCGACTTGGAATCTGATATTCTGGAGACGTCCAAGGAGTTGTCCAAGGAGCCTTTTGCCCGGTCCTCGGCGTCGTTGAGAATGGGGCTGAACTACGGAAAGTACCCGGAGATATTCATCGAAGCTGGTATAGCCTCGGGTGGAAGTGCCCAACTGCGTTATACATTATCGGATGACGCGATACGTGATAACCTTCAATGGCAACTTTTGAAACTGGCACAAAAGGAATTGGAGGCACAGCATCATGGCGAATAAGTTGGAGCTTACCTGGGGCGGGAAAGACGAACCCATCAAGATCGAGCCACGGCTGCTGATCGAAAAGCCCGAACTGTCCAATACGTCCGCAGACCCCGGCACGGAGAATATGCTGATCCACGGCGACAACCTGCTGGCGCTGAAAGCCTTGGAGAGCAAGTACGCCGGACAGGTAAAGTGCATCTACATCGATCCGCCGTATAATACGGGAAGTGCTTTTGAGCAATACGATGACAACCTAGAACACAGTGTTTGGCTGGGGCTCATGAAGCCACGGCTTGAAATATTGTGGAGGCTTCTTGCCGAGAATGGAAGCCTTTGGATCAGCATCGATGATGATGAAGGCCATTATCTTAAAGTCCTGTGCGATTCGATCATTGGACGACGAAATTTCGTTAATACAATCATTTGGGAAAAGAAATATGCCCCCCAAGGAAATGCTCAGTGGTTTACAGACAGTCATGATTTTGTTCTGGTCTATGCAAAAAACAAGGCTATCTGGACACCAAACCTCCTGCCGAGAAGCGAATCCATGAACGCAAAGTATAAGAATCCTGACAATGATCCGAAGGGGCTTTGGCGGCCGGACAATGCGACGATAAGCCTCTCCGGCGGACAGCGGGGAGCCCAATATGCCCGTACTGGCTATAGTGAAAACATTTACGAATTAAAGGCGCCAAACGGCAAGACATATCTGCCGCCCCAAGGGCGTTGCTGGTATTACCCCGAGAAACGAATGATGGAAGCAATTGCGGAGGGACGGATATTCTTTGGAA
>CANQSJ010000055.1 GCA_947626495.1 uncultured Oscillospiraceae bacterium | reverse complement strand
AAAAACTGTACGAGGAGGTGCTGGCGAACGAGGAGAACACCCTGCCGACCTCGCACGACCGCATCCGCATCGCCAAGGTACGGGAATACGCATACGACAACGCCAAAGCCGTCGTCAATGAACTCGAATCCCTCTCCCGTGCGGTGAACATTCCCGACATGGTGCGCCTGATGAAGCACACCGTTCCCGAATACGCTCCCGAGAATCCGAGGTTCAGGGAGATGGATGAAACAGCAGCAATTCATGAGAATATAAACGTAATCTCAAAGTAAACTTTGATGCACATTCTTATCACTGGGATTCACGGCTTTGTGGGTTCCAATCTGATCGCAGCCTTGAAAGACCGGCACGAGTTATACGGTTTGGATATTGTCGCACCCGACAAGGAAGGAGTCGTCAAGACATTCTCGTGGGAGGATATAACTCCTGAAAACAAATCGGGGCTGCCCCATTTCGATGCCATCATTCATCTGGCAGGCAAGGCTCATGATGTAAAGAACCGGTCTGCGGCCCGGGAGTATTTCGACATCAATACCGGCCTGACCCGCAAAGCTTTCGATTATTTTCTGCTGTCGGGAGCCAAAAAATTTATCTTTTTCAGTTCGGTAAAGGCCGCTGCGGATTTTGTAGAGGGGAATGAATTAACGGAGGATGTAGTGCCGATGCCGGTAGGTCCTTATGGGGAAAGCAAGATAGCGGCTGAGAATTATATTCGGGAAACATTTGAAAATTATCGTGCAGGATTGTTATCCCGACAAGATCCTTCGAAGAAAATTGATATGATAAAAGGATCGGACAAGCCGGATACTCCGGACGGGAAACAGGTATATATCCTGCGGCCGTGCATGATTCACGGTCCGGGGAACAAGGGGAACCTGAACCTGCTCTACAATGTTGTCAGACGGGGGATTCCATGGCCGTTGGGCAGTTTTGAGAACCGTCGGTCTTTCACCTCCATCGATAATTTGTGTTTCGTGGTGGAAGGCTTGCTGACAAAGCCCGTTTCCAGCGGCATCTACCACATGGGAGATGACGAAGCACTTTCAACCAATGAATTGATAACGGTTATTTGCGAGGCTTTGGGGCGTAAACCGCATATCTGGAGAATGAGCAAGCGCCTTATGGAGCACATGGCCCGCATGGGTACGATGCTTCATTTTCCGCTGAATGAAGAACGGCTGCGCAAGCTCACGGAAAATTACGTGGTGAGTAACGCCAAAATAAAGACCGCTTTGGGTATCGAACAGATGCCTGTAAGGGCGGAAGAGGGACTTCGCAAAACGATTCAGTCATTTACGAACCGCGCATAATCATCGAATGTATTATCTTCTGATTGCCGCCATTCTTCTTGCGGCGGAATTGTTGTATTTCCGCATAGCGGACCGATTCAACATCATCGACAAGCCCAACGAACGGAGTTCGCATACCCGCATCACCCTGCGAGGCGGAGGTATTGTCTTTTATTTGGGAGCGTTGGTATATTTTCTGTTTCCCGGTTTTGAATATCCTTGGTTCATACTGGGACTATCGGGAATCGCCTTGGTAAGCTTCATCGATGATATCCATTCCCTTCCCGACGGGTTGCGTTTAGTCGTACAGTTTGCAGCGATGTTTCTGATGTTCTACCAGTTCGGCATACTGAACATACGGGATTGGTGGATAATTATCATCGCTTTGATTGTCTGTACGGGAATACTCAATGCCTACAATTTTATGGACGGCATCAATGGCATAACAGGAGGCTATTCGCTCGCCGTACTTCTGCCGCTCGTCTATTTGAATACCACCGAACAGTTTATCGACCCTGCATTCCTTTATGTTACGGGGTTAAGTCTGTTGGTCTTCTGCTTCTTCAATTTCCGCAAACGTGCCAAATGCTTTGCGGGGGATGTCGGATCGCTGAGCATGGCGTTTTTGGTGCTTTTCGCTCTCGGGAGGCTGATTCTTCAGACAGGAGATTTTACTTATATCGTTTTCCTGGCCGTCTATGGGGTCGATACGGTGCTGACCATCTGCCACCGCATACAGTTGCACGAGAATCTCGGACAGGCGCACCGCAAGCATGCCTACCAATTGATGGCAAACGAACTGCAGATACCGCATGTCCTCGTTTCAGCCTTTTATGCCGGTCTGCAATTGCTCGTCTCGTTAGGTATGGTACTGCTGCCCGTCAATCATTGGGGATATGCCGGAGCTGTCGTGACAGGTTTAAGTGTATGTTATATCCTGTTCATGAGACGCTTTTATCCGTTGCATGAAACCTATCTGAAAACACAACGGCTATGATTATCGACAACGAACTGTTGGACAAGATATCTGCACAGGCGCAGACGAGCGACCGGCTGCGGATGAATTACAATCTGCACGAATCTCTCGATGCGAAGGCGCAGCGGCTGCTGAATGCATTGGAGCCGGGGACAATCTTGCCGATACACAGACACCGCCATACGGCGGAGACGTATATTTTGCTGCGCGGACGTATGGATGTGGTCTTTTACGGAGAAACGGGTGCGGAAACCAAGCGGTACCGATTAGACCCGGTTGTAGGGAATTACGGAGTCCATATTCCGGCCGGACAGTGGCATACCATCGAGGTACGAGAACCGTCGGTGATTTTCGAGGTCAAGGACGGCCCCTATACGCCACTCGCGCCAGAGGATATAATGTATTAGAGTATATTACCTGAGATCAGACCCGTCAGAAACATCAGAATCATCCATGCCGATTTCTTGCATGGACACCGGCATTATTCTCAATGGTACAGTTACCTCACTTGCATCCACAGACGCGATACTGGACTTTACAAAGCCTTGCTCCATCTCGGCGACCGAACTCATGTCGGGCACTCGAAGTGGTTCCTCAAATGCAGAAAACGGCTGGATAGAAAATAAAGAATGGACATTATTCTTTTATCATACCGATGAATCAGGTTAAGCGAGATATGGTTTTGGTTTGACAAATATTAGGAGACCGTAAATTAAAGTGTATCAAGTACAGAAATTTAATAACTTTACAACACACTTTATTTTATGAGCAATTCCTTTGATTTTAAATCGTTCAAGGCTAACGCGATTGAACAGTTGAAGTCCGGTGTTCCATTGGCTGGCAAGGACAGAGTATTGGCACCTCTGTTGGAGGACCTGTTGAACAGCGCCCTGGAGGGCGAGATGGATAGCCATCTGGATGAGAGTGAGCGGGAGTTCGGTAACCGCCGCAACGGTCACATGAGCAAGCAGGTCTAGACGACACTGTCCAAAATTTTGTGTAAATGGAAACAGGATTCAGCTGTAAGTTGGCACTATAAAATCCAAAATAGCTCCGAAAAAATAACTTAACACAGTTTAGTTTAGTTTACACTGCCAATATTAGCGACAAATTAATTCTTGATGAGCAACAACAGTTCGAACACAATGGATATCCGCAGCAACCGACGCATAGCCAAAAATACTGCGATGCTCTACATCCGCCAAATTATAATTCTGGCGGTAGCGCTGTATACGTCGCGTCTCGTGCTGAACGCCTTGGGAACGACCGACTATGGGATTTATCAGGTTGTCGGCGGTTTCGTGATGCTGTTCAACATTGTCTCGGGCGCGTTTTCCGTTGCAATCACGCGGTTCATGTCTCATGAATATGTTAGCCGGAATCCCGACGACGTGAGCAGATGTTTTTCTACCGCATTGATTATTCAGGGAGGACTGGGCATAATCATCTGCCTTCTGATTGCCACGTTGGGAGTATGGTATGTAAAACATGTCATGGTGCTGCCTGAAGGCCGGGTCGATGACGCGATGATTGTCATGGCTTTTTCCGCGATAACTTTCTTTGCCGGTCTAATCAATATCCCTTTCAATGCGCTGATTGTCGCTAACGAGCGTATGCAGGCATTTGCTTATATCGGTCTGGCAGAAGCAATGATTAGATTGTTGGTCGCTTTGGCAATCCTCAAAGTTGCCCATGCGCGTCTTATCGTGTATGGCGTACTGATGCTACTCTCCTCCTTGATAATTCTGATGTTATATATACTCTATTGCAAAAAGCACTTCAAGGAATGCCGGTTCATAAAGACGGTTGACAAGGGAATGCTCAAGAGTATGTCAGGGTTCATCAGTTGGGCTTTCCTCGGCAATGGCTCGGTCGTGGTTAAAGACCAGGGGGTGAACATGGTGCTGAACTATTTCGGCGGGACTACAGTCAATGCCGCAAGGGGAATCGCCAATAGCGTCAATGGCAGCGTGGTCAGTTTTACGCAAAATTATATCCGTGCCATCCAGCCGCAAATTACCAAGTTGTATTCTGCGGGGCAAAGAAACGATATGTGCGACCTCATTTTCATGAGCACAAAATATTCCTTCTTTCTGATGCTGATGTTCTGTCTGCCGATTCTGAAGAATCTGGAATATATCTTGTTTTTGTGGCTGGGACAGGTTCCGGATTACACGGTAGGATTTCTGACCATGACATTGCTGGCGTCGCTCGTTTCGAGTCTCAGTGAGCCGATGTTGTACGGCATATTAGCCACAGCAAAAATCAAAACCTATGAGATATTGCTGACCATTACCTATGTGTCGTCCCTCCCTTTGTGCTATCTTGTGCTGAAACTGGGCGCCCCGATGATTAGCACCTATTATATTGTCTTGATACTAACCGTTCTCGTGCAGGTTTTAGTAACGGTGATGTCAAAAAAAACTTATGGGCTTTCATTGACCGATTTTGCGAAACGTGTAATCGTTCGCGTGGGAGCG
>CANQSJ010000054.1 GCA_947626495.1 uncultured Oscillospiraceae bacterium | reverse complement strand
TCATCCCCGGCTACCGCCCGGGCAAGCCTACCAGCGAGTTCATCCAGAAGGTGCTCAATAAGATCACCCTGTTTGGCTCCCTGTATCTGTGCATCATCGCCGCCGTGCCCTATATCGTGAGCATGTACTCCAACACCGCCTCCAGCCTGGGCATCTCCCTGGGCGGCACCTCCATCATCATCGTGGTGGGCGTGGCCCTGGAGACCGTTCAGGCCCTGGAGAGCCAGATGCTCATGCGCCATTACAAGGGCTTCCTTGAGTAACGGGGAGGGCGTCCGAATATGAAGATCATCATGCTCGGCGCCCCCGGCGCGGGAAAGGGTACCCAGGCGGGCATCCTTTCCTGGAAGCTGGGAATCCCAACCATCTCCACCGGCAACATCCTCCGGGCGGCCGTGAAGGCCGGCACCCCCGTGGGCCTGCAGGCCAAGTCCTATATGGACGGGGGAAAGCTGGTCCCGGACGATGTGATCATCGGCATTCTGGCCGAGGCCCTGGCCGGCCCTGACTGCGCCAAGGGCTACATCCTGGACGGCGTGCCCCGCACCATCCCCCAGGCGGAAGCCATGGAGGAGCAGGGGCTGGACGTGGATGTGGTCCTGGATCTGGAGGTACCGGACGAGGTCATCGTGGCCCGGATGAGCGGCCGGCGGGTCTGTCCCGCCTGCGGCGCGACCTACCATATCCAGAATGCCCCGCCGAAGACCGAGGGCGTGTGCGACGGATGCGGCGCGAAGCTGATCGTCCGCGCCGACGACGCCCCGGAAACCGTTTTGGACCGTCTGCATACCTATCATGAACAGACGGAACCGCTGCTGGCCTTCTACGAGGCCAGAGGAAAGCTCAGAACCGTGAACAATCAGCCTTCCATCGAGGCGATCACGGCTGAGATATACAGGACTTTGGAGATATGAGCAACATCATTATCAAATCTCCACGGGAGATCGAGATCATGCGCCAGGCGGGGAGAATTACCGCGGCTGCCCGGACAATTGCCCGGGAAATGGTGGCCCCGGGCGTCACGACCGCTCAGATTGACCGGGAAGTCCGACGCTTCATCGAAAAGAGCGGCGCCGTCCCAACTTTCCTGGGATATGGCGGCTATCCCGCCAGCGTGTGCCTGTCCATCAACGATGAAGTGATCCATGGGATCCCCGGACCTCGCGTCATCCAGGAGGGCGACATCGTCTCTGTGGACGTGGGGGCCACCTGGAAGGGCTATGTGGGGGACTGCGCGGGTACCTACATTGCGGGGACCGCGTCAGAGGCGGCGAAAAACCTCATCGCCGTCACCCGGCAGAGCTTTTTCGAGGGGATCAAACAGGCCCGTGCAGGCAACCGCATCGGGGACATATCCCACGCCGTGCAGACGTATGCTGAGCAAAACGGCTGTTCGGTGGTGCGGGAATATGTGGGCCACGGTGTGGGAAGCGTGATGCACGAGGCGCCGGAGGTACCGAATTTCGGCAGAGCCGGGCGGGGTCCCACCCTGGTGAAGGGTATGACCATCGCGGTGGAGCCAATGGTGAACGCGGGAGGCTGGGAGGTCTACGTGCTGAAGGACGGCTGGACCGTCAAGACAGCAGACGGCAGCCTGTCGGCCCACTACGAGAACACCATCCTCATCACCGACGGCGAGCCGGAGATCCTCACTTACGCAGAGGACCTGTGAATGAGAGCAGCCAAGCCTTATGACATCGTCCTGTCCCTGGCGGGACACGACGGGGGCCGCCTCTATGTGGTCATCGGCGAAAGAGAGGGCCGTCTGCTGCTGTGCGACGGCCGGAACCGGAAGCTGGAAAACCCGAAATGCAAGAGCCCCAAGCATGTGCGCGTCGTCGCCCAGGGGAGCGATCCCCCGGCGACAGACAGTGAAATCAGGCAGACATTGGCACTCACGGCCGAGAAGGCCGCGGCGAAGGAGGGAAAACTTCGTGGCGAAAGATGACGTGATCGAGCTGGAGGGCACGGTGGTCGAATCGCTGCCCAACACCATGTTCCAGGTGGACATCGGCGGCGGACACACGATCCTGGCCCACATCTCCGGAAAGCTGCGGATGAACTTCATCCGCATCCTCCCAGGCGATAAAGTCACGGTGCAGATGTCGCCGTACGACCTCACACGGGGTCGGATCACCTGGCGCACAAAATAGTTTATTCTACTGCGTTTTTAGATTTAAGGAGGCTTATAACATGAAAGTTAGGCCCAGTGTCAAGCCCATGTGCGAGAAATGCAAGGTCATTAAACGCCATGGCCGGGTCATGGTGATCTGCTCCAACCCGAAGCATAAGCAGAGACAAGGCTGAGAAAGCCGATCTTGACGAAGAAAGGACTGATCAGGAAAGATGGCACGAATCGCCGGCGTTGACCTGCCGAAGGACAAGCGTGTGGAAATCGGACTCACCTATGTTTATGGCATCGGCAGGACATCCGCAAAGAAGATACTGGACGAGACCGGGATCAACCCGGACACCCGCGTGAAGGACCTCTCCGAGGCGGATGAGGCCAAGCTCCGCGAGTGCATCGACAAGGAGTATGTGGTGGAGGGCGACCTCCGCCGCCAGAACGCCCTGGATATCAAGCGGCTGATGGAGATCGGGTCCTACCGGGGCACCCGTCACCGCAAGGGACTGCCCGTGCGCGGCCAGCGGACCAAGACCAATGCCCGCACCCGCAAGGGCCCCAAGCGCACCATCGCCAATAAGAAGAAGTAAGGGAGGGAAGAGAAAATGGCAACAGCTCAGAAGGGCAAGAAAGTCGTTCGTACCCGCCGCAGAGAGCGGAAGAACATTGAGAAGGGCCAGGTCCATATCAGCTCTTCCTTCAACAACACCATGGTCACCGTGACCGACCCCAACGGCAACGCCATCAGCTGGGCCAGCGCGGGCGGTATGGGCTTCCGGGGCAGCCGGAAATCCACCCCCTTCGCCGCGTCCACCGCCGCGGAGACCGCGGCCCGCGCCGCCATGGAGCACGGCCTGAAGACCGTGGAGGTGTTCGTGAAGGGTCCCGGCAGCGGCCGTGAAGCCGCCATCCGCGCCCTGCAGACCGCCGGCCTGGAGGTCACCATGATCAAGGACGTGACGCCTATCGCCCACAACGGATGCCGTCCGCCCAAGCGCCGCCGCGTCTGATCTAAGGGAGGAACGAAAATATGGCAAGATATACGAATGCGGTGTGCCGCCTTTGCCGCCGCGAGAACCAGAAGCTCTTTCTGAAGGGCGACCGGTGCTATACCGATAAGTGCGCGATCTCCAGCCGTCCCTATCCCCCCGGAATGCACGGCCAGGGCCGGAGCAAGACCTCCGAGTACGGCCTGCAGCTGCGTGAGAAGCAGAAGGCCAAGCGGTACTACGGCGTGCTGGAAGCGCAGTTCCGCAAGTACTTCGACATGGCCGAGCGCCGTCCCGGTCAGGCCGGCGAGAACCTGCTGGCCATTCTGGAGTCCCGTCTGGACAACGTGATTTATCGCCTGGGCTTCGCCATGAGCCGGGCGGAGGCCCGCCAGCTGGTCACCCACGGTCACTTCACCGTGAACGGCCGCAAGGTGGACATCCCCAGCTTCCTGGTCAAGCCGGGTATGGTGATCTCTGTCAAACCCTCCAGCCGCGATCTGGATAAGATCAAGGCCAACATTGAGGCAAACGCGTCCCGTCAGCCGCCCAAGTGGCTGGACTATGACGCCGGCAACATGCTTGCCAAGGTGACCGGAGTCCCCGCCAAGGAGGATATCGATCTGCCCATCGAGGAGCACCTCATCGTCGAGCTGTACTCCAAGTAAAGCCCTCACAAGTTGGTAAGCTGGAAACCGCGTGGCGCCTTATGGCGTACATTTCAAAGGAGGGTATGAACACATGATAGAGATCGAGAAGCCGCGCATCGAGTGTGTGGAAAGTCCGTCTGACGAGAGCTACGGCAAGTTCGTTGTGGAGCCCCTGGAGCGCGGCTATGGCACGACTCTGGGCAACTCTCTGCGGCGGGTGCTGCTCAGCTCCCTGCCCGGCACGGCTGTCACCACCATCAAGATCGCCGGCGTACAGCACGAGTTCTCCACGATCCCCGGCGTAAAGGAAGACGTGACGGAGATCGTCCTGAACATCAAGAGCCTCATTGCCCGCCTGCACCGCGAGGGAAGCAAGACCGTCTATATCGAGGCGGAGGGCGAGTGCGAGGTCACTGCCGCCGACATCAAAGCGGACGGCGAGGTGGAGATCCTCAATCCGGAGCTGCACATCGCCAGCCTTGGTCCGGACGCCTCCCTCTCTATGGAGCTGACCATCTCCCATGGCCGGGGCTATGTGCCCGCGGAGAGAAATAAGCCTGTGCAGGCCGTGGCGGGAGTCATCCCCATCGATTCCATATACACGCCTGTCCTGAAGGTGAACTACGCAGTGGAGAACACCCGCGTGGGGAACCAGACGGACTATGACAAGCTGACGTTGGAGGTCTGGACCGACCGGACCATCTCCCCCCGGGACGCTGTGAGCCTGGGAGCGAAGATCCTTTGCGACCACTTTACCCTGTTCACGGATCTGTCGAGCAGCATGAACATGGGCTCCACCGTGGTGGAGAAGACCGAGGCCGTCAAGGACAAGGTCATGGAGATGACCATTGAGGAACTGGATCTCTCGGTGCGCAGCTTCAACTGCCTGAAACGCGCAAACATCAATACGGTGGAGGACCTGGTGTCCAAGACCCAGGACGAGATGATCAAGGTGCGCAACCTTGGCCGGAAGAGCCTGGAGGA
>CANQSJ010000053.1 GCA_947626495.1 uncultured Oscillospiraceae bacterium | reverse complement strand
CATTTCGATGTGGTGCATCCCATAAGGGATTTGAAAAACGCCATAGCATGCGTTCCGCGTTCATGTTCAGTTTTGAGTAACGCCGCGTTTATTGCAAGCGGTCAGAAAACAGGGAATTTTGATACAAAGCGACCATTCATCGGCAGAAATCAAAGCTCACCAACGAAAACCTTGTGGATTCATAATATGAATTCAAATAGCATTATACAATATCTACATATTCACTTGAATTAATTAGCCCTCTTTCTTTTGCGGAGATAATATATGCAAATCCACCTTTTAGGCGAGCAGTATTGATTCGTTTCTTGTAATCCATATAAGCTGTTCCTACACCAACAAGCCCACTGAAGGCTATTGCGGTTCCGGTTATAATTCGGCTATTCCCAATGAATCCCATCGCTTCTGCTAACTCTAAAGCACCATTTCCCTTGGAAGCACCAGATATAAATCCACGTATACTTCCTAAGATAAAGCGTTTTCTTTCATCTTTGCAAATCGTTTCAAATTGTATCAATTCTTTTTGCCATTCTTCTTGGAATCCGGCCAGGACTCTTTTGACATCACTTATCCCCTCACACATTGATATTTTCTCTTCAAGCGATGTAATATGTTTTCTTAATTCTAGTAGTTCGGGGTAACGACGCGCCTTAAAATCTAGGAGATCCTCAAATCCAATATCCATTGAGGGAACCGGAAAGCACTTATCAAAGACAATCGAAAAAGCAGCGTCGCCCGCATTAATATGTCTTTTGGGATATAGCTGGTTTATGTTCGATACTTTGTCGTCCCAATAACAGTATCTTTCTCGTCATACTTTGCAACAAACTCGGCCAGAATCTTCATGTAGCCGTTTGAAATCTCGGAAGGCATACTAATCCAACCATGATCGTCTGCTTCAACGCCATAGTTTCTAAGCATTTCAACAGTTTTTGACGGCAGTTTATTGTAATGTATTAAGTCTTTAAAATAAGGGTCATATATATGGCAGTTCAAAGGGTGCTCATTAGTTACTTTATCATTCTTTCTACATTGCCGAAAATACCTGTTTGCGGCTGCGGTAAACTCATCGGGATGTCCCAAAACGAAAGCATCTTCTGGGTAAATGGCTCTATAGAGGTTACATGACTTCAAATATGATAATTCAGGGGAAAAATCATCATATTCAGGATAAGGGACGATAGAACATATTTCATCCCAATAAAGAATAGCATTTCTTAACCATGTACCATCGTTGATTGAGATAGATGGATAATACAATATTGACTGAGCCATATTCATACCTTATTCCACAAGAAATGTCTGTCTTGAAGTGCGATACATAATACAGATTATATCATGGCTTTATTATAGTGCAAGTGAAAGGAGGACACCAATGCCATTTGATTACTACTACGGCGCACAATCGGAGAGCTTCGCATTTTACCGCATCCCCCGTATCCTTGTGACCGGGCAGGAATTTCGGCGCCTGTCCACGGACGCCAAGCTGCTGTACGGCCTCATGCTGGACCGCATGGGCCTCTCTGCGGAACGGCTGGTATGACGCCCAGGGCCGTGTGTTCATCTACTACACCATGGAGCAGATACAGGAGGATATGCACTGCGGCCATGACAAGGCCCTCAAGCTGCTGGCCGAACTGGACGCAGCCAAGGGCGTCGGCCTTATCGAGCGCGTGAAGCAGGGCCAGGGGAAACCAACCATCATCTATGTGAAGCAGTTTACCGCTCCGGAGGTCCCTGCTCCGTCCCCGGACGAGGACGACGCTGCAGAGGGCCGAGGTGCAAATCTGGGAAAAGCCTACGTCAAGACATCGGATATTCCCATGTCCAGACATCGGAAAATCCGAGGTCAAGACTTCGATTTTTCCGAGGCAAATAAGAATAATATAAACAAGACTGATAAGAGCAATACTGATCCATCTATCTATCCATCCTATCCAGACCCCGGAGGATCGATGGATGGATACGAGCGAGCAGGCGTAGGATTCTTGCATGGGAGTGGCGGCGCCTTCGGTGCCGACACTCTTGCAAGTATGCCGTTTGGTAGCACAAACGACCTTGTTAGGGGGGCGCTCTCCCTAATACCCCGCCGCGAAAATACGTCCCGCCGTGAAACGCGAATGCATCTACCGAAACAAAAACATACTAGTTTTTCATCACTGTCTTTATGTCATTGATAAAAAATGCCAAAAGATCACCCTTTTTAGTTCGCTTCAAACCTAAATCTTTACGCATTGAGTTCATTATTTTTTCTAGGCGAAATAGGTTTTCATATTTTGCGTCTGTGGTTGTACATGTATCTCTAAATGCAACCCACTGCTTGACTACTTTTGATGATCCCCAGAGAGTAATCTGTTTAGAAAACTTTGCCATGTCACTTATCATCATTTCCGTTGTATATGTATTAGGATTATTAATATTGCTTTGAAGCTTATAAATCATGTCAACAAACTCTGCATATGGTTCTTCACGCTTTTGCGTAAGGTATACTTGTCTGTTTTTCTTATAATCAATAATTTTAGATACAATAGAGCTTATGATTACACTAATTATTGATACTGCTGCAGTAATTAGAGCGACTATTATTACAGCATCAAGGTTTGATGCTACTGATTTGAGCCAAGCTAGCATAATGTTTAGCCAAGAAGAGACTGTACGGCCGACATAATAAACAACATATAGTCCCAGCAATGCTAATCCAATCAGGAGCAAGAAACCAAATAACAGGTTTAGCCTTGGGTGTCTTTGGGCAAATGTTAAATCATTTTTCAACTTATACTACCCCTTTGCATAATAGAATCAGTTTTAAGATTAATTTCATTATATCACACACGAAAGGATGATGCCATGAGAAAACGAAACCGCCATGTGAGCGTCTGGACGAATGACGGGGAGTACCGCCATCTGAAACAGCAGGCTCGCGCCGCCGGAATGGGGATACCAAATGCCCGGGAGCAGGTGGAGGAATACACGCAATCGCAGAAAGCCGCCAAGAACATAGAGAAAGGCAAATCAAAACATAGGGAGAGGCGGCCCTTTTCCCGCGCATAGGTAGTTATCCCCCGCGGGGAGTGTGATCCGGCGTCCGGCCCCCGCCGGAGGCCGGGCGCTGGTCCCGGCCTGGTGCTGGGAATGCGTCTCACGGTGAAACGCATTTTTGCTCGGAATGATTGCCTCGCCCTACAAGAACACAGCCCGTAAAAAACACATCACCAGGACAAGGCCCGTGGCGATGTGTTTTTGGCTATGCAGCACCAAACCCATCCTTGATCTTTTCCAGCAGCCGCTCCGCGATGGGTGAAAAGACCTGATACTTTTTCCACACTAGGTATATCCGGGTCTCCAGCCGGGGCGACAGGGGCCGGAACACCAGGCCGCTGTCCGGGCTCGTGTCGATGAGGTGGTCGAAGGTCAAAAGAAGCCCCAGTCCCTCCCTGACAAAGAGTGAGCCGTTGTAGGAAAGCCGGAAAGACCCCTCCAGATGCAATTCATCCATGCGCTCACCGCACCACTTGGGGAGGTCGTTGGCCCAACCCTGCTCCGAGCAGAACAGGGGCAGTCCTGCCAGATCGTCCACGGTGACGGTCTCTTTCCGGGCCAGGTCATGGCCGACCGGCATCACCACGCCCCAAACATCCCCGGCGGGAAAGGGCAGATAGTTGTACTTGGCGGTGTTGGGCTCATCTGCCAGCGCCGCGAAGTCCAAAAGGCCCTTGTCCAGCTTCTCCGTGACCTGCTCCGTGTCGCCGCTGGTGATATGGTAGCGCAGGCCGGGATAGGTCTGCTTGAACCTCTTGATCTGACGGGCCAAACTGCGTATCTGGTAGGACTCTGCCAGCCCCAAATACACGTCCCCGCCGGTCACGTCGTCCAGCGCCGCAAATTCTCCCGTGATCTTGTCCGCCATGGATACCAGGTCCTCCGCCCGCTTTCGCAGGAGCATCCCTTCCTCGGTCAGTTCGATGCTGAAGCTGTGCCGGACAAACAGCTTCTTTCCCAGTTCATCCTCCAGCGCCTGTATCTGTTTGGACAGCGTGGGCTGTGTGACGTGCAGCAGCTCCGCCGCCCGTGTCATGTTCTCCTCCCTGGCCACCGCGAGGAAATAACGCATCGTCCGCAGTTCCATGATACCCTCCATGATATTCGTACTTTTTATATCACGATATAAATTATAACTATTTGTTGCCGAATAATCAAGAGTGGTATGATCGCTCTTGACAGGGGGTGCAGGCCAATGGACGAGCTTACACAAAGTATGAAAGACGCCGGCTGCGATAAAGAGACGATCGGCACTGTCTGCCGGTTATATGACGGCGGGCAGGTAGAGGACGCGGTGAAGGTGCTGCGCCGTCACCGCTGTGCATTGATGGATGAGGTCCATGAGAGCCAAAGCAAGGTGGACTGCCTCGATTTTCTGTTGAGAAACATCCATAAGAAAGTTCTGAAACAAAAAACTTGAAATTTGAAAGGATGAGTAAAATGACTGAAACGATGAAATTGGAATTGACGAATGACTGGGACAAAACCTTCCCGCAGAGCGAAAAGGTGGAGCATAGGAAGGTTACATTCCCCAACCGCTACGGCATCACCCTGGCGGCAGATGTATATACGCCCAAGGGCGCGGCCGGACCCCTGGCGGCCATCGCGGTGTGCGGTCCCTTCGGCGCGGTGAAGGAGCAGGCTGCCGGGCTCTATGCCCAGACCATGGCGGAGCGGGGATTTCTCACCCTGGCCTTCGACCCCTCCTTTACCGGCGAGAG
>CANQSJ010000052.1 GCA_947626495.1 uncultured Oscillospiraceae bacterium | reverse complement strand
TCCACGTACTGGGTGGCGATCTGTCCGTTCGCCGCCAGGGCGCGCACCGTCTCCTCCGAGGCCAAAAACCGGCCCTCCCCGTGGGAGATGGGCACGCAGTAGACCTGGCCAGGCTCCGTAGCCGCCAGCCAGGGGCTCTTGTTGGAGGCCACCCGGGTACGCACGATCTTGGACTGGTGGCGGCCGATGGTGTTGTAGCTGAGGGTGGGGCAGCTCGCGTCGGTGTCCACGATCCTTCCGAAGGGCACCAGTCCCAGCTTGATGAGGGCCTGGAAGCCGTTGCAGATGCCCAGCATCAGCCCGTCCCGCTGCTCCAGCAGCCGGGTGACCTGCTCCCGCACCGGACCGCCGCGGAAGAAGGCAGCGATGAACTTGGCGCTGCCCTCCGGCTCGTCGCCGCCGGAGAAACCGCCGGGGAGCACGATCATCTGCGCCCGCTCGATGGCCTCCGCCGCCCGCTCGATGCTCCGGGCGGTGTCCGCCGCGGTGAGGTTGCGCACCACCAGGATCTCCGCCTCGCCCCCGGCCTCGGTGACGGCACGGGCGGTGTCATACTCGCAGTTGGTGCCCGGGAACACGGGGATCAGCGCCCGGGGCCGGGCGTGCTTCACCGCGGGGGCGGTATGGCCGGCGGCGGTCCAGGAGAAGGCCTCCACGGAGCCGGTCTCTCCGGTGCGGGTGGGATACACATCCTCCAGCACAGCCTCGTTCAGGACCAACAGCTCGTCGATGGAGGCGCTGTCGCCTCCCAGGTCGATGACCGGCTCGGCGGTGGTGACGCCCAGCTTCTCCGCCAGAGGCAGTTCGACCTCCTCCGTCAGCTCCGCAATGATCGCTCCCGGCATAGAGCCGTACCACGGCGCACCGGCCTCCGGGTCTTTTTTGAAGCCGATGCGGTTGCCGAAGGACATCTTCATCACCGCCTCCGACGCGCCGCCAGCCTCCACGGCCCAGGCAGCGGCCACCTTTCCCTCCTTGCAGAGGGCATGGAAGGCCTCCCAGCTCTTTTTCAGTCTTTCCGCACTCCCGCTGCCGCTGAAGAGCACCACCGGATGTCCGGCTTCCTTGAACTCGGGGGACAGCACCTCCCCCGCTTTTACGGGGGCGATGGCGAAGGAGATCAGCGTGGGGGGCACGTCCCTGTCCAGGAAGGAGCCGGACATGGAGTCCTTGCCGCCGATGGCGGCAGCCCCCAGCTCCAGCTGGGCGTCCAGGGCCCCCAGCAGGGCCTGGAAGGGCTTGCCCCAGCGCTCGGGATCGTCCCGCAGCTTCTCAAAAAACTCCTGGAAGGTCAGGTACGCGTCTTTATAGTCCGCGCCGGCGGCCACGATCTTGGCCACCGAGGTGACGACGCTGGCCCGTGCGCCGGTATAGGGATCGGCGCTCATCCAGTCCGGATCAAAGCCCCAGGACATGACGCTGGCCTGGTCGGTCTTCTGACCGGGCAGCACCGGCAGCAGCGCCGCCATGGCCTGGGCCGGAGCGGTCTGGGTCCTGCCGCCGAAGGGCATGAGAAGGCTGCCCGCGCCGATGGAGCCGTCGAACCGCTCGGTGAGCCCCCGCCGGGAGGCGCACTTCAAGCTGCCCGCCATATCCCGCAGACTGCCCTCGCAGACAAAGCCCAGAGGGCGTTTGGCGTCGGGCACGGACACCGCCGCGTGCTTCACCGCGCCGTTGGTGTTGAGAAACGACCGGCTCAGGTCGGCGATGGTCCTCCCCTTCCAGGTCATCACCATCCGGGGGCTCTCGGTGACCACCGCCACCCGGTAGGCCTCCAGGTTCTCCGCCTGGGCGGCGGCGATGAAGGCCTCCTCATCCTCGGGGGCCACCACCACGGCCATGCGCTCCTGGCTCTCGGAGATGGCAAGCTCCGTACCGTCCAGGCCCTCATATTTCTTGCGCACGGCGTCCAGATCGATCGTAAGCCCATCCGCCAACTCGCCGATGGCCACGCTGACGCCGCCGGCGCCGAAGTCGTTGCAGCGCTTGATGAGGCGGGTGACGTTCCCGTCCCGGAAGAGCCGCTGGATCTTCCGCTCCTCGGGGGCGTTGCCCTTTTGCACCTCGGAGGCCATGGTCTGCAGGGATTTGGCGTTGTGGCTCTTGGAGGAGCCGGTGGCCCCACCGATGCCGTCCCGGCCGGTGCGGCCGCCCAGCAGGATCACCACATCCCCGGGCGCGGGCTCTTCCCGGCGCACGTTCTCCGCCGGGGCAGCCGCCACCACCACGCCGCACTCCAGCCGCTTGGCGATGTATCCCTCGTGGTACACCTCGGCCACGTGGCCGGTGGCCAGGCCGATCTGGTTGCCGTAGGAGGAATAGCCCGCCGCGGCGGTCTGGGCCAGCTTCCGCTGGGGCAGCTTGCCGGACAGGGTCTGATCCACCGCCGCTCTCGGGTCGCCGCCGCCGGTGAGGCGCATGGCCTGATGGACGTACGCCCGGCCGGACAGGGGGTCACGGATGCAGCCGCCGATGCAGGTGGCCGCGCCGCCGAAGGGCTCGATCTCCGTGGGGTGGTTGTGGGTCTCGTTTTTGAACATGAGCAGCCAGTCCTGTACCTGCCCGTCCACCTGGGCGGGCACGTGGATGGAACAGGCGTTGATCTCCTCGCTCTCATCCAGCTCGGGCAGCTGCCCCCGCTTTTTCAGCACCTTCGTCCCCAGGGTGGCGATGTCCATCAGGGTCTGGGGCCGTTCGGCGGCCTTCGACCGGCCGTAGACCTCCTCCCGGGCCGCCAGATAGCGCTCATAGGCAGCCTTCACGTCCGGGTCGGCGATGTCCACGGCGTCGATGTGGGTGGAGAAGGTGGTGTGTCGGCAGTGGTCGGACCAATAGGTGTCCACCACCCGCACCTCGGTGAGGGTGGGGTCCCGGTGCTCCTCGTTTTTGAAGTAATCCTGGAGGAATTTCAGATCGTCCAGATCCATGGCCAGGCCCAGAGCGTCCAGCAGCGCGCGCAGAGCCTCCCCGTCCATGGCGGTGAAGCCCTCCACCGTCTGCACATGGTCGGGCACGGCGTAGGTCCGCTCCAGGGTCTCCGGCTTGTCCATGGAGGCCCGGCGGCTCTCCACCGGGTTGATGACATAGCCGCCGATCTTCTCCAGATCCTCCGGCGCCAGCGCTCCCTTGAGCAGGTACACCTTGGCGTAGGACACCAGTGGCCTCTCCGCTCCGGCCATAAGCTGGATGCACTGGGCGGCGGAGTCGGCCCGCTGGTCGAACTGTCCCGGCAGGGCCTCCACCGCCAGCACCGTCCAGGCGCCCTCCGGCGCGGGGAACGTCTCGTCGTAGATCCGGTCCACCTGGGGCTCGGAAAAGACCACGCTCTTGGCCTGCTCAAAGACCTCCCGGTCGATGTGATCCACATCGTACCGGTTCAGGATGCGCACATCCTCCAGGGCCTTCACGCCCAAAAAGTCCCGCAGGTCCGCCAGCAGACCGGCGCTCTCCGGGGACACGCCCGGTTTTTTCTCTACATATACGCGGTATACCATCGGTATATCTCCTTACTTTTTCAGTGCCTGCAGGGCCCGCGCCCCGATATCGCGGCGGTAAAACGCGTTGCCGAAATGGACCTTCTCCACGTCGGCGTAGGCCGCGTCGATGGCCGCGGGCAGGCTCTCCGCCACCGCGGTGACCCCCAGCACCCGGCCGCTGCTGGTAAGCAGTTTTCCGTCCGCCAGCTTCGCCCCGGCCACGTACACCTGGGCGGAAATACCGTCGTCACAGGTGATCTCATAGCCCTTCTCGTAGTGCTCGGGATAGCCGTCGCTCGCCAGGATGACGCAGCAGGCGTGCTTCGCCGCGAAGCGCACATCGGTCTTATCCAGGGTCCCATTGCGGCAGGCCAGCATGGCTGTGAGCAGGTCGGACTCCATCAGCGGCAGCACCACCTGGGTCTCCGGGTCGCCGAAGCGGCAGTTGTACTCAATGACCTTGGGCCCGTCGGGGGTGAGCATCAGCCCGAAGTAGAGGCAGCCCTTGAAGGGTCGTCCCTCCGCCGCCAGGGCGGCAATGGTGGGCTGGAAGATGGTCTCCATGCACACCTGGGCAATATCCTTCGTGTAATAGGGGTTGGGGGCCACGGTGCCCATGCCGCCGGTGTTGAGGCCCTGGTCGTTGTCGTGGGCCCGCTTATGGTCCATGGAGGACACCATGGGTTTGACGGTCTTGCCGTCGGTGAAGGCCAGCACGGACACCTCCGGGCCGGTGAGAAACTCCTCCACCACGATCTGGTCGCCGCTGGCGCCGAACTTCCGCTCCTCCATGATGGACTTCACGGCCTCCACGGCCTCCTCCCTGGTCTGGGCGATGAGCACGCCCTTGCCAAGAGCCAGGCCGTCGGCCTTCACCACCGTGGGCAGCGGGGCCGTCTGTACGTAGGCCAGCGCCGCGGCCGGGTCGTCGAACACCTCATAGGAGGCGGTGGGGATGCCGTATTTTTTCATCAGGTTCTTGGAAAACACCTTGCTGCCCTCGATGACGGCG
This sequence comes from uncultured Oscillospiraceae bacterium, assembly GCA_947626495.1. Classification (GTDB taxonomy): domain Bacteria; phylum Bacillota; class Clostridia; order Oscillospirales; family Oscillospiraceae; genus CAJOIG01. The sequence continues at coordinate 807 of CANQSJ010000052.1, read as the reverse complement.
GCGTTTTTCGCCGGGCCGAAGCAGAGCACCCCCGCTGCCTCCAGCGCGTCCACCATCCCCAGCACCAGGGGATCGTCCGGGGTGACCACGGCAAAGTCGATGGCATTTTCCTTTGCAAAGCGCACCGCGCCCTCGATGTCCTTGGCGCCCACGTCCACGCACACCGCGTCCGCGGCGATGCCCCCGTTGCCGGGCAGGGCGTAGACCGTCTCCACGTCGGGGTTCTCCTTCAGCTTGCGGATGACGGCGTGTTCCCGGCCGCCGCCGCCGATGACCATGAGTTTCATAGAGGGGTCCTCCCTGTTATCAGTGATGGAACAGCCGCATGCCCGTGAAGGCCATGACCATGCCGTACTTGTCCGCGGTCTCGATCACGTTGTCGTCCCGGATGCTGCCGCCCGGCTCAGCGATATAGGCCACGCCGGATTTGCGGGCCCTCTCCACGTTGTCGCCGAAGGGGAAGAAGGCGTCACTGCCCACGGTCACGCCGCTCTGGGTGGCGAGCCATGCCTTTTTCTCCGCCGCCGTCAGCGGCTCGGGCCGCTGGGTGAATACGTTCTGCCACGCGCCGTCGGAGAGCACATCCTCCCACTCGTCGGAGATGTACACGTCGATGGCGTTGTCCCGGTCCGGCCGGCGGATGCCGGGCTTGAAGGGCAGAGAGAGCACCTTCTCATGCTGCCGGAGATACCAGTTGTCCGCCTTGTTACCCGCCAGGCGGGTGCAGTGGATGCGGCTCTGCTGGCCGGCGCCCACGCCGATGGCCTGGCCGTCCTTCACGTAGCAGACGGAGTTGGACTGGGTGTA
>CANQSJ010000051.1 GCA_947626495.1 uncultured Oscillospiraceae bacterium | reverse complement strand
TGGCAGCCAACGACTACGTGGGCTACTTCACCAACACCCAGGGCGGCATCTACCTGGCCTATAAGCAGCTGGCGGACACGAAAGCCACCACCTATTCCGAGAAGCTGACCAACGGGGTGGAGTCCACCGTGGCCCGCATCCCCGCGGCCATCATCATGTCCGACGGCGGCGCCAACTTCGCCTTCAACGAGATGGGATCGGACGGGCAGGTATTTACCGCTGAGGACTGGTATGCCCGTTACGGCCAGATAAGTGAATCCCGAAAAGATCTGGGGCCGGAATACCAGAAGGACGGGAAAGAGAACGGCCTTTGGTATGACGAATTTTACATGAACGATAACTCGTGGAACGTTGCAAGTTCCAAATATCGAGGGCCAGAGTATCCAGAAGGCCGGAGAAAGGACTTTGCTCATCGTCTGGGCGGCGAGACGGACGTTACGAACCTGGGCGACGAGTGGTACAACGTCTATCTGCCGGGCACGGACACCCTGGGCCCGGAATGGAAGGGTCTGCACGGCATTTACAACGTGGGCGCGGACTGGCACAAGGACGGCACGCTGACCACCCCGCCCCAGTGGGAGAGCGCGGGCGTGCTCTACAGCAGCGACAACAACCTGGCCGGCACCTCCGGCGCGGTGCTGGAGGTGCTGCTCACCGCCTCCTATATGAGCACGGTGGTGGACACCCACTATCAACACGGCTGGGAAGCCAACAACGCCACCGAGCAGAGCCGGTACCGTCTGACCACCTACACCATGAACGTGGACACCCGGCACGTGCCCCAGTGGGGCCGCTGGCGTCTGTTCCCCTCCCTGGACCCCAAGCACTACTCGGTCAACAATGTGGATTCCTGGTGCGACGACACCCAGCTGTTCGGCACGGGATATAAAAACAACAGCGACATGGGAGACGAGGGAAGCAGATACCACAACAGTGTGTTTGCAAACCTCAAGGATGCCTGGGCCAAGTGGCAGGCCGGGGACGCGGACAAGAGCGCCCGCGCCGGTGTGGTCGTCGGTACGAGAATCCACCTGGGCACGCTCAAAGACGATATTACTTATACAGGCTATCCCGCCGGCGGCGGAGACGATGTAATCAAAGTCACCGACAAGCAAGTCGAGGAGAACATCGACTACAACGAGGAGTTCTTCGACGTCACATCCGGCGAGCTGGACGAGATCTTCGGCCGGATCCTCACCCTGATCCTGGGCCACGTGTTCGTGCCCGTCAGCGGCAGCAACGCCGCGGACGTGGGCGACTCCCTCACCTATCAGGACCCCCTGGGCGACCTGATGGAGGTGAAGGACCTGTCCGTCTTCGCCACGCCCAGCAAGGCCGACGGCAGTGGGCAGACCGGGGAGACACGCTACGACATGGCCATGCTGCTGTTCGGCGAGATGCACGGCCTGGTCCGCGCCGGCATATACGACGGGGAATGGGCGGCGGATCACCCCGGCGGCTATCAAGAGGGCTGGTATGAGGGCGACAATTTCGTATCAGCCGACATGCCCAAGGACTGCACCACCACGCAGGAGGCTTGGGCGGCCGGCTACGTGTACCGGCTGAGCCATGAAAACCTGGTCAAGTTCATCCCCACGGTAGACGAACAGACCAGCGTCCGTGAAACGGTCTACACCGTGTATCGCTTCGCCTGCGACGTGGACGAGCGGAACAAGCTGCGCCTTAACCCGGTGTACGGCGACGAAATCCCCAATGATCTGCAGAAGAGATGGGACGGATACAAGGCCGATCATAAATACCCCGACACGGACAACTATGACAATGTGGAGGGCGTCTACCGCCTGAGCGACATCCGCGTCTGGGTGGAGGATTACGGCGACTACGTGGACGACAGCTCCATCACGGCCGGCCAGTCCTACGACAGCGCCGTGTTCCTGAACGTCCCCGCCGCCGCCGTGCCCACCCAGCTGGCCGAGATCACCCTGGGTCCCGACGGCGTGCTGAGCTATGAGTCCAACCTGGATAAGAAGGCGCAATCCACGCCGCTGCGGCTGTTCTATACCGTGGGCGTGCAGGACGCCTATTTGCGCGAGGACGCGGAGGGCAACGCCGTGGGCGTGGACATCGGCTCCATCCCCCTGGACTATCTGGACACTCACCGGGACAGCAAGAGCCGGATCTGGTTCGAGTCCAACTACTTCAGCAACACCGCCTTCACCGATTACACCAGCGTCGAGACCGTGAGCCGCGGCGACCCCGGCGTCAGCTTCTCCCCCAGCAGCCTGAACCGCTATTACGTGTTCCAGAAGGCCCTGCCCCTCTATGCCCATGCCTATCGGTATAAGGACGGCGTGCTGGAGGCCGTGGACTACGCGGGGAAAAACGACGCCTGGTCGGAGGCGGAAAACCAGGCGGGCGGCAACAGCGAGACCACCTGGGCGAACAGCGAAACGGCCGCCCGGTGGAGCGGCGGCCTGTTCATGGGCGTCTATAAGAGCGTGGAGGAGTTCAAACTGGCGGCCTCCACCTTGGATGAACACGGCATGATCACCGACGGCAACGGCTCGAAGTATAAGTTCCGGACGGACGGCATCGTGTTCATGGAGGCCGACCTGCTGGACAACGTGACGAGCAAGGACGACGACAACTATGATGACGGCGCCGTCTCCTTCTCCTCCGACGATTACTTCTTCTTCCTGATCGATTACTATTTGCCCATCCCGGACACCGAGGGACACGACATCAACGGCAAGGTCGTGGAGGGCGCCACCGGCGGCGAGGCGGTGCAGCGGGTGGTGGCCCGCAAGGGCAGCGTGTTCGGCTCCGGCCTGGGCGCGCCGGGCATCGGCAACGGCGATATGCTGTGCTGGACCGACATGAACGGCAACGTCCTGGAGATCCCCTACCTCTCCCGCACCACGATGGGGGACAATACCCGCGGCATGCCCACTTATGAGACCCTGTGCGCCGACGAACCCGAGATGCGGGAATACCTGGGGAAGGTGGCCACGGATCCCAGCAAGGTGGACGCCCTGGTCGCCCATTGGGAAGCCGTCCGCAAGGATGTGGGCGAGAAGCTGGTGATGGTGGACGGCGCGCCCAAAAAGATCTCCGAGTTGACCGAAGAACAATTCGCAAAGTGCTTCCAGTGGGCGGTGGCCACCAAGAAGAACGGTCTGCGCGTGGGCGATATGTATCAGAACGTGCGGACCAAGGACCGCAACACCACGTCCACGGCCAGCACGTACTATGTGCCCACGCTGGACAGCACCTCCACGGTCAGCGACATCATCATCAACAACTACCTGGGCAACAACGGCAAGCTCTGGGTGTCGGACGGTCTGGTGTCGGTGACCAAGACGGTGGAGAGCTCCGACACCAGCCCCGCCGACCCCAACGAGGCCTTTGACTTCCAGATATTCATCCAGGGGATGACCCCCGGCCAGCAGGTGGAGGCCATCCGCCTGCAGCGGGACCCCTACAGCAATCTGTGGCGGCGGCGCATCGGCAGCATCACGCTGCTGACCAACAACCGGGGCCTTGTGCTGGTCTCCGGCGGACAGCGCGCGGCGGTGGTGGATGAACACGGCAAGATCATGGAGCCCAATGAGAGCGGCAGCTACGGCGAGGGCGCCTATGTGATCTGGGTCGACGGCGCCGGTACCAATGACGGCGGCAACAACAACGTCACGATGTACGTCGCCCGGGAGGAGGAAGAAGAACAGCACGCGACCGCCGCGGGCGGCTACACCGAATACCTCTCCGCGGATCAGCTGGCGGCGGCCCAGCAGTCCGATACCGTCAAATATGCGCTGGCCGACGGGACGTACGCCGTGGGCGACATCCAGTTCTGGGCCGACGGAAGCAAGGATGATGTGACGATCTACCTCATCCCGGTAAGCGAGATACGCAATAACGTTGCCGGGACAGAGGATTATTGGGACGGCAAGACGGCTCCCACGACCAAGTTCAGCGGTGCGAAAAAGTTTGACGGGCAACTCAACATCGCCGTTTTGAAGCCCGACCAGGATTTGAACCTGCGCTCCGGCATGCAGGTCCTCAGCGATTTTTACATCCGTACCGCGTATCTGACCACCACCGTCACCTTCGGCATGATCGGCGAGAGGCCGATGACCGTAGACGACCTGTTCGACAAGACTGACTTCCAGAACCCCAGAGTAGAACCCGTGGTCAGCAAGAAGTACGTGTCCGAAGAAATCGCCAATGGCACGGCCCAGTTCCAGCTGCGCGACGGCCAGGGTCTGCTGTTCTCCGGTCTGAAGACCTATCAGAGCTTCCGCGCCACCGAGAAGCTCTCCGATGGCCAGGTGGCCCGGGGCTATGCCTTGGACTACGTCAAGCTGGTCCAGAACGACACCTACGTGGAATATGAGCCGGCGGAGGAGAAGCAGCCCAATACGCCGAGTACCACGGGTCACGGCACCGAAGACCCGGGCTATGCCTACAGGCGGGGTTACTGGCACTTCGACATTGAGGAGGACCGCCGGACACTCTCCAACCTGCAATCCCGGAGCGGCACCGTCAACAACGCCGCGTACTTCTACGGCCCCAAAGCCGAAGAGGGTGCGGTCTACTCCGTATACGGCGATACCTCCGAGCTGGAGAAGGTGGCCCACTTTTATAACTCCCTTACGCCCCTGTCCCTGACCATCGAGAAGAAGCTGGAGGCCGCGGAGGGCGCGACCCTCACCGATGAGGATTGGCAGAAGGAATTCACCTTCGACGCCGACTTCGCCTTCGACGAGGGCGCCGGCCCGGGTGAGGGTGTGGAGTGGATCTTCCCGATCACCCGGTACTATCCCAGCGGCGAACCCTATCCCGCGACGGGTACGCTCCTGGACAAGGTGACGCTTGACTCCGCCTCGGACAGCCCATCCTCCTCCGCGGCGGAAGACGACATCATGCCCACAGCCGTCATCGAGGAGCTGCCGCCGGTGATCACAGGGTATATCAAGCTGACCGCGGACCGCACGCACGGCGCGGATGAACACAGCCACACCTACTATTGCGCCCAGTTCGGCATCGTTGGCGAGAGCGGCGATTATGAATGGGGCACGGATGCCGGACTGCCTGAAACCGGCTTCACGCTCTTGGGCGGGGAGAAGCTGATCATCTACGGCCTGCCCAGAGACTGGAACTATAACGTCCGCGTGACGGAGACGGCTGACGCTGACTACACGGTCAGTCCGGAGGGCGGCAAGATCGAGAAGACGATCGAGGCTAACGCTTCGGCGGAGGTGCGGCTGTTGTCCTTCACCAACACGAAGAAGGCCGCCGACCCCGTGGACGTGACGCTGAAGGTCAATAAGCAAGTCACGGTGGAGGCAGCTCCCCCTGCGCAAGTCACCCGCACCTTCAAATTCCACTTGGTCCCCGAGGCGGGCAATCCCGAGAGGGATCCCGTTCCTGCGGATGGCGTGACCGGTGAAGTCACGGTGACCATCGATCCGGCAAGCCACGCGGCCACTACC
>CANQSJ010000050.1 GCA_947626495.1 uncultured Oscillospiraceae bacterium | reverse complement strand
GCCGTAAAGGGTGATGCCGATGGTCTTGAGGTTGAACTGGATGGCCGCCTTGCCGCTCATCTTCCGATGGACCATCACCATAATGAGCAGTACGACGATGCCGACGGCCGCCACAACGATACCGGGCTTCATGGCGTTCCACTCCGGGATTAGGGCCATGCACATCCCGATGGCGAACAGCAGCCCGCCCACGACGCTGAGCAGCAGGGTGACAAAATCTTTCTTCTTCATGTGGCAATACCTCCGTTTTTTGTTTGATGGCTGTATCATAGCTGAGGAATGTTTGCGAAATGTTCAGGTTTTGTTTGAGAAATATTAAAAAATTTTATTCCGATAAAAATGTTAGACGCACAAAAACATTTGGTGAGAAACACTTTTTTCCTATCAGTGCTACAACCAAGTGAACAACGGCAGCAAATCCTTCCGCGAGAAAAATGGTCTTGATACCGAGGGGTACTGTGACATCAAAATGATCTGCGACTGGCGGATGGACCTGATGGCCAAGGTCATTTTTGAGACACTCTGGAGAGACAAAAAAGCCGCCGTCATGGAGGCTTATTCCCTCCTGCGGGAGTGCTATCAGGCAGACAGCAACAGCAACCGTGCCGCGATCTCCGCTCTCCAGGGGAAAATCGCCCGCGCCACCGCAAAGATAGAGAATCTCATTTCTATGCGCGCTGAAGGCGAGATCTCAAAGGAGGAGTTTCAGAGCCAGCGAAAAAAGGCAGAGGATGACCTCGCGGCATTGAAAGCCGAGATGGAGAAGCTGGACGCCTCCGGCGACGATAAAGCAGCTTCTCTCGATATGTCTGCGATCCAGAAAGCCCTTGATGAAGTCCTCGACTTCTCCGGGCCAAAGATCGACGAACACATAATTGATAAATTCGTCTGCCGGGTCACGCCCATTGAAAACGGGCGGTTCCGGTGGGACCTGAACTTCGCTCCCGGCCATCGGCAGGCCATCATCGGCGCAGTCCATGGGCGAAAAGGCCACGCGACCGTGGAGATAGAAGAAAACGGTGAGGATGACGAGCATCCTCACCGTACATACGATGGTGTTATGCGATTGGTGTCATGCGGGCCGATAGCCTATCAACCTTTAATAGCGGCCTGCGCGGGACGGTACTCAGATAGGCTTTTCGGCACTACTGCTCCCTACCCCGTTAAGCAGTTCGCATATCATCCCACAGATGACTTTCCTCCCTTTCTCACGATCCATATAGATTATGAAACAGCGAAATCGTACAGAAATGACGTGGGATACTACTTAAGGCCGAATCAGTGGGAGAATATAACCATCTACATATACCTTTAATAATATCGCTACATAGCCGCTCTCACAAGAGCGGCTAATTCATTTTAGGAGGATATCAACATGTCTGCGCCCAGCGACCACACCACCATGCCGTCCGCCGCCAACCTCATCAATATGATCTCTGGCATCTACACGTCCCCGCTCTGGGAGGAAGTCCGTTATTATGCGAGTTCTCTGGGCACGCTCCGTAAGATCCAGAAGGCCATCGCCGCTCTCCAGGAGTGTGGAAAAAGCACGGAGGCATTCGGCCTCGTCATCGCTCTCCACGACCTCGTCGACCTTGATGTGCCGGAAGCCATCACAGGCTTGGAGCCTTTCCCCGACGGCATAAAAATGTTCATGGACGAGTTCATCGCCGACACGAATGACCTCATGTGCGACCTCGCAACCATGGAATTTGCCGGCGAGGAAGATTGACCCCGTTCAAAAGGAGGGCCAGATCCCTCTCTTTGGAAGTCGCCCCAAAATGGGCGGCTATTTTTATGAAGGAGGAACCCATGTGAAGAAGATCAAACACCTGTTGCCCCTGCTCTTGATCGCGCTGCTCCTGTTGGGCCTGCTGCCCCTCGGCGCGTCTGCCCAGGAGGGAGCCAGCACAGACCCGGCAGAGGCGATACCCACCCCGGCAGAGACCGCCGCGCCCACAGCCTCACCATACCCTGCATTCGACAACGTCCCGGAGATCGTCCCATCCAACGGAGAAGGGCCCAGCATGGATGAGGCATATGGAGACGGAATAACGATGGGTCCAAACGATCCGGCGGAGGATGCTCCCACCTTGTTTTCAACGATCAGCGGTACCGCCGCGATCTCCGTGCACAACTGTTTCACCTCCAATGGGACTCAAATCAAATACGTCGGATCATTCAATTGGAATGGCCACAGCGTCGGTGGTAACGGTTACCCCCGGTATCAGATCACTGCCAACGGCTCTCCGGCTTATTGCATCGAGCCCGGCGGGTACCTTCCGGGAGGATCGACCGTATCACAGAGTGCCGCACATGTGTGGGCAGGCTTTTCTTCCGCGAAACGGGAAGCCATCAAAGTGGCTCTGCTGTGCGGTGCGGAAGGCAACAGTTACAACCTGTCCGGCAACTTTGGCAGCCAATACACCGCGACCCAAATGGTCATTTGGGAAATCATCGTGGGGGCACGCGGCACATCTTCGCCCTATACCTGTACCGATTCAAAGGTGATAAACTCCGTTTACAGCGGCGGGGCAAACGGTGAGGTCAAGACCGTCTACGATCAGATCTCCAACGCCATGCGGACGTACAGCGAGCTGCCCAGCTTCGTAAGCCCCTTAAGCTCCGGATCTCCATCCTATGAAATGACCTATCAGAACGGCAATTTCACGATCACTCTTACCGACAGCAACCATGTCCTTTCCAACTACAGCTTTTCCAGCAGCAACGGCAACCTCCGCTTTAGCGTGTCGGGCAATCAGTTGACCGTCACATCTCCGTCCGCAGTAAGCAGCGCGACAGTGAATGTCACCAAGAAAAACGCCGCATCTGTCAGTTCGACCATTACCGCCTACGCCGGTTCAGGCTTGCAGGAAACCATCGTTGGCATTGAAGCGACGGATAACACCTCCGGGTGGTTTTCTGTCTATGCTGAAGCCGAGGCCCCTCCCGCTCCCTCCAAGACGACGCTGACGATCCGGAAGACTGCCGAGGACGGCAACGTCAGCTACATCAGTTTCACCATCGATGGGATGAGCGGCGAAGCGGCAGATAAGCATTACACTGTCTATACTGACCGCTATGGCAAGGTCACGCAGGAACTTGACCCGGGCAGGTACCTGATCACCGAGCGTGTTCCCAGCGGATATACTGCCAGTCCGGGATCGCAGCTCGTCACACTGCAGAGCGGTGACGCCAAGACGATCAGCTTTTATAACTCGGTTGAAAAAAGCTCCATGTTGAATATCATCAAGACCTCGGACGACGGCAAAGTGAGCGGCATCCAGTTCACGGTCAAAGGTGGGAGCGTTGATCAAACCGTCACCAGCGGCTCGGACGGCACCATCACCGTCCCCGGCCTCGTTCCCGGTCAATACACGGTCACAGAGCAGGTCCCGGAAAGCTATGTATGTGACAACCCCTCCCAGACCGTTACCGTCGTTTACGACCAGACCGCCACCGTGAACTTTGCAAACAAATTGAAGATGTGGCGCGTGGCCGTGACCAAGGTGGACGCGGAGGCTGGTGTACGCCGGAGCAGCGGGGCCACCCTTGTGGGCGCGGTATATGGCATTTATAAAGACGGTGCGCTCCTGGATTCTTACACCATCGACGAATCTGACCAGTTCGTGACCAAGCTGTACCCCTGCGGCACTGGCTACGAGTTGAAGGAGATCACGCCGCCTACCGGATACACCCTGGACCCCAATTCTTACCCCGTTGGGCTTGAGCCGGGGACTGTGGAGCTTGCCGCCAATGACACCGCGATCACCGTCCCAGAAACCATCATCAAGGGCAAGCTGCTTATCGTCAAACAGGACGCTCTCACCCAGACGCCTCTGGTCGGGGCCGTGTTCACGGTCTACGACGAGACCGGGGCCTCCGTGACCGAGGGAGCCACTGGCGAAGATGGCACCTTCACCGTGGAGGAACTGCCCTACGGCAAATATACCGCCAAGGAAACTACGCCCCCGGATGGCTACCAACTGGACGAAACGGTGTTTGACTTTGAAATCATCGAGGACGGTCAGGTCATCACCCTCACACGGGACAACATCTACTGTGTCGGCTCCATCACCGTCCACAAGGTCGATACCCAGGGCAGCGCGCTCTCCGGCACGACCTATCTGCTGGAATGGTCCGAGGACGGCAGCACCTGGAGTCCTGTCACATTCAGAACGGACACCACGCCCACCATCGGCGGCTGCACCAGCCTGGGCCTTGAATCCGGCCAGCTCACCACGGACGAGGATGGTTCTGTCCTCTTTGACGGCTTGGTTGCCAATGGCAAAGTCTACTATCGTCTGACAGAGACAAAGACCCAGCCCGGATTGAGCTTGCTCAAAGATCCGGTATTCCAAGGGATTCTCCCCTTGGAGGGCGAAACGGAAAAGGAATACGATATTTCTTATACCGTCACCAACAACCGCATCACCACGCTTCCGCAGACAGGCGGTTCCGGCCTGCTGCTGCCCGTGACCATCGGCACGGCCCTCCTGGGCTTGGCCGGATGCACGGGCTTTTTTGTTGCCCGCAACTATAAAAAATATAAGAAGGAGCATTGATCCATGAAGAATTACAAGAAGATCCTGTCCCTCGCGCTGGCCCTCATGCTGGCGCTGTCCCTCTCCGTGACGGCCTTTGCCGCCAATGACACCATCGACACGTCCAAGACGGCCTCCATGAACATCTACAAGTACGATCTGACCCGCGCCGCCGCCGATAAGGTATGGGACGCCTCGGCCTATGTGTCCTCCGGCGTTTACGATGATTCCGTCATCAATGCCCTTGGCAGCGGCTACGCCATCCAGGGCGTAAAGTTTTCGTATTTGAAAATTGCCGACATCTGCACCTACACCAGCATGGGCAACGATACCCGCACCAACATGGTGCTGTACGGTATGCCCATGGGCGGTGACACGACCGAGCTGCTCACGGCTCTGGGCCTCACCTATGACAACGCCCACCACCACGACCAGGACGTGTACTATTTCGCCAGCGACACTCTTATTACGGCTCTTGAGCGCAATCTTGCGTCCAACGCCACCACCACGAAAAACGCCCTGGAGGGCTATATCAACGCCCACGGCGGCACCGTCCTCCCAGAAACAGACGAATACGGCCACACCTCCGCTACTGGCCTGCCCCTGGGTCTGTATCTGGTCGTGGAAGTGGAGGTGCCCGAAAATGTCACCTGCACCACCGACCCGTTCTTGGTTTCTCTGCCCATGACCACCATAGACGGAGAACAGTGGATGTATGACGTGACCTTGTACCCGAAAAACAATACCGGCTCCCCGACGTTGGAAAAGACTGTCCGGGAGGCCCAGAGCAGCACCGGGAAGAACGACGGCTCCACGGACAACATCGCGGACGGCTACGCCCACACCGCCACCGGTTCGGACGCTGATGTGATGGACTATCAGATCATCTCCACTCTGCCCGTTATCACCAGCGCCGCCTCCCAGCTCACCACCTACACCTTTGTGGACCAGCTCTCCCAGGGCATAACCTACAACCGGGGCGATGTGGTCATTGAGTTTTTCCGGGACAAGGACTGCACCGAGAAGATCACCACCTGGACCGAGAGCGACGGCAAGTTCAACGTGGAATATGCCGCTGAACAGGGCGGCAACTCCATGACGATCACCATGACCGACGCCGGTCTTGCGGAGATCAATACCAATGAGAACGTCTACGGCACCACCGGCGTCCAGCGCGGCTATTCGGCCTGCACGCTGCGTATCACCTACGCGGCCACGGTCAACAGCGACGCCTCCGTGGTCTACGGCGATGGGGCCAACCCCAACGAGGTGGTGCTGCAGTGGCGGCGCACCAACTCCGAGTATTACGACACCCTCAACGACGACTGCCATGTGTACGTCTATGGCCTCGACCTCACCAAAGAGTTCAGCGACGGCGCCGGCAACTTTGACGCCGTGAAGATGGTCATTCACAACGACACCGACAGCTACTATGTTCAGGCGTCCTTGGTGGATGGTGTCTACTATGTGACCGGCCACACCCAGAACGAGGCCGAGGCCACCGTGTTCACCCCGTCCAACAAGCACATCATCGTCAAGGGCCTGGAGGATGACACCTAT
>CANQSJ010000049.1 GCA_947626495.1 uncultured Oscillospiraceae bacterium | reverse complement strand
CAGGAGCTGGTGGCGCTGATGGCACGGCAGCCGGCGGCCTCCGCGCCGATGCAGGTGCTCATGGCGGAGTGCTCGCTCTCCACGGCGATGAACTCCGTGTCCACCTCGCCGTTATCCACGTAGGCGGAGAAATACTGGGGGATCTCCGTGGACGGGGTGATGGGATAGGCGCCCATCACGTCCGGGTTGATCTGCTTCATGGCGTAGGCGACTGCCTCGTTGCCGGAAAGTCTCTCTCTGATACCCATTTTCGTCCCTCCTTATTTCTCTTCCTTGACCATGGCGATGGCGCCGAAGGGGCAGGTATTGGCGCAGATGCCGCAGCCCTTGCAGAAGAAATAGTCGAACTCGCCCCGCTTGCCGTCCTTCCCCACCGGGATGGACATATCCGGGCACACCGGCGCGCACAGCAGGCACTGCTTGCACTTGGACCAGTCGATGACCGGCTTCATGGTCCGCCAGTCGCCGGTCTCCACGACCTGGCTCGTCCCGCCCTCAAAGATATTGCAGCCGGGAGTGATGTCTTTCCAGGTCACGCTGGGGGTCATATCCTTTGCCAGATGGCTCATCCGATCTTTACCTCCTCCATGGAACGCTTCAGGGCACGCATGTTGCCCTCGATCACCTGGGGCTTCGACGCAAACTTATGCTTGAAGGAAGCCTCCATATCCTTTACGAACGCCTCCGGCTCCACCACGCCGGACACCTTGACGATGGCCGCCAGCATGGGGGTGTTGGGGAAGTTCTTGCCCAGCTCCTCCTCGCTGATCCTGCCGGCGTCGATGGTGCAGACCCGGCCCTTGTAGCCCTTCAGCTTCGGCCGCAGCTCCTCGGGGGCCTTGCCGGAGTTGATGACAATGGCGCCCTCCTCCTTCAGTCCTGCGGTCACGTCCACCGCGGACAGGAGGGTCTCGTCCACCACCACCACGTAATCCGGCTCATAGATGTTGGAGTGGACCGTGCTCCGCTCCGAGCTGATGCGGTTGTAGGCCGTGATGGGCGCGCCCATGCGCTCCGGGCCGTACTCCGGGAACCCTTGCACGTACTTGCCGGTGTTGAACGCCGCGTCCGCCAGCAGCAGGGAGGCCGTCTTCGCGCCCTGGCCGCCCCGGCCGTGCCAGCGGATCTCTACGATGTCTTTCATGGTATGTACTCCTTCCTCAAAGGTTTTTCATTTGCAGGCCGCGGCGGTCCCGCTCTTGCAGGATTCTCCCGGGTGGCCCTCCCCCGCCGCGCAGGAGCGGACGGGCCGGCCGCCGAACAGGTCCCACAGACGCCGTTGAACGCCGCGACGTCACCCATAGTGTAAATTGTACCACATACCAGCGGAGAAAACCACCTATCTTTCTCCCGGAAAATCTCCTATATGACGGGAGGCGGGCAACGCCCGCCTCCCCTTTCGCGCAAAACGGTACCCCTCAGCGCCTTTCCATCCGCTCCCGGAGGGCGGCGATACGGCGGCGCTGAGGGTGCGGGTGTCCCGCAGCATGTTCTGGATGCGCTCCATGCGGGTGTCGTCCGCGAGGGAGAACAGCTCGTCGATGCTCACCCCCAGATAGGCGGACAGCTCCGGCAGCATGGCGATGTCCGGGGCCGCGGCGCCCCGCTCCCACTTGCTGACGGCCTGGGGACTCACCCCCAGCCGCTGGGCCATAGCCTCCTGGGTGACGCCCCGGCGGACGCGCAGGGACCGTATCTGTTTTCCGATATCCATTTCCTTCGCTCCTTTTTGTTTTCGGGCCCGTGTTCTCATGATACGCCTTTCCCCGGAAAAAACAATGACCGCTCCTTCGGGAGCGGTCAACGCTCGGTTGATTTTCGCCGCCTGCGCCGGGCCTTAATCCCCCTGCGCAAGAAACGGTGACCGATCACGGTCACCGTTGGTTTCTACTATGCTGCTGATATGGCTCCGGAGGGTCTCCCAAAACCGGCTGGCGCGGCTATTCCCATCAATAGGTGATCACTTCGTCGATCTTCGCCTCCGGCATAAGCCGCTTGTAGGGATAGCCCGCCGGGACGACGAGCGTGCCGATGATGGTCTCCTTGAACTGCCGGCCGCCGCAGGCCAGCTTGCCCGCCGCCTCCTGTTTCCACCGCTCATCCCTGGTCTTTTTCCAGTACCATCCGTCCTCCGGCTCCGGCAGCCCTGCGCCCAGGCGCAGCTGTTGGATATAGCAGTTCATGATGGCTCCGCTGCCGATATGCCGCACCGTTTCCGGCAGCTCCATATCCATGATCAGGCTGCCGGAGAGGACATTCTCCCTCAAGCTCTCCAGGGTGGAGGGAAAGCGCAGCTGCCCCGTGACGATCGTATCACGGAGGGACACCTCTTGGGGCAAAGCATACGGGTCCACGCTTCCGATGCTTCGGACGCCCTCCGGGATGATCAGATCCCGCACCCGGTATGTCGTACAGATCAAGCCGTGGTACTCCATATCAAGGCTGTGGGGGCCGAAGGGCCCGCGGTACAGGCAGTTGTCCGTCCGCGGCTCTATGAAGAGCAGCTTCCCGCTCTCGTCGCAGTGATATACACCGGTTTCATTCTCAAACTGTAACTGCCGATTCATGCGGTCTCCTCCCCGGCCCGGCTGTATTATAGTACGAAAAAAGGAACGGCCTTTGTATCCAAACAACCGTTCCTTTTTGGCAAAGGCTGGCAATAAACAATTTAATCCCTTTCTTCTTTTCTTTTTGTTGCTCTTTCTCGTTCACTCAGAAACCATACCAGGTCGTGTTGTTGTCAAGCATCTCGCGGGTGCTGACCACATGGTTCGCGGGGAAATTCGGGTCCGGGTAGCCGATGGCAATGGCGCAGACAATGTATTTGCTTTCGGGGATCGCGAGATGTTTGCGCAGTACGTCTTGATAGGTGACAGCCTGATACTCCACACATGTTCCCAGACCGTATGCCTGCGCCGCGAGGCAGATGTTCTGGGTCACGCACCCCATGTCGAAGCGATAAGCGCTCACGTCCAGACTGCTGTCCATATACAGAATGATGGCGGCCGGCGCGTCAAAGAAACGGTATCCTCGTTCCAGCCACCAATTCCGGCGGGGCCGATCCTCCCGGGCAATCCCCATGGCGCCGTATAACTGTTTGGCAATGTCCACGCGGCGGCGGCGGTATATGCCGTCCAACTGATCGTAAGACGAGTCAACGGTCACGCCGCTGCGCAGATGCTCTATATTATCATCAGAGATGGCTTTCAGCACATCTCCAGAAACGATGGCAAATTCCCACGGCTGCGCGTTTTCGGCAGATATTGCCCGGGTTGCCAGTTGAAGGACGTCCCGAAGGACCCGCTGCGATACGCTCCGATCAAGGTATCCCCGGATTGACTTTCTCTCTTGGATCGCGTCTATCAGCTCCATGTGTTTCTCTTCTCCAGTCGGTGATGATGTGTCCTATCACTCTTTGCAGCGGTTTATCTGATTATTTGTTGCGATGATTACTTTATAAACTATATCACATACTGCCAGAGAAAACAACCTGTTTACTCTTCGTACAGTCACTCCCACGCAGAGAGGCGGGCGCAATGCCCGCCTCCGTTTCATATCCCAATGTCCTCAATATACACAAGAAATCCGAACCCGTTTCCTATTGGAATCAAGTTCGGATTTCTCCATCTTGAAGTATGCTGCTAATGTGGATACAAGGTATTTTCCAAGGGGGTGCAGATTTCTTTGGTGTGGGTACAAAATCAGCAGATAAAACTGTTAAGGGGGGGTGCAGCCCGTCACTGACCGATGTTTATTCCACCTTGTTGTCCTCTGTCCATTGTGGCAGTTGCATACTACAGTTTTATTCAGTATAATGCTAAATGTCGAATGGGTGACTGTTCAACTTTGAAAAGGAGTATGTGATATGAAAAGAACATTACTATATATCATGGGTATGTTGTTGTCAGCTGTGCTTCTTCTGTGTCTTATGGCAGCCCGCGGTCGGGGAACGCCGGATGAGACTGCGTCAGGTGTGGATCCGGCTCAGGAATCGTCAGTGCTGTCCGGGGAAGAGGCGATGGACTCTGCAGGTGGATCCTCTGCCGTGGTTTCAGGACCTTTGGAGGGAACTGTGGAGAGTTCTCCGGCGGATGCGGCGTCAGATGATGAAGAACTTGCGGCGGCCCTGACAATGGGTCTTGTTCCGGAATCGCTGACGGGACTGGAACAGGATGTGTGCGGGAAAGAAATGTATGAGATGCTCGTTCGGGTGATCGGGCTGTTGGATCCGGCGAAAGTGGAACTGTGGGAAGACACGGGCAAAAGTCTGGCGGCGGTCGAAGCGCCTTTGCAGCGGGATGACGCCATGCTTGCCCTGTATGAGGCAGCATGCGTTCTGGAAATAGGAAACAGGGCGAGGGATGGATGGATGAACGCTAATTATTATTATGAGGCGGAACATCTATGGGACGGATTCGAACCGGATGGAACGCTCTTTGCAAATGTTTCAGAACCCTCTCCCTATGAAGATAATATCGGGCATCAGCCGGGCTGGGACTATATAACCGGCGCCAGGTTTTTTTCGATAGGACAGTCCTCAGCCAGGAGCGGAAAGCCGTTTTTTGCATACCGGGATGGTGAGGTGCGCTTCGAAACGCCGGTATGCTGCGAAGAAGCGGTCCGAGCCTGTGTGCGTCTGGTTTATGCGTGGAAGGAGCAGTTTGAAGGCGGCTATGAACTGCCGGAAACGGATTGGGATGATCCGCTTCTGCAGGACGCCGCCGCCGCGCTTGCTGCGGTGCGGAATTCTTCCCCCGCGCTTGTCAGGGGCGATACACTGACGGTCGGAGAAACCTACACCGGCAGTACGTACTATGTCAGCCCGGAAGGAAATGACGAAAATGACGGACTCAGTCCGGAAACAACCTGGGCAACCTTGGATAAGGTGCAGTCCGCCGATCTGCAGTATGGAGATGCGGTTTTATTTGAATGTGGCGGAACCTGGTACGGGAAGCTGATCCTTACGGATGGAGTCGCCTATTCCTCTTATGGCGAGGGGGAAAAGCCGATCCTCACGGGTTCTCCGCTGGAGGCCAGCCAGCCTTCGAACTGGATCCTCTTTGCAGAAGGGGATGATGGATCGAAAATATGGCGTTACGCGCAGGATGTGCCGGACTGCGGGATTATTTTGTTCGATGGCGGGGAAAAAGTCGCGAGGAAACTGTATCTGCCGTGGGATGGGACAGGATACAAAAACGGCGCCGGCGAAGCCTTTGATCCGGTGAGGGATCTGACAGGCGATCTGGAATTCTTCTCTGAGGTAGACTATACCGGATATTCGTTTCCGATCAATGCATGGCAGCTGACGGAACAGGGCGTCTCCGGAGGATTGTATCTGCGCTGCGATGAGGGCAATCCCGGCGACGTATTCGGCCGTGTGGAAATGGCGATTCTGTCTGATGCAATTCAGAAAGGAAATGAAGGATGCAATACAATTGATCATCTGAATATACGCTGTTATTCGAACAGTGGGATCGACGCGGGGAATAATTCCGTGATCCAAAACTGTGAGATCAGTTGGTGCGGCGGTGCGGTCAAACAGTATGACAGCTATGACGGCAGCATTCATTACAGCAGCTCCGGCGGTGCGCTGCTGCTTTTTGGCATCGGTCAGACGGCAAGAGATAACTATATTCACGACTGTGAAAGCAAAGGAATTGCCGTTGTGATCAATGGAGGAGGAGAAGGCGGAGACGGGCAGACTCAAATCCGTAAAGATATTCTCGCGGAGCGCAATGTGGTGCAGCGCTGCGGCAGCAGTATTTATCTGTGGACCGGAAATCTGGATGAAGCTATAGGATGGACTTATGAGGATATTGTGTTCCGCGGGAATTATCTGATCGACTGCGGATACGGCTGGAGCCGTAATAATGACATACCGCAGGGAAACCGGTCGGGTGCGGCTTCCGCGCTGAATGTGGCGGGGCTTTTTCCTACGGGGGAGGTCAGGCTTGAAGGGAATCTGTTTTACCGGAGTGCGGGCGTTCTGGCCAGTTACTATGGCAGAGACGCTATGGAGCAGGGCAGTTTTCCGATCATGAATGGAAATATTTATGTGCAGGATGAGGGAGGCGCATTGCTCCGGCTAGCGGATGAACTGCATGGAGATCTGGTGCCGGGAAATTTCCTGGCGTCATCGGATGCAGATTTGATGGAAAGCTGTATGCGGGAATATCTAGGGGATGAGAACGGCACGATTTCCGTCATCCCAGGCGAATAATATACACGTGCGTCAAAAGTACAGAAAACCCTGTGTTTTCAGGGCTTTCAGGGCAAAAAAAGAAGGTAACCGAGGGTCCATCCCAAAAACTGTGTAAACTTCCACAGAGGGTGTAGAATAGAAGCACCACCAAGGAGGTATTACATAT
>CANQSJ010000048.1 GCA_947626495.1 uncultured Oscillospiraceae bacterium | reverse complement strand
CTGGGAGCACTTGGAGATGAGCTGGGTGTCGGACTGGGAGAACATCTCCACGTCCATCAGCCCCTCGGCGTACCAGTTGTGGAAATAGGTCACCGCGTCGCGGTAGTTCTGGGTGGTGCTCACAAAGCCCACGGTGCCGTCCTCCCACAGGGTCAGGTCGGCGCACACGTCGTTTGGCCAGTTGGTGAAGCCGAAGCCGGCATAGAAGACGTTCTGGCCCCAGCACCACTGGTCGAAGCCGGTGGACATGGGCAGCGTCGTGCCCGGGTCGTTGCCGTAGTAGGTGTGGGACATGTCGTTTTCCTTGAAGGCCACCAGCGCGTCGTGGAGCTCGTCCAGGGTGGTGGGCACCTCCAGGCCCAGCTCATCCAGCCACGCCTTGTTGATCATGGAGAACTGGGGGATGGAGAAGATGGAATAGTCCTTCTCCTTGCCCACGCCCGCGGTTCCCATCTGCTCGCCGGCGGGCAGACCGTAGATGCCGCCGTCCTCCATGGTGATGGCCGCCCGGATACGGGGGTTATCCTCCAGGATCTGATAGAGGTTGGGCATGATCTCCGGCGTGATGTAAGGGGCCAGATCGATGAAGGCTCCGTCCTCGCCGTGCATGCTCAGGGCATAGTTATTGAAGGCCACGCCCATGAAGGCGTCCGGCATGATGTCGCCGGCGATGCGGATGTTCACCTGCTCGCTCAGGGAGTCGCTCATGGTGTTCCAGGTGATGTGGATGCCCGTCTCATCCATCAGTTCGTTGAGCACCACGTTATCCGTATAGCCCGGAGACAGGGCAGACTGGGCGCCCATGATGGTGAACTCGGTCTGGTCCGTGTTGGTGTTCAGGGTGTGGGGCTCGGTGTTGTAGTTGGGAGAGCCGCCGCAGGCGGCGAGACCCAGGACCATGGCCGCGGTCAGGACCAGGACGGCCATTCGGGAAATCACATTCTTTTTCATGCTCCTGCTCCTTTCAGCCCTTCACCGCGCCGGCCATGAAGCCCTTCTCGAAGTACTTCTGCACGAAGGGATACACGATCAGCATGGGCGCGGCGGCCACGATGATGGACGAGAACTTGATCATCTCGGTGAGCTTGTTCAGCTCCGCGTAACCGCCGGAGATGGTGGCCGCCTGGCTGGCGCTGGCAGAGCTCTTGATGAGGATGTTCCGCAGGACCAGAGGCAGCGGGGCCTTTTCGGCAGTGAGGTAGATCAGAGCAGTAAACCAGTCGTTCCAGTAGGCCACCATGGAGAACACCACCATGACCGCCAGGATGGGCTTGGACAAGGGAATGACGATGCTCACGAAGGTGCGCAGCTTGGAGCAGCCGTCGATCTCGGAGGCCTCGATGAGGTCCCGGGGGATGGAGTTCTGGAAGTAGTTGCGCACGATGATCATGTTGCCCACCGCCACGCCGCCGGGCAGAAACAGCGCCCAGATGCTGTCGATCAGGTGGGTCTGCTTCACCACCAGGAAGGTGGGGATCAGGCCGCCGCCGAAGTACATGGTGATGAGGAAGAAGATGCTGAAGAACTTCCGCCCGGGCAGATCCCTCTGTGCCAGGGGATAGGCGGTGATGTAGAGCATCACCACGGAGAAAATGGTGCCGATCACCGTGTACTTGATGGAGTTGATGTAGCCGGAGAGGATGTTGGGGTCGGCAAAGACGGCGGTGTAGCCCCGGAGGGTGAACTCGCTGGGCAGCAGGAAGGTCTTGCCGGCATAAACGTCGTAGGGGTTGGACACCGAGGCGATGAGCACATAGTAGATGGGGTACGCCACGATCAGCAGCACGATGGCGGTTATCACCACCAGGATGATGTCGCTGGTGCGGTCAGACATGCTGTGTGTTTTCTTCATGATACCACACCTCCTCAGACAAAGTCCACGTCCGACGCCTTGCTGGAGATCTTGTTGACGACGAACAGAAGGATCAGGTTGATGGCCGTGTTGAACAGACCCACCGCGGTGGAGTAGCTGTACTTGGCGTTTTCGATGCCCTGCTGATACACGTACACCGCGATCACGTCGCTGGTGGCCTTGTTCAGGTCGGTCTGGAGCAGCCAGACCTTTTCAAAACCGACATTCATCAGCGAGCCCGCGCTCATGATGAACATCAGGATGGCCATGGGCAGCAGCGCCGGTACATCCACGTTCATGATGCGCTGGAACACGCTGGCCCCGTCCACCTTGGCCGCCTCGTAGAGGCTGGTGTCGATGTTGGACAATGTGGCCAGATAGATGATGCAGCCCCAGCCGGCGTCCTGCCAGATGCCGGAGGCCACGTAGATGGTCCGGAAGGCGCTGGACTGGGTCAGAAAGTCGATGCTGGAGCCGAACAGCAGGTTCACAAGACCGCCGGAGGGGCTCAGGAAGATGCGCAGCATACCGCAGATCACCATGGTGGAGATGAAGTGAGGGGCGTAGAGAACGGTCTGAACGACCCTCTTATAGCGGTTGAAGCGCAGCTGGTTGATGCACAGGGACAGGATGATGGGAATGGGGAAGCTCCACAGCAGGCTGTACAGGCTCAGCAGCACCGTGTTTTTCATCATGCGGCCGAAGGTGGGGGCGGTGAAGAACCGCTCGAACCACTTCAGACCCACGAATTTGCTTCCCGCATAGCCACGGGTGGCCTTGAAGTCACGGAAGGCGATCTGGATGCCGTACATGGGGATGTACTTGTAGATCACCGTGATGACCACCGGGATCAGCAGCAGCAGATAAAGCTGCCAGTTGTCCCGGATCCGCCGGCCCAGCCCCTTCCCGCGGGGCAGAGCGGACGCGTTGCCGGATGGATTCACTCAGGTTCACTCCTTACATAATATTGTGGATTATACGCTGTGGGACGCGCTCACCTCCTGCCGCTTTTTTGCTCCGTCTTGTATAACGTTTCACGACCTCTTGAAAAGAAGCGGCGGGATGTCGTTCCCCGCCGAGGGTATGAAACGTTACACTAAAATGTATCCCCATAATATCCCCCTTCTCCCCATCCGTCAACGAATTTTCTTGTATCTTCCCCAATTTTGGAGGATTGAACGAAGGAGGATTTTCGCTTTTGTGCAAACTAACGGTTTATTAGTTTCATGAAACTTTTATGAAATTTATGCTTTACAATCACAGGTCTCTTCTGTTATACTGTCTATCGAAAGAATATTCCGTGAAACATTTCATATACCAGGAGGCCGCTCTATGAAGAGAAAAAGCAGCGCCCCCACCATGAAGGACGTGGCCCGAGAGGCCGGCGTGGCCCTGGGCACCGTGTCCAAGGTGTTCAACGGCATCCCCGTGGGCGAGAGCTACCGCCTGCGGGTGGAGCAGGCGGCGGCGAAGCTGGGCTACCAGGTGAACAGCTACGCCCGCGGCCTGAAGGCCAACAAGACCGGCACCGTGGCCCTCATCCTGCCCAACGCCTACGATCCCTTCTTTGCCGCCCTGGCCGACAACATCTGCCAGGCGCTGGCACGCCGGGGCTGCCGGATGCTCCTCACCGTCACCGGCTCCGACCCGGACGCGGAGCAGCGGTGCATCCGCATGGTGGAACAGAATAAAGTGGACGGCATCATCGGCCTGACCTACAACCCGGCGCTGGAGGTGCCCGCCGCCATCCCCTTTGTGAGCATCGACCGGTATTTCAGTCCCGCCGTGCCCTGCGTGGCCTCCGACAACTTCGGCGGCGGCCAGCTGGCGGCGGAAAAGCTCCTGGAGCTGGGGTGCAAAAAGCTCCTCTTCTTCCGCATCGGCACGGACGTGCCCGGCGAGCCGGACAAGCGCCTGAGCGGGTTCCAGGCCGCCTGCCAGCTCCACCAGGCGGAGCACACGGTGCTGATCCTGAACGACCGGGAGGGCTTTGAGCCCTTCCGCACCTTCCTGGGGGAGCACATCCGCGGCGGAAAGCCGGATTTCGACGGCATCTTCTGCAACACAGATCGGCTGGCCCACCACGTGATATGCATGCTGCAGGAGCTGGGCCTGGCGGTGCCGGGGGACGTGCAGGTCATCGGCTTCGACGGCGTGCGCTATTTCGGCTATGACGGATACGTCTGCTCCACCATCGTCCAGCCCGTGGCCCAGCTGGCGGAGACCAGCGTGAACATCCTGCTGGAGGAGGATCGGTCCAACCTGCCCAGCCTCATCTGTCTGCCGGTGGCCTACGCCGCCGGGGGCACCACCAGGGAGTGAGCGCAGTATGGCCAGCGAATACCTGAAATGGAAATACCGGGACGTGAAGCCCGAGGAAAAGCGGGAGCTGACGCCGGCGGAAAAGCGGGCCAACTGGTGGCACTACCACAAGTGGCACATAGCCATCGCCGCTGTGCTGGTCCTCTCCGTCGGCAGTATTCTCTGGCACGTGCTGGGCGTGGGCGAGGCAAAGCCGGACATCCAGATCGCCTACGTAGGGGCGGAACCCCTTCCCGCCGACACTGCCTTCGCGCTTCAGAACGCCCTGGCCGGGCTTTTCACGGACTGCGACGGCGACGGGGCCGTCACGGTGCAGCTCAATCAGTACGTCACCGGCGGCCATGCCGACGAGGCGGATGACGTATACTATGCCTACGCCGCCTCCGCCAAGCTGATGGCGGATATCACCCAGTGTGACAGCTACCTGTTTCTGCTGGATGACCCGGATACCTTCCAGCGCAACTACGCCGTGCTCCGTCCCCTGACCGGGGACAGTGCGGCGGAGGGTATGCCATGGGAGGAATGTGCCCTGCGCTGGAGCGACTGCCCAGTGCTGTCCGGGCTGGACATGGGCTCCTATACGGAACAGATGCTGGATCAGCAGACCTCCGGCGAAAGCCAAGATCTCCTCTCCGGGCTGTATGTGGCCCGGCGGGGCTTCTGGACGGAAAAGACATGCGCGTATCCCGGCGCCTGCGACGGGCTGTGGGACACGCTGACCGAGGGGGCAGCTTCATGAAAAAGAAGACTACGATCATCCTGCTGGCAGTGCTGTGCCTGGTGGTGGGCGTCATCGCCGCCATGTATTTCAAGGCGGGCGGCGACCTGCCCGCCGCAGCCGCTGACGGCGCGGCCTGGGACGCGGGCTGGGAGATGCTGGGGCCTGTGTTGGGCGTGGAGGCGCCGGAAAACGGCTTCACTCTGCAGGACAACAGCGCCGTGCTCACGGCCGACGATATCTTCTACGCCACCTGGACAGCCGGAGAGGCCGTTCCCTATACCAACGAGGACGGGGACGAGGTGCAGGTCTACGACGCCCAGCTTTACATGCTGGCGGTGGGCTGCGCCGACGGAGAGAACGCCCAAAAGGCCATCGACCAGTGGATGGACCGGGAGAGCGGTACCTACACGGTCCTCGATACCGGCGCCGAAACATACAACGGCCAGCCGTACGACCTGCTGTATTACGACTGCGGCTCCGATACCAACCCCTACGACCGGGGCGTCACCGCCTTCACCATATACGGCAACTACGCCCTCAGCGCGGAGCTCACCTGCCGGGACACGTTCGCAGGCGACGAGGCCGCCATTCTGGCGGACGTCCTCTCCCGCTGCCACTACAGCGCCGACATCGGATAAGGAGGGTTTTCACCATGGGTCTTCTCACGCCCCACGACCCCAGCTATGATCCCAGTGTCCGCCAGACGGGCTTCAACCGCTACAAGCAGCTGATCTCCTTCTACGGCGGCCGATGGTTCCAGATCAACCTGCTCACCGTGCTGGGGGCGCTGCCCCTGGCCACCGGCATCATCCTCTCTGTGATGAGCTCCAGCGTCCTGGTGCTGGTGCCCACGTCCATCCTGGGCGGCATGCTCTTCGGCCCCTTCCTGGCAGGGCTCTATGACGCCCTCTACCGGGGTTTCCGGGACGCCCCCGGCAAGTGGTGGCCCGCCTATAAAAAGAGCTGGAAGCAAAATTGGAAGGAAAGCCTGCTTCCCGGGGCCCTGACCGGGCTCTTCCTGGGGATGTTCTCCTTCATGGCGGCTCTCTTCTGGTGGGCGCAGACGCCTCCCAGCCGGGGCACGGTGGCCCTGTATATCTTCGCGGGTTTTCTGTTCCTGCTGCTGAGCACCCTCTTCTGGCCCCAGATGGTACTCTTCCGCCAGACGGCGATGAACCGTCTGGGAAACATCATCCTGTTCACCTCCAAGTATCTCTGGCGGGTATTGGGCGCGGTGGCGCTGCAGGCACTCTACTGGGCGATCTACGTGCTGTTTGCCCCCTGGACGCTGCTGCTCCTCCCTTTTTTGGGCTTCTGGTACATCACCTTCCTGTCCCAGCTGCTGCTCTATGACCGACTGGACCGGGAACTGCACATCGAGGAACTGTTGAAAGAAAAGGAACATCCATAAGCGAAAAACAAACTCCTCACTTCCCCATGGGAGGCGAGGAGTTTTTTGATCATCACCGGCATCCGCTTTCATCCCGCGCATAGCGATTTTGCCATCTCTGAACGCGCCTGATTCATTAGAATTTCCCGAAAAATCAAGCGTGTGTCACAAACGAAAGAAAACCGCCGGGATTTCAGCAATCCCAGCGGTTTCCTGCTTTTTGGTCCGAGTGACTGGACTTGAACCAGCGGCCCTGCCGCGCATGCGACGGCAGGGCCGTGCGGCGGATGGCCCCA
>CANQSJ010000047.1 GCA_947626495.1 uncultured Oscillospiraceae bacterium | reverse complement strand
TCGACCGTCACCGTCCGGCAGGCCGACCCGGACAAGATGGGCTGGACCCTGGACGGCTACACCATCCAGGGGGAGTACTGGGACATCTGGGACACGGTGGAGTCCATGGTGGGCCAGGACGCCATGACGGACAGTCTGACCGCGGAGGACTATTACGCCGCCGTGGACGCCGACCGGGCGGCTGGCTATAACGTCTGGGGCCTGACCGCCGGGGAGAGGGCCTGGTGGGCGGAGCAGGCGAAGAAGATAGAGACGCCTCTGCCCGTGACGGGCTATCCCAACGGGGGCTGGACGGCCATGGCTGAGACAGCCTATGTGGCGAACCTCTTCATCTTTCTCTTCGCCATCATCGCCCTGGCGGGGCTGTTCCCCATGGAGCGGCAGCGGCGCACCGACGCCCTCATCCAATGCGCCCGAAACGGCGGTGCGCCCCTCTATGCCGCCAAGCTCCTGGCCGGGCTCACGGTGAGCTTCTGCGGCGGGGTCATCATCCTGGGCTCCATGGCCACCGCCTGTCTCATCCTGCTGGGGCCGGAGGACGCCGCCACCGCCGTGCAGCAGCTGATGAACCCCGCCTGGGGCACGCCCATGACGGTGATGCAGCTGGCCCTCATCCTCTGCGGGGCGTATCTGGCGGCCAGCCTCATCCACGCCGTCTTCGTCATGGCGGTGGGCCTCTGCACCAAGGGCGGCATGGCCGCCATGGCGGTGTGCTTCGGGGTGATGATGCTCTTCCTCATAGTCTATTCCCTGCCCCGGGACTGGCGGGTGGTGAGCCAGCTCTGGAGCCTGCTGCCGGCGGTATTCGGCAACAACAGCATCGTCTTCGACGACCGGCTGGTGCACCTGGGCGGGTATCTGACAAGCTGGCAGGCCGCGCCCCTTTTATGGCTGGTCCTGCTGGCGGCCCTGGCCGCTCTGGGTCTGGCCCTCCACCGCCGGGTGGCGGATAAATAAATTGTAGCCTGGCATCTTGTCTTCCCCTCTCCCATTATGGTATGCTTACCTGGGAGAGGGGGCGTTTTTTATGACCGACACCGAACAGAGGCTGGCCGCGCGGCAGTTTGCCGCCGACTGGGCCGGCAAGGGCGACGAGAAGCAGGAGACCCAGTCCTTCTGGCTGGCGCTGCTGCGGAACGTCTACGGCGTGGCCGAGCCGGAGAAGGCCATTGATTTCGAGGTACCCGTGAAGCTGGACCACACCAGCTTCATCGACGGGTTCATTCCCCGCACCCGTGTGCTCATCGAGCAGAAGGGCCGGGACGTGGATCTGCGCAAGGGCGCCACCCAATCGGACGGCTCCTTCCTCACTCCCTTCCAACAGGCCCGGCGCTACGCCGGGTATCTGCCCCACGACCGGAACCCCCGCTGGATCGTGGTGAGCAACTTCGTCACCTTTGAGATCCACGACATGAACCGGCCCAACGACGAGCCGGAGGTGGTGGCCCTGGCGGAGCTGGAAAAGGAATATCACCGGCTGCAATTCCTTGTGGACACCGGCGACGAGAACATCAAAAAGGAGATGGAGGTCTCCTTAAAGGCCGGCGAGATCGTGGGCGTGCTCTATGACGCGCTGCTGCGCCAGTATGAGGACCCCACCGCTCCGGAGACATTGAAGAGCTTGAACGCCCTGTGCGTGCGGCTGGTGTTCTGCCTGTACGCCGAGGACGCCGGCATCTTCGGCAGGCACGGGATGTTCCATGACTATCTGCGGGACGTGCCGGTGAGCGGGGTGCGCAAGGCGCTGGTGGAGCTGTTCCGCACGCTGGACCAGCGGCCGGAGCAGCGGGACAAGTACCTGGCGAGCGACAACCCCCTGCTGGCGGCTTTCCCCTACGTCAACGGCGGGCTGTTCTCCGACGAGAACGTGGAGGTGCCCCCCTTCACGGCGGAGCTGAAGCATCTGCTGCTGGCGGACGCCAGCGAGAATTTCAACTGGTCCGCCATCAGCCCCACCATCTTCGGGGCGGTGTTCGAGAGCACCCTGAACCCGGAGACACGGCGCAGCGGCGGCATGCACTACACCAGCATTGAGAACATCCACAAGGTGATCGACCCGCTGTTTCTGGACGGGCTGAAGGCGGAGTTCGCCCAGATCGAGGCCATCGCCGTGGAGAAGACCCGCCAGGCGCGGCTGACGGCCTTCCAGGAAAAGCTGGCCGGTCTCACCTTCCTGGACCCGGCCTGCGGCTCCGGAAACTTCCTGACGGAGACTTACCTCTCCCTGCGGCGTCTGGAGAATGAGGCCATCGCCGCCCGGCAGCACGGCCAGGTGGTCCTGGGCGGGGTGGAAAACCCCATCCGGGTGTCCATCGGCCAGTTTTACGGCATCGAGATCAACGACTTCGCCGTGACGGTGGCCAAGACGGCGCTGTGGATCGCGGAGAGCCAGATGATGCGGGAGACGGAGGCCATCGTCCGCCACGAGCTGGACTTTTTGCCCCTGAAGACCAACGCCCACATCGTGGAGGGCAACGCCCTGCGGCTGGACTGGGAGAGCGTGGTGCCCAAGGGGCAGCTGTCCTACATCATGGGCAATCCCCCGTTCGTGGGTGGCATGATGATGACGCCTGCCCAGCGTGAGGACCTGGTCTCTTCCTTCCCAGAGTGCACTAAGCCGGGGGAAATCGATTACGTGTCCGGCTGGTATGCAAAAGCGGCCCACTACATGCAGAACACGGCCATCCGGTCTGCATTTGTATCAACTAACTCCATTTGCCAGGGACAGTCGGTTTCTTTCGTCTGGAAGCCGCTGTTCGACATAGGCGTGCACATCGACTTCGCCCACCGCACCTTCCGCTGGGACAGCGAGGCCAAAATCAAGGCCCACGTCCACTGCGTGATCGTGGGGTTTAGCGCCGCCCCGAACTCAGCCCCAAAAGTGATCTATACAGACGACCAGGCGCAAGCCGCCAAAAACATCAACGCCTATCTGCTGGACGCGGACAGTGTTTTCGTTGACAGCCGGAGCACACCGTTGTGCGACGTGCCGCCCATGCGTTTCGGGAGCATGCCACGGGACGGCGGCGGATTCGTTCTGACCGAGGAAGAGCGCTTGTCCCTGCTGGAAAAGGAGCCTCTGGCCAGCAAGTGGATCAGACCATATCTCGGCGCGGAGGAATTTATAAAAGGTAAGACCAGATATTGCCTGTGGCTGGTCGGCGCGTCCCCCAACGAGCTTCGTTCCTGCAAAGAGGTCATGCGCCGCATCGAGGCTGTTCGTGATTTTCGGGCTTCCAGCAAAGCGGCAGCCACGCGAAAGTTCGCGGATACTCCCACGCTCTTTTGTCAGATCGCGCAGCCGGACACCGACTACATCATCATACCGGGCGTTTCCTCTGAAAAGCGGCGCTATATCCCCATGGGGTTCATGGACAAAAACACCATCGCGTCCAATCTTGTGCAGCTGATCCCCGATGCCATGCTCTATCACTTTGGAATCTTGACCTCCAACATCCACATGGCCTGGATGCGGGCCGTGTGCGGACGGCTGGAGATGCGATACCGTTATTCCAAAGACGTGGTCTACAACAACTTCCCCTGGCCCACGCCCACGGAGGCCCAGCGGCAAAAGATAGAGAAAACCGCCCAGGGCATCCTGGACGCCCGGGCGCTTTATCCGGACAGCTCCCTGGCGGACCTGTACGACGAGACCACCATGCCTTATGAACTGCGCAAGGCCCACCGGGACAACGACCGGGCCGTCTGGGAGGCCTACGGCAAGGCCTGGCCCATCGGCTCCGAGAGCGCCTGCGTGGCCGCGCTGATGAAGCTCTATCAGGATCTGACCGACGACGGGAGGTGATCTTTTATGCTGCTTTTCTCCGCCACATACGACTCCCCCCTGGGGCTGATGGTGCTCTCCTCCGACGGGAAGAGCCTGTCCGGCGTCCGGTTCGTGGGCCAGAAATACTTCCCCGTCACCCACATGGAGCGCCGGGAAGGTCTGCCCGCGTTCAACGCCGCCCGGGAGTGGCTGGACAGCTACTTCGCCGGGGGGCGGCCGGATCCCCGCGCCCTGCCCCTGGCCCCGGAGGGCACCGATTTCCGCCGCCTGATCTGGGATCTGCTGCTGGACATCCCCTACGGGGAGACCACCACCTACGGCGCGCTGGCCGCCCAGGCCGCCCGGCGGCTGGACCGCCCCGCCATGTCCGCCCAGGCCGTGGGCAGCGCGGTGGGCCACAACCCCATCTCCGTCATCATCCCCTGCCACCGGGTGGTGGGCGCAGACGGCCAGCTTATCGGCTACGCGGCCGGTATTTCGGCCAAGCACTGGCTGCTCCGCCATGAGGGCGCCATCTCCTGACAAAAAAAGAAACGCCATCCCCCGGACCCAGGGTCCGGGGGATGGCCTGTTTTTTCACTTGATCGCGAAGTGGAGCACCACCGCCAGCACCGTTATCGCCAGCCCCGCCAGGCGCATGACCAGGGGCATCTTCGGCCCCTGCATCCCCGGCGGGCACACCGGATTGATGGTGAACATCTGCCCGCAGATCACCATGCAGATCTGCCAGATGATGTGCTTGTGGAACACCAGCGTCAGACACACGCCCAGCGCCATCAGCACCGCGCAGTCCGTCACCTGCCGTTTGAAGGTTATCTTTTCCATGCTCAGCCCTCCCTGATGGCCCGGGCGTATTTCTCCGCGGTGCGGTATACCGTCTCCGGATCCTCGCCCACGAAAAATTCCCCGTCTTCATACAGCACCTTTCCCGCGATCATGGTCATGCGCACGTTGGACGGGTCCCCGGAATAGACCAGGTTCTTCACCACGTTGTTCTCCGGGCGCATGTTGGGCCGGTGCATGTCGATGCGCACAAGATCCGCCTGCTTGCCAGGGACGACGGCGTCGCAGTCGCCCAGGCCCATGGCCCGGGCCCCGCCGGATACCGCCGCGTCCAGGATCAGCGCCGGGTCACCCGCCGCCGCGTCGGACTGTCTGAGCTTGGCCAGGATGTTGATGAGGTACATCTCCCGGAACATGTCCAGAGCGTTGTTGGAGGCGGGGCCGTCGGTGCCCACCGCCAGATGCACGCCCTTTTCCATGGCCTCCCGCAGCGGGAAAAATCCGCTGGCCAGCTTGCCGTTGGAGCAGGCGTTGATCACCGCGGTGAGTCCCCGGCGGGCGAAGATGTCCATGTCCTCGCCGGTCATGTAGATGCAGTGATAGCCGCCCCCGCCGTAGTCGTAAAGGCCCAGGGTGTCGAAGAGCTTCGTTGGCGTCATGCCGTGGCGGGCCACGCAGTCCCGCACCTCGCTGACGGTCTCGGAGTTGTGGCACCACACCGGGGCCTTCAGCTCGTGGCAGACCTTGGCCAGATACTCCAGCGCCTCCCGGTTGGTGGTGTACTCCGCGTGAAAGCCCAGCTGGGCGCTGACCATCGGGCCGAAGTCGCGGTTGTAGTGCTCATAAAAATCATACAGCTCCGACCAGTCGTTGCCGGCGGTGAAGCTGCCGCACAGCACCGTCCGGAACCCCCAGTCCCGGGCAATGCGGGCGATCTCGTCGGTGTGGTAGTACATGTCGAAGCAGGCGGTGATGCCGTTGGCCAGGTACTCCAAAAACGCCACCTTCACGAACGCGCCGGTGCTCTCCGGCGTCAGCTTCGCCTCGGCGGGGAACACCTGCTTTTCCAGCCACTGGTGCAGGGGCAGATCGTCCGCCGCGGAGCGCAGGAAGGTCATGCCCGAGTGGGTGTGGGCGTCCTTGAAGCCGGGTATGAGAAGGTCGCCGCCCAGGTCGATCTGGCGGTCAAAGGCGGGCATGTCCTCCCGGGCCGGGCCCACGTAGGCTATGGCGGCGCCGTCCACCCAGACCTCGTTTTCCGTCACGCCCGCGGGCTCCAGCGCCCGGCCGTTATAAAAGCGTATCATGTTTTGTCCTCCGTTTTCGTCGGTCCGTTTTCCGCCGCGGCCTCCCGCAGCTTTTTCAGTCTTTTCAGGGCCTCCTGGGTGTCCGGGTGGTCCTCGCCCAACACCCGGCGCTGGGCCTCGTATGCCCGCTTTTCCAGCTTGAGCGACTGCTCATAGTCCCCCAGCTCGTTGCAGGCGCAGGCCAGATCTACCAGTGTCAACAGGGTATCCGGGTGCTCCGGGCCCAATACATGGCTTCTGGCCTCGTACAGCTTCTCATAAAGTTCCCGGGTCCGGGCACGGTCCTTTTGATCTTCACAGATGCCGGCCAGATCCTCCAGCACCCGCAGCGTGGCCGGATGTTCCGGCCCCAGCACCCGGCACTGGGCCTCGTATGCCCGTTCGTCCAGCTCCCGTGCCCGGGCATAGTCCTCCAGTCCGTAACAGTATGCCGCCATAGCCCTCAGTACCCGCAGGGTATCCGGGTCGTCCGGTCCCAATATGCGGGCGCGCGCCTCGTATACCTGCTCCGCCAGTTCCCGGGCCCGGGCATAGTCCTCCAGCTCACAGCAGGTACGTGCCAGAACCTCCAGTACCTGCAGCGTGTCCCGGTGCTCCGGCCCCAACACCCGGCTCTGCGTCTCCCACAGCTTTTCGCACAGTTCCCGCACCCGGGCGTGGTCGCCCGTCTCGGCGCAGGCGCCGGCCAGGTTCTTCAGTGCCAACAGCGTGTCCGGATGCTCCGGGCCCAACACCCGGCTCTGCGTCTCCCACAGCTTTTCGTACAGCTCCCGCGCCCGGGCGTGGTCGCCCAGATCGACGCAGATGTCGGCCAGGTTTCCCAGCGCCATCAGCGTGTCCGGGTGCTCCGGACCCAGTATGCGGGCGCGCGCTTCGTATACCTGTTCGTCCAACTCCCGTGCCCGTGCACAGTCCCCCAGATCGCCGCAGGTATATGCCAGGTTCCCCAGCGCCAGGAGCGTATCCGGGTGCTCCGGCCCCAGTATCCGCTTATATGCCTTGTATACCTGTTCCTCCAGCTCCCGCTCCCGGCCGTGGTCCCCCAGCTCGCCATAGGTGCTCGCCAGGTTCATCAGCGTCCCCAGCGTGTCCGGGTGCTCCGGACCCAATACGCGGGCGCGCGCCTCGTATACTTTCTCCTCCAGTTCCCGGGCCCGGGCGTAGTCCCCCAGATGGCCCCAGGCGGCTGCCAGGTTCCCCAGCGCCCGCAGCGTATCCGGGTGCTCCGGCCCCAATACGCGGGCGCACGCCTCGTACACCTGCTCCGTCAGTTCCCGTTCCCGGGCGTAGTCCCCCAGATGGCCCCAGGTATGCGCCAGGTTCCCCAGTGTCACCAGGGTGTCCGGGTGCTCCGGGCCCAGGATGCGCGCTTTCGCCTCGTATACCTTCTCGTCCAGTTCCCGTGCCCGGCCGTAGTCCCCCAGATCATCATAGGTGCTCGCCAGGTTCCCCAGCGCCAGGAGCGTATCCGGGTGCTCCGGACCCAATACGCGGGCGCGCGCCTCGTACACCTGCTCCGTCAGTTCCCGATCCCGGTCATAGTCCCCCAGCTCGCCACAGGTATGCGCCAGGTTCCCCAGTGTCACCAGGGTGTCCGGGTGCTCCGGGCCCAGGATGCGCGCTTTCGCCTCGTA
>CANQSJ010000046.1 GCA_947626495.1 uncultured Oscillospiraceae bacterium | reverse complement strand
AGGCATCCTGTTCATCAGGTGGAAGAAAGGAAGGTATAACTGATGAAAAAGATAATCACTATGCTTACAACTCTGTGCATGGTCGTGGCGCTGGCCGTTCCCGCCTTTGCGCTGGAGTATGAGATTGACGGTCCCGGCTGCGAGTACGGTGAGGACACGTCCATTGAGGTCGTTTACACCAACGAGCCGGATATGAATATGGACGTGAGCAAGAACGCCGCTCTTGTTCCTCCCGCCTTTGGGAGCGCCAGCGCGTACACCCTGAACACGGGTTATCCCCTGACCCCGAATCTCGCCCCCGGATATATGACCAACAGCGGGGCGGCTGTCAACGGGAGCAGTGCCAATGTCGCCTCTCCCGCCATAAGCGGAGGCGTGACCTCCGGCAGTACCTCAAACACCGTGACTGGAAACACCGGCTCTTACACCGGGATCGGTTTTACGGAGGTGACGAGCAGCCTCAAGTATTCTGATGGCTCCCTGGGGACACTGACCATTCCCGCCATTGGCGAGAATACGAAAATCTATGAGGGGACCAGCACGGCGTCCATGGCAAAAGGGGCCGCCCACTTCTCGGATACGAGCATTTGGGATGGCAACGTGTGCTTGGCTGCGCACAACAGAGGCACCAACGCGATCTTCGGAAAGATTCACACATTGACAGCCGGAGATACCATCACCCTCACCACCAAGCTGGGTACAAGGACTTACGCCGTTGTGAGTATCGAAAAGGTGCAGGAAACAGATACAAGCGGCACGGCGGCCACGTCCTACAATCAGGTTACGTTATATACCTGCGTGATGAACGAGCGCGAGTACCGCTGGTGCGTCACCGCAATCGAAATCTCATAACTTTGACAGCCCTCCTGATGTGCTGTATAATATAGCCATTAAACATATTAAGGAGGGCATACCGATGAAAAAGGGAACCATTCTTTACGGCGCTGTCTGCTTTGCCCTTGGCGCGGCCATCTGCGGCGGGACTGCCGCTTATGCCGCTGGAGTGATGGCGGCGAAAAGCACGAACGCCATCTACGTTGACGGAGAGCAGGTGGAGCTGGAGGCGTACCTCATCAACGGAAGCAATTACGTCAAGCTCCGGGATGTTGGTGAAGTCGTCGGCTTCAATGTCTACTGGGACGGCACGGTACAAATCGAGTCGGACAAGCCATACACCGGCGTGGCCCCGGTGGAGGACGGGCTGGACGAGAACATGGACATCCGGCTGGAGATTGTGAGACTTGCCAATGAGGAAAGAGCAAAGGCTGGAGTCCCGGCCCTCACAGTCAACGACGCCCTGATGGACGCCGCCCAGGACATAGCCAGCCAATGCTTCACCTCCCATCACCCGGAATACGAGTGCAAAAAGGCACTTGAATATGGGTATCCTCACGGCTTCGGAGTGAACCTAACTATATTCGGAGGGGCGAGCGAGGAATATGTTGCCTCTCACGCGGTACGGAATTGGGTCAACTCCAAAGGCCACTACGAGACGATGACCGCCTCCAGATATGAGGATATAGGGATCGGAGTGGTGATCGTAGACGGAACAGCCTACTGCTATATGCTGGTGGGCAACCCAAATTCATATAACCCCTACGGATAATAATACGCAATCTCACATGGAGGCTTTCTGGAAACAGAGAGCCTCTTTTTTTGTGCCAATTTTCAGAAAAGGAGATATTCAAGTGAAGAAAAATACCATCTTCAAACGGGCCGCGGCGCTTTTGCTGGCGGTCCTTTGCGTTGTCGGACTCATACCGGCAAACAGCGCGTCGGCGGCTGACGATACCATCAAGCTCACCAGCTTCGGCTATTCCGGCGTAACCTACCAGTCCGCCGAGCTTGGCAGGTGTTTGATGCACGAAATGTACTTTGACCACAACGGGCAGACCATTACCGGCTTCTGCGCCGACCACGGCGCTGGCATGGGTAAGGCCCTTGTCGGTCAGACTTGGGGCAAGCCCCAGCCCATCAGCGACCCCACCGTGGACGTTTTCGTTGGCTTCTTTTACAGCAACTCCCTTAAAATCTATACAGATAAAGCCAAAGCAGCGGGAGTTACATCTAATTGGAGCTCTTATGTCACATGGTACATGAACGCCATCGTACAGGCCATCATCTGGCGCTACAAGGACGGAACTCTCACGAATCCCGTGGAGGACTGCGCCGAGGAAATGATGTATGTTTTCAACTGCATCCTCGGTACGCATTACACCTCTATTGATGACGAGTACGAGGGTACGTCCTTCCGTGATTGGATACAGAATATCATCAACCAGGGGACAGATATTTGGGGCAAGTGGAACCTTTACGAGTATTCCCACACCGGTGCCGGAAGCTCCGGCCATCCCGCCGGGACAGTGCAGAGCATCATTATAGCGACGCCGCCCACGGAAACGACCCAAGACCATTACACGCTCCAAATTCGCAAGGTGGATGCCGCGAACCCGGAAAAGGGACTACCCGGAGCGCATTTCAACGTCCAGTCGGACAGCGGCAACTATATGAAGGATGTCTTTACCGGCGCTGACGGGACCTGTACTCTGGAAAACCTGAGTGCCGGGACTTATGCCATTACCGAGGTGGATGCCCCGGCCGGTTACACCATCGACGACCCCGGCCCTCAGTACGCCGTCCTGCCTGACGGGGAGAACAACACCGTCACTGTGACCTTCACGGACTCCGAGGACCCCGATGACCCGCCTCCCGAACCCGCCAACGGCAGTATCCGCAAGGTGGACGCGGACAACCCCACTATGGGCCTTGCCGGGTCCGTTATCAAGGTCGAAGGCGTGGACAATGATTTTGTCGGCACCTACACCACCGACGAGGACGGCTATCTTTCAGAGTTCCCTTGGGACAGCCTCGAAAACGGCAGTTACGTCGCCACTGAGGTCACGCCCCCGGAGGGGTACACCCTGAGTCCTGACCCCAACAAGGTCCGACAGACCTTTGAATGGGACGGGGAGCATGATGTGGCCCTTGTCTTTGAGAACGATGCCAAGGTAAAAGTCCAGCTCAAAAAGCAGGACGAAAGCGGACGGCCTATCGCGGGCGTCGTGTTCAATATCTTCTGTGACGGTCAGCTCATCGGCAGCGAGGCCACGGACGCGGAGGGCACTATAACCGTCGCCGCCGTTACCGAGGGACTGTATTCTTTCGTGGAAGTGTCCCCCGCCGAGGGTTACAACAAACTCACCTGGCCTGTTATCGCCCATGTGGATCAGGCGAACATCCAGGGCGGCGGGACAGTGACGGTCACGGCGGTCAACAACCAGCTGCCCGGACTTCGTATCATAAAGATCGACAGCAAAACAGGCAAGGGTATCCCCGGCGTGACCTTCCGTATCTGGCGCGATACTACGCTCATTGATGATCTCATCACCGGGGCGGACGGAGAGATAAATCTGGACAACCTCCAGCCCGGAACGTATGTGGTGCAGGAGGTCAGCAGTGACGACTCCCACGTCTTGGACGGCACTCCCCAGCAGGTGGAGCTTGTGGCCGGGGAGGGCGTGAAGCAGCTCATATTTGTGAACGATCCCAAGCCCGGTATGCGCCTTGTCAAGCTGGACAGCGAGACGATGAAGCCCCTGGCCGGAGCGAAGTTCCGCATTTCCAAAATCGGAGGGGACTTCTCCAAGGAGTACACCACCGATGCCAGCGGCCAGATTGACCTAAGCAACCTTGATCCCGGCTCCTATGAGGTGGTGGAGATCACCGCACCCAACGGCTACCTCATAGACAACGCCCGGAGGGTCATTGAGCTTGTGGCCGGGGAGAACGCGGAATTCGTGTTCACCGACACCAAGCGGCCAGTCCTCATTCTGGAGAAGTACGACGCCCATGACGGGAAGCCCCTTGCAGGCGCCACTTTCAGAATCGCTCCCATCAATGACCCGGACCATTATGTAGATAAGGTCACGGACGCCCAGGGCCGCATCACGCTGGAGGGCTTGGATGCTGGCGTTTACTCCGTTCAAGAGCTGAACGCCCCGGAGGGGTACGTCCTCAATTCCACCGAGCATCACGTCAAGCTCTACCCCGGCGAGACAAGTACCATCGTTATTGAGAACGAGAAGCGTCCCGCGCTCAGGATCGTTAAGTACGACGCACAGACAAAAAAGCCTCTGCCGGACACAACCTTCGAGGTCTATCGGGATTCCGAGCTGATCGGCACCTACACCACCGACGCCAACGGAGAGGTACTGCTCTATGACCTGACGCCCGGCACCTACCTCGTGAAAGAGGTTGCCGCGCCGGACACCCATGTACTGAACAGCACCCCGCAGGAGATCGAGCTTGTAGCCGGTCAAACTGGCACATTAGTTTTTCTGAACTATGTAAAACCCGGTATCTACCTTGTGAAGCTGGACAGCCAGACGATGGAGCCGCTGGCAAACGCCAAGTTCCGCATCACCCAGGTGGGCGGGGACTTCTCTCAGGAGTACATTACCGATGCCAACGGTGAAATTGACCTTTCCGGCCTGAATCCCGGCACCTATACCGTGGAGGAGCTGGCCGCCCCGGACGGGTATCTCATTGACGACGCCCAGAGGATCATCAAGATCGAGGGCGGTGAGTACGCGCAGTTTGTATTCACAAACACCCGCAAGCCCACCTTCCGCCTTGTGAAGCTGGACAGTCTCACAGGCAAGCGGCTCCCCGGCGCGACCTTCCGCATCGCCAAGGTGGAAGATGGGAGCCGTTATCTCGATCGCGTAACCGACACCAACGGCGAGATTGTCATTGAGGACCTGGAACCGGGAATTTACTCCGTTCTGGAGATGACCGCGCCAGAGGGGTATGTCCGCAATCCCCTTGAATACCACGTTGAGCTTGTACCCGGCAGGCAGGCGCAGCTCGTTGTTTCCAACGCTCAGAAGCCCAATCTCATCATCGTCAAGCGCGACGCTGACACCGGCGAACCCGTGCCCAATACGGTGTTCCTCGTAGAAGCCGCTGATGGCCATAGCGTTGATGAGGTCAAGACGGACAAGGACGGCAGGGCGGTTCTCGAAAATCTTCTCCCCGGCGTCTACAAGATTACGGAGAAGTCCGTCCCGTCACCTTACCTCATGGACGCGGACAGCCAGCTTGTGACGTTGTATGCCAACAGGGATCATATCCCGGCTTGAGAAGTTCAACCTGGAATCCCTCGCAAAGATAACACAGACCGACGAGCTGGAGCTTTGGAGCCTGGGTGAAAAGAAAACCGCCATCTTTGCGGTCATCCCTGACAACGACAGCAGCTTCAACTTTATCGTTGGTATGCTCTACACCCAGCTTTTCCAACAGCTCTACTATCAGGCGGACGTGGTACACGGCGGGCGCTTGCCCGTCCACGTCCACTTCGTCATGGACGAGTTTGCCAACGTCGCCCTGCCGGACGAGTTCGATAAGCTCCTGTCCACCATGCGGAGCCGGGAGATAAGCGTGTCCATCATCATCCAGAACCTTGCCCAGCTCAAGGCCCTGTTTGAAAAACAGTGGGAGAGCATCGTGGGCAACTGTGATGAGTTTGTCTACCTCGGCGGTAACGAGCAGTCCACCCACGAGTATGTTTCCAAGCTGCTGGGAAAGGAAACAATCGACACCAACACCTATGGCCAGTCCAAGGGCAGGAGCGGCAGCTACTCCACCAACTGGCAGATTACAGGTCGGGAGCTTATGACCCCTGACGAGGTGCGTATGCTGGATAACCGCTACGCGCTGGTGTTCATCCGAGGCGAGAGGCCAGTGATGGACTTCAAGTACAACATTCTCAAGCACCCCAATGTCCGCCTCACAACGGACGGCGGGACGAAACCGTACCGGCACGGCGAGGACACCCGGAGCATTGCCTCCTTCCGGCTCGACTCGGATAAGGTGAAAGCCGTTCCCGTGACGGATACCAAAACACACAATTACATTCTTCTCACCGAGGAAGAAGTGGAAGAAAGAATTATGAAATTGGAGGAAAAGAACCATGAAAAACCTGAGCAAAAAGAACATGAGCAAAAAGAACACCGAGCGGCTCCCCGTCCCTGGTAAGGTCAAGCGCGGCTTCCGCGCCTACTGCGCCGTCGTGATGGCGTTCACCGTTATGACCGTCACCTCCGTGACCGCCCTTGCCGCCGGCACGACCGGCGGCGATCCCCTCACCGTTGTCAGCAACCTGTCCACCTTTATCTTCGGCCTCATCCGCGCCGTTGGCCTCATCCTTCTCGGCTGGGGCGTCGTCCAGGTGGGCCTGTCCCTCCAGAGCCATGACCCCTCCCAGCGTTCCAACGGCTTTTTGACTCTGGCCGGCGGTATCATCATCACCTTTGCCAAGGAGATACTTGACCTTATCATTGCGTGAATAGCAAAGCTGATTCGGCGGGGCAGAAAGTGTCCCGCCGAATGATTATTTGAGGAGGAACCATGTGAAGAAATATAAAATAATTTACGCAGACCCTCCGTGGAGATTCAAGGTCTATTCCCAAAAAGGGCTTGGCAGGTCTGCCGAAAGATACTACCCCACGATGAGCATTGAGGACATTCAGGCTTTGCCGGTCGGAGAACTTGCGGACTCCGACTGTGTATTGTTCTTGTGGACTACACTGCCATTTCTCAAAGATTGCTTTTCCGTCATATCCGCATGGGGTTTTGAGTACAAAACCGTTGCTTTTGTCTGGATAAAGCTCAACAGGAAAGCGGACAGCCTTTTCTGGGGGATGGGACATTGGACGCGATCTAACGCAGAATTATGTGTTCTGGCAGTAAAAGGCCATCCCAAAAGAATATCTGCGGGCGTACATCAAGTCGTCATTTCCCGTATTGAGGAACACAGCAAGAAACCAAACGAGGTGAGGGATAGGATCGTCGCCCTGATGGGCGACCTGCCCCGTGTGGAGCTGTTTGCGCGTCAGAGAACCGAAGGTTGGGACGTTTGGGGTAACGAAGTAGACAGCGACATTCAGTTTGGAGCGCGTAACTGCCTTTCTGGAGGTGATTCCATTGTCGGATAACTGGGTCGTTCAGAATATTGAAAACGCGCTGGACACATGGAACGACAAGCTCAGTGAGATATGGAGTCTTTTGACCCAATCCCCGCAGACGTTTAAGGGAGGGGCCATTTGGAGCGTCATTGTCAACGTCAACGGCGCGCTCCAGGCCATTGGCTACGGGCTTTTGGTACTGTTCTTTGCCGTGGGTGTGGTCAAGACCTGCGGGAGCTTTGCGGAGCTTAAAAAGCCGGAACACGCGGTAAAGCTGTTCGTGCGCTTCGCCATTGCCAAGTGTCTCATCACCTACGGCATGGAGCTGATGATGGCCCTTTTGAACATCATTCAGGGCGTAGTATCCTCCATCATGAATGCCGCGGGCTTTGGCGCGCCAACGACGACCGTGCTCCCATCTGAGATCGTGACGGCTATCGAGGACTGCGGCTTCTTTGAAAGTATCCCCCTTTGGGCGGTCACGCTCATAGGGGGATTGCTTGTGTGGGTGCTGTCCTTCGTGATGATCCTCAGTGTCTATGGGCGTTTTTTCAAAATGTATATGTATACCGCTATCGCTCCAATCCCGCTTTCCTCTTTTGCGGGAGAGCCAAGCCAGAACGTGGGCAAGAGCTTCCTCAAAAGCTATGCCGCCGTCTGTCTGGAGGGCGCGGTCATCGTACTTGCCTGCATCATTTTCTCCATATTCGCGGCATCTCCGCCCGCTGTATCCACCGGCGCGGCGGCGTCCATGGTGTGGAACTACATCGGGGAGCTGGTATTCAATATGCTCATCCTCGTTGGGAGCGTGAAGATGGCTGATCGGGTAGTGCGGGAAATGATGGGACTGTAAAGAAAGGCAGCTATGAGTTTTGAGGATGAATACCGGGAGTTGATGGCAAAACCTATTGAGGATATCAAAGAGGACATTTTCTTCCGGGCCGACAACTTTCAAGATGAGCCCTGGTACGATGATTTTCAGCTTTATATGGTCCTTGGCGTCTGTCAGGCATCGGAAGAGAACGCATTGCAAATCCGAAAAGCACTGAAAATAATGGGCTTTTCCACCCATACCACCAGTCGAAACGGTAAAATCTACATTCTCCCCGGTGATGAACGTCAAACCGAACGAAAAGCTCATGGTGTAAAACACCATGATAGGGAGAGGTAACGCCATGAAGCGATTCTATATCTTCAAGGACGGAGTACAGCAGGGCAGCGCCGCGACAAGAGAGCGCGCCATTGACTTGATTCGGGCCTATCAGAAGCATGAAACACACCCCATACTTCGCGCAAATTTCAGTTTGATCGAGGGCGAAGAAGAATTTATCCCCTATCCCTCTGAGCAGAAACGGCACAGAACGGATAGGGGAATCGAGAGATAAAGGAGGATATATGTGGAAGTCAAAATAAACCGCGAGATACGCAACTACACGGAGTCCATGTTCTTCGGCCTGTCCATGCGCCAGTGCGTGTTTTCCGTACTGGCCATCGGAGTGGCCGTTCTGCTCTACTTTATGCTCAAGCCCTATGTCGGGACGGAAACGGTGTCCTGGATGTGCATCCTCGGCGCGGCTCCCTTCGCGGCGCTGGGCTTTTTCACCTATCACGGCATGAC
This sequence comes from uncultured Oscillospiraceae bacterium, assembly GCA_947626495.1. Lineage (GTDB taxonomy): Bacteria > Bacillota > Clostridia > Oscillospirales > Oscillospiraceae > CAJOIG01. Next base: position 232 of record CANQSJ010000046.1, on the reverse strand, counting down.
GGCGGAGCAGTTTTTATGGGTATGGCTCCGCTCAGAATTTCTTGAACCGCGGGTGCTGACCTTTCAGTCCCGCAACCTCTACTATGAGATATTAAAACCTGCCATTGACAGGCGGGAGAGGGAGGAATACAGACGGCATGATTAAAAATGTAAAGAACATCACGCGGCAGGACAAGGAGCCGTATTTTGTACCCAAGAGGGTGCAGGACGTGATCCCCATCTCCTGCGTGTG
>CANQSJ010000045.1 GCA_947626495.1 uncultured Oscillospiraceae bacterium | reverse complement strand
GCGGTGAAGGCCGTGCGCAGCCGCCGGGCGGAGATGAACGTGCCGCCCTCCAAGCGGCCCCACATCACCCTGGTCACCGAGAAGCCCGACGTGTTCCGGGCCGGGACGGTGTACATGGCCAACCTGGCCTACGCCGGGGCGGTGAACGTCACCGACACGGCCCCCGCCGACACCGCCGGCATGGTGACGGTGGTCACCGGCGACGCCAAGATCTTCATGCCCCTGGCGGAGCTGGTGGACCTGGCGAAGGAGCGGGAGCGCATCGCCAAGGAGCTGGCCAAGGCGGAGCAGGACATCGCCAACCAGCAGCGCAAGCTCTCCAATGAGAGCTTCGTCTCCCGGGCCCCCGAGCGGGTGGTGGCCGCGGAGCGGGACAAGCTTGCCAAGGCCCAGGCCCTGGCGGAGAACCTCCGGGCCAGTCTGGCGAACCTGGGATAAGAGCAAAAAAATCGAACGGGTCTGCCGCGTGCGCGGCGGACCCGTTTTCGCGTGGCTGCCAGGCTTTATTACAATCCCTCAGTCAGCGCTTCGCGCTGCCAGCCCCCTTTGCACAAGGGGGCCTTCGATAAGGTGCGCCTGCGGCGCTATTGCACCTCCTGCAGCAGCTCCTCCGGCGACAGGCCGTAGAGCTTTGCCAGGGCTAGCAGATTGGTGGTGCTGGGGTCGGACCGGCCGCTCTCCCATTTGCTCACCGCCTGGCGGCTGACGCCCAGCGCCTCCGCCACGAATTCCTGGGTCATGCTGCGGGCGATCCGGTGGCTTTTCAGTACCTCGCCCAGCGACCGCGCCTGCTCCTCCCGCTCCTTTCTGGCCGGCTCGGAACGGATGTATTTGCGCAGCGCCCGGATCACCAGATAGATGAGATAGCCGAACAGGGCGAACCCGGGCAGATAGACGAGGACCAGGATCAGTGTGGAAAACATATCGCCGCCTCCTTTCTGACGGCAGTATACCAGAGACGGGGCCGGTTGCGCCACCAACTATCCCGCAACTTTCGGACCGACGCGCGTTTTTTTTCGCCCCCATGCAACCTTTTGCCCGGGCGGATCGTTTATGATACGAAGGGACCTTCAGAGAACGGAGAGCTTTCTATGAGACTTTCAGCCGGCGAGGCATACGAAAAATATGCCGACCGGGTCTTCGCGGCGGCCTTTGCCGTCTGCCGGGACCGGGCGGACGCGGACGACGTGACCCAGGACACGTTCATGCGGTATCTGACCCATGGGCAGGACTTCCGGAGCGAGGAGCACGTCAAGGCGTGGCTGCTGCGGGTGGCCGTGAACCGGGCCAGGGACATGGTCCGCTCCTTTTGGCGGCGGAGCCGGGCGCCCTGGGAGGAGACCATGGCCCAGCTGCCCTTTGCCGAGCCCGCCGACCGGGGACTTTTCGCGGCGGTGATGGCCCTGCCGGAGCGGTACCGGGCGGCGATACACCTCTTTTATTACGAGGACATGTCCGTAGCGGAGATCGCCGGGCTGCTGTCCGTCCGGGAGGGCACGGTGAAAAGCCGGCTGAGCCGAGGGAGAAAGCTTTTAAAAAACGAACTGATGGAGGAATGGGACGATGACGAATAAAGAGCGATACAAGCGGGCGTTCTCCCCGCTCCATGCCTCCGGGAATTTTATGGAGGTCAATGCGATGAACAAGACGAAAAAGAGATATCTCCCCCGCGTCGCCGCCGTGTGCGCGGCGGTGGCGCTGATGCTGGCCATGGCCACGGCGGCCTACGCCGCCGACGTGGGCGGCATCCGGCGCACGGTGCAGATATGGCTCCACGGCGAGCTGACGAGCGCCACCCTGGACATCCGGGGCGACGAGTATACGCTGGACTATACCGACAGCCAGGGCCAGGCCCAGGAGCGGGGCGGCGGCGGGATCGTCATCGGGCCGGACGGCTCGGAGCGGCCCATGACCGAGGAGGAGTTCATGGAGCAGCTGGACATGCCGGAGGTGGAGTACGGCGAGAGCGGCTCCGTCACCGTCTGGTGGCGCGGCCAGAAGCTGGACATCACCGACCGGTTTGAAAACGGTGTCTGTTACGTCCTGCTCAGGGACGGCGGGGAGACGCGCTATCTGACCGTCAAATACGGCGACAGCTATGCCGCCAGTCCCCACAGCTACCCGGACCCCGACACGTTCAGCGGCGGCTGACGCTTTTTACGCCGCCGGCCGGCTTCGACGGCATTCGACAGCGCAAATACCGTAAAATCACACCGTACAGTCCTGTGCGGTGTGATTTTTTTGCGGACAGGCAGGAGGAGAGAAATATGAAGGTGCTATCAAGCTATCAGAACGGACGGCTGACGCTGCGGCTGCAGGGGGAGCTGGACCACCATGAGGCGGCGGCCGCCCTGCGGAAGATCAGCCGGGTCATGGACGACTATCTGCCCCGGGACTGCGTCATCGACATGGAGGAGCTCACCTTCATGGACTCCTCCGGCATCGCCCTGATCCTGAAGATCGCCCGGCTCATGGCGGAGACCGGCGGCCGGGCATGGGTGGAGAACGCCCGCCGGCAGCCCCTGCGGGTCATCGACGCCTCCGGCATCGACCGGCTGATCCAGATATCCACGGCGGCCCGGTCGTGACCGCCCGTACATAGGAGGAGCTATGAAACAGCGCAACTACATAAAAATGGAATTTCCCGCCCGCAGCGTGAACGAGGGCTTCGCCCGGGCCGCGGCGGCGGCCTTCGCCGCCCAGATGGACCCCACCATGGAGGAGCTGGGCGACATCCGCACCGCCGTCAGCGAGGCAGTGACCAACGCCATCGTCCACGCCTACCCGGACAGCGCCGGGCCGGTGCAGATGCGTCTGCGCATCCTGGAGGGGGATCTGCTGGAGATCATGGTCCGGGACCGGGGCCGGGGCATCCCGGACGTGAAACAGGCCATGGAGCCGATGTACACCACCGGCGGCGAGGAGCGGGGCGGCATGGGCTTCACCATCATGGGCAGCTTCATGGACAGCCTGCGGGTGCGCTCGGCGGTGGGCAGAGGCACCTCGGTGACCATGAAAAAGCGGATCAAGACGAAGGCGGGGGAGTAATTGGACGAGACCATCACCCTCCTCCGGGCGGCCCGGGCGGGGGACCGGGAGGCGGCGGGCCGGATGGTGGAGCAGAACGCGGGCCTCATCTGGAGCGTGGCCCGGCGGTACTTCGGCCGGGGCGTGGAGCCGGACGATCTGTACCAGCTGGGCTGCCTGGGCTTTCTCAAGGCCATCGAGGGCTTCGACGAGAGCTACGGCACCCGCTTCTCCACCTATGCCGTGCCCAAGATCTCCGGGGAGATACGCCGGTTTTTGCGGGATGACGGGGCGGTGAAGGTGAGCCGGGGCATCAAGGAGCGGGCCGCGGCCGTCCGCGCCGCCCGCAAGGGCCTGGAACAGGAGCTGGGCCGGGACCCCACCGTGTCGGAGCTGGCGTCGGCCACGGGCCTCACGCCGGAGGACATCGCTGTGGCGGAGACGGCCACCGTGCCCCTGGAGTCCCTGCAGCAGCCCGCCGGGGAGGACGGCTTCTCTCTGGAGCAGGTGCTGGGGGACTGGACGGAGGAGGAGCGGCTGGTGGAGGTCATGTCCCTGCGCCAGGCCATCGGCCAGCTGCCGGAGAGGGAGCGGCAGGTGGTGTATCTGCGCTTTTACCACGGCATGACCCAGGAGCGGGCCAGCCGGGTGCTGGACGTGAGCCAGGTGCAGGTGTCCCGGCTGGAGCGCCGGGCGGTGAGAAAGCTGCGGGAACTGCTGGAATAAGAAAAAAGTACCGTCCCGGCGTCGGCCGGAACGGTCTTTTTTTATGCGCACGGCATTGCATTCGGGAAGAGATTGTGCTATAAATAAAGTATTATCAACGCCGCAGGAGCGGCAGAAGGAGGAAGAACATGAAAAAGAATGTTCGTTACCTGGCGCTGGTGCTGACCATGGTCATGCTCCTGTCGGCGATGGCCGTGCCCGCGTGGGCGGCCAAGGAGTCGGAGGAGCCCTCGGATGAGGAGTCGTTTACCGGACTGGACGAGCTGGAGTTCTCCTTTGAGGAGACGGTCCTGGTGGACAACGACGACATCTATGTGTCTATAGATGAATTCGACCCGGAGGGAGATTACGGCCCCACCTTCAGCGTGACGCTGGAGAACCGGACCGAACAGAACCTGCGCTTCTCTACCCACTGGGGCTCCGTCAACGACGTGCTCTGCCCCGTCTACCTGGGCGAGGAGGTCAAGGCAGGGAAGAAGGCTTACAGCGAGATCGAATGGGACACCGATGATCTGGCGGCCAGGGGCATCAACTACATCGAGGATGTGGAGCTGTGCCTGTGGGTCTACGACAGCGACGATTACTCCGCCGACGACATCTATGACGACGTGGTGTCCTGGTCTGTGGCCAACTCCGGCACGGATGTGCCCTCTGTGGAGCCGGTGACCTTCGGCCACGGCTTCGAGCCCATCCAGCTGCTGCGGGGCATGGACGTGACCCTGGTGGACTTTGATCCCGATGGCTATTACGGCCCCACGCTCACCTTCCTGCTGGAGAACCGCACCGACAAGACCCTGGTGGTCGGCACCGACGACGTGTCCGTCAACGGTGTGATGTGCGAGCCCTACTGGTCCGTGACCGTCCCGGCGGGGAAGACCGCCTACAGCCAGTGCAGCTGGTGGGAAGACGATCTGGAGGACGCCCGGATCGAGACCATGGAGACGGTGGAGCTGCCCTTTGAGGTCTATGACGACGACACCTATGACACCATGGCCACCTTTACCGCCGAGATCAGCCTGGAGGGCGCCGGCGAGCTGCTGAGCCTGGAGGGCGACGAGGAGATCCCCGCGGTTGAGGAACGGCAGGAGCCGGGCGATGAGACGGAGGGCTATGTCGGCGACACCCTGCGGACGGCGTTCTTCGATTTCACCGTGAACGACGCCTGGCTGTGCGACGAGTATGAGGACTATGCCCCCTCCGCGGGCAACACCCTGGTGGTGGTGGACCTGTCGCTGTACAACTACACCTCCAGCAGCGTACCCATGTATGACACCGATTTCCAGGTGTGCTGGGGCACCGGCGACGACGAGTTTGCCGTGCCTGTGACCTACCCGCGGGACGGCTATCCCAACACCGGCGTGGAGGCCATGGGCGATATGCTTCCCGACGATTACTCCATCGGCATCCACAAGGACCAGGACGGCATCCTGCTGTATGAGGCGCCCCAGGGCATCGAGGACTTCGTCTTCGCGTTCCAGGAGGTATTTGTGGACGATTCCACCGGCGATACCTTCTACGTATACTTCACGCCCGAGCAGCGGTAAAACCGATTTGATCCGATCCCTGGGGACTACTGTCCCCAGGGATTTTTTCAGAGGTATGCCATGAACATTTTCGACATCATGGGCCCGGTGATGGTGGGCCCGTCCTCCTCCCATACGGCGGGGGCCGCCCGCATCGGGCTGACGGCCCGGCGGCTGCTGGGCAGCCAGCCGGTGAAGGCGGACATCCTGCTGCACGGCTCCTTCGCCGCCACCGGCGCCGGCCACGGCACGGACCGGGCCATCGTGGCGGGGCTGCTGGGGATGCGGCCGGACGACGCGGCCATCCCCCGGGCGCTCCAACTGGCCGCCGGGGCGGGCATGGCCGTGACCATCCGCACCGGCCATCTGCAGAACGCCCACCCCAACACCGCCCGGCTGACCCTCGCCGACGGCGGCGGCCGGGCCCTGACCATGTCCGCCTCCTCCCTGGGCGGCGGCCGGATCCGCGTCAACGCCATCGACGGGATGGAGGCCTCCTTCTCCGGGGAGTATCCCACCCTCATCATCCGCAACGAGGACCGGCCGGGCATCCTCTCGGAGATCACCCGGGTGCTGTATGAGCACGACGCCAACATCGCCACGGTCCAGCTGTACCGGGACCGGCGGGGCGGCCTGGCGGTGACGGTGATCGAGTGCGACGCGCCGCTGCCGGAGCCGCCCCGGGCGGAGCTGGCGGCTCTGGACGGGGTGGTGCGGTGCACCTACCTGGATATGGAGGAGGGCTGAGGGATGAGCTTCGTGTCTGTGAGCGCGCTGCTGGCGGCGGCGGAGAAGGCGCCCCTGTGGCAGGCGGTACTGGACGACGACTGCCGGGACCGGGGCGTGGAGCGGTCGGAGAGTCTGGAGCGGATGAACGTTCTGTGGCGGGCCATGGTCCGCTCCGCGGAGGAGTATGATCCGGCCCGGCGCTCTGCCAGCGGCCTCTCCGGCGGCCAGGGGGCGAAAATGGCGGCGGCGGAGACCATCGGCGGGCCCTTCCTGCGGGATGTGATCGCCACGGCCCTGATGGTGGGCGAGCAGAACGCCTGCATGGGCCGGATCGTGGCCGCCCCCACGGCGGGGGCCAGCGGGGTGATGCCCGCGGTGCTGCTGCCCCTGCGGCGGCGGGACGGCCTCGGTGACGAGCGGATGGTCCAGTGCCTCTATGTGGCGGCGGGCTTCGGCCAGATCATCGCCGCCCGGGCCTCCATCTCCGGGGCGGAGGGCGGCTGCCAGGCGGAGATCGGCTCCGCCTCGGCCATGGCCGCCGCGGCGCTGGTCCACGCCCGGTCCGGCGCGCCGGAGCAGATGGCCGCGGCCTGCGCCATGGCCCTGCAGAACGTGATGGGCCTGGTGTGCGACCCGGTGGCGGGCCTGGTGGAGGAGCCCTGCGTCAAGCGCAACGTGATGGGCGCCGTCAACGCCCTGGCCTGCGCCGATATGGCCCTGGCGGGGATACGCTCCGCCATCCCCTGCGACGAGGTGATCGACGCCATGTCCGCCGTGGGACGGCTCATGCCCGACAGTCTGCGGGAGACCGGGGAGGGCGGCCTGGCCGCCACCGGGACGGGCCGGAAGATCGCCGGCGGTCTGGGACAGGAGGACCGGGCCGGAACAGACCGGTAAAGTGCATAAAAATCGCGGAAAACGGGCATTTCCCACGCGATTGCTCTTGAATATTGGCAACATCGCCAGTATAATAACGATGGCGCGGATGCAGTTCGCGCCCGGTGTCGCAGCGGTCTGCGAAAAGCCGGCGGCGCCGTATAACCAAAGGTCGATAAAAATTTAACATTTATAGGAGGAACCACAATGAAAGTCGCAGTATTTGGCGCCGGCACCATGGGCAGCGGCATCGCGCAGGTGTTTGCCGCCAAGGGCCACACCGCTCTGATGTACGCCAGCTCCGTCGCTTCCGCCCAGAAGCACAAGGACAAGCTGGCCGCCTCCCTTGCCAAGCGCGTGGCCAAGGGCAAGATGACCCAGGAGGCCGTGGACGCTCTGCTGGCCAACGTGCTGGTGGAGGAGAAGTCCGCCTGCGCCGACGCCGATCTGGTGATCGAGTGCGTCAAGGAGGATATGGCCACCAAGAAGGCTCTGCTGCAGGAGCTGGATGAGCTGTGCAAGCCCGAGGCCGTTTTCGCCTCCAACACCTCCTCTCTGTCTGTCACCGAGATGGGCCTGGGCCTGAAGCACCCCGTCATCGGCATGCACTTTTTCAACCCCGTCCCAAGCATGAAGCTGGTAGAGGTCATCCGGGGCGCCAATACCACCCAGGAGACCTTTGAGTTCATCTTCAACCTGGCCCAGCAGATCGGCAAGGACCCCGTCGAGGTGGCCGAGGCCCCCGGCTTTGTGGTCAACAAGATCCTGATCCCCATGATCAACGAGGCCATTGGCCTGGTGGAGACCGGCGTCGCCTCCGTGTCCGACATCGACAAGGCCATGAAGCTGGGCGCCAACCACCCCATGGGCCCCCTGGAGCTGGGCGATTTCATCGGCCTGGACGTGTGCCTGGCCATCATGGAGACCCTCTACAACGAGACCGGCGACAGCAAGTACCGTCCCGCCCTGCTCCTGAAGAAGATGGTCCGCGGCGGCCTGCTGGGACGCAAGTCCGGCAAGGGCTTTTACGATTACAGCAAATAACTTTTGAAGGAGTAAAGATATATGGACTTTCATCTGAGTAAAGAGCAGCTGATGCTCCGGAAGATGTACCGCGACTTCGCCGAGAACGAGGTCAAGCCCCTGGCTCAGGAGATCGATGAGGAAGAGCGCTTCCCCATGGAGACCGTGGAGAAGATGGGCAAGCTGGGCATGATGGGCATCTACTTCCCCAAGGAGTACGGCGGCGCCGGCGGCGACGTGCTGTCCTATGCCATGTGCGTGGAGGAGCTGGCCAAGGTCTGCGGCACCACCGCGGTCATCGTGTCCGCCCACACCTCCCTTTGCTGCGCCCCCATCTTTGAGTTCGGCACCGAGGAGCAGAAGCGCAAGTATCTGCCCGACCTGCTCTCCGGCAAGAAGATCGGCGCCTTCGGTCTGACCGAGCCCGGCGCCGGCACCGACGCCCAGGGCCAGCAGACCACCGCCGTCCTGGAGGGCGACCACTACGTCCTCAACGGCTCCAAGTGCTTCATCACCAACGGCAACGTGGCCGACACCTTCGTCATCATCGCCGTCACCGGCAAGACCACCGACAAGCGCGGCCGTCCCATGAAGGAGATCAGCGCCTTCATCGTGGAGAAGAACTTCCCCGGCTTCAGCCAGGGCAAGCATGAGAAGAAGATGGGCATCCGCGGCAGCTCCACCTGCGACCTGATCTTCGAGGACTGCATCGTGCCCAAGGAGAACCTGCTGGGCAAGATCGGCCAGGGCTTCAAGATCGCCATGATGACCCTGGACGGCGGCCGTATCGGCATCGCCGCGCAGGCCCTGGGCCTGGGCGAGGGCGCCGTTCACGAGGCCATCAAGTACACCAAGGAGCGCGTCCAGTTCGGCCGCCGCATCAGCCAGTTCCAGAACACCCAGTTCCAGCTGGCCGACATGCACACCCGCATGCAGGCCGCCCAGTTCCTGGTATACTCCGCCGCCTGCAAGAAGCAGCTGCATGAGGACTATTCCATGGACGCGGCCATGGCCAAGCTGTTCGCGGCCGAGGCTGCCAGCGACGTGACCCGCCGGGCCGTGCAGCTGTTCGGCGGCTACGGCTACACCCGTGAGTACCCGGTGGAGCGCATGATGCGCGACGCCAAGATCACCGAGATCTACGAGGGCACTTCCGAGGTGCAGCGTATGGTCATCTCCAGCCACCTGGGCGTGAAATAAGAGGAGGAAGAAATAGAAATGAAGATCATCGTATGTGTGAAGCAGGTGCCCGACACCTCCGGCAAGGTGGCGGTGAATCCGGACGGCACGCTG
>CANQSJ010000044.1 GCA_947626495.1 uncultured Oscillospiraceae bacterium | reverse complement strand
TTGATGACCCCATTCCTAAAGTACCTCGCCTCATACGGCGCAAACCAAAACACAAATCCGAACCCATCGCCTACGGGGTACGGTCCCACAGGTCTTGGGTTCGGATTATGTTGGTTTGGTGCCGGTGGCGGGGGTCGAACCCGCACGTCCTGAAGTGGACAGCGGATTTTAAGTCCGCAGTGTCTGCCATTCCACCACACCGGCCCGGCCTTTTTAGCTTACACCATCGCCGGCCAGAAGTCAACGCGTCGCCGCGGCGGAAATTTCCTCTTGACAAATTTGTCTACATACTGTAAACTCACACCATAGACTACACCTTGTAGACAAAGGAGGCACGTACATGGGAACCTCAAAGCTGGGGGCCGTGGAGGCCCGGTTCGCGGACATGATATGGCAGAGCGCGCCGGTGAGCGCCGCGGAACTGGCTCGCATGGCGGGGACGGAGCTGGGCTGGAAGCGCACCACCGCCTACACCGTGCTCCGGCGGCTGTGCGAGCGGGGGCTTTTCCGCAGCGAGAACGGCACGGTCACGGCGCTGATGAGCCGGGAGGAATACTATGCCCGGCAGAGCGAGCAGTTTGTGGAGGACGCTTTCGGCGGGTCGCTGCCCGCGTTTCTGGCGGCCTTCGGATCCCGGAAAAAGCTGTCGGAGGCGGAGATCGACCAACTCCAGTCCCTCATCGACCGCATGCGGGAGGGCCGGCCATGATCTTTCAGACCGTGCTGCACCGGGCCATAGCGGTCAGTCTGCCCATTTTGCTGGTGCTGGCGGCCCGGCTGTGTCTGCGCCGGGCGCCCAAGGGCTTCACCTGCGCCCTGTGGGGCGTGGTGCTGCTGCGGCTGCTGTGCCCGGCGCCCCTATCCCTGGCACGGCCCGCCGCCCTGCCGGCGGCCGCGGCGACGCTGACCGGGGCTCTGCCCGCGATGCCGGCGGCGACCGCGCCTATACAGAGCGGGCCGGCGGCGGGTCCCGGGCTGTGGGACATTCTCCCCTGGCTGTGGCTGGCGGGGGCGATCGCCATGGCCGGGTGGGGGCTCTTTTCCTACGTCCGGCTGCGCCGGCGGCTGAAGGAGGCCGCGCGCCTGGAGGGGAATGTGTACCTGGCCGACGCCGTCGCCAGCCCCTTCGTGCTGGGGCTGTTCCGGCCCCGGATTTATCTGCCCTCCGGCCTGCCCGGCCGGGCCCGGCCATACGTACTGGCCCATGAGCGGTGCCACATCCGCCACGGCGACCATGTCGCCAAGGCTCTGGGATGGGCGGCGCTGTGCCTGTACTGGTTCCACCCGCTGGTGTGGCTGGCCTTCGCCGCGGCCATGGAGGACATGGAGATGCGCTGCGACGAGGCGGCCCTGCGCACGCTGGGGATCGAGGCCCGGGCGGACTACTGCGCCAGCCTCCTCTCCCTGGCCGGCGGGCGCTTTCCCGGCGTGGCGCTGGCCTTTGGCGAGGGACGCACCGGCAGCCGCATTCGCCGTCTGGCCCGGTGGCGGCGGCCGAAGGCAGCCGTATATGTGGCTGCGGCGGCGCTGTGTCTGGCGCTCACCGCCGCCTGCGCCGTGGATATGGCGCCCGGCGCGGAGACAGCCGCCGCCCCAACTGCCACCGCCGATCCGGCCGAGGCCGACACGGTGTCCGTCCTGAACGCGGACGCGCCCCGGGCCACCCTGCTGTGCCGGCTGCGCCGGGGGGAGAGCGCCGTTGGGTCGGCCACGGTGGACATCCGCGCCGACGGGGGCTGCGTGGGCTGGGCCATCGCCTACGAGCGCATGGCCGCGGAGCTGACCGTCGCCCTGACGGCGGAGGACGGGACCCTGATGCGCTCCGCATCCGGCGTGGGCGGCTCCATCAACGGGGACTTCAGCGGCCTGCCCGCCGGACGGTATCACCTGTCCGTGACCAACGACGCCGGGCAGGAGTTTGATCTGCAGGCCCAAGGCGTGCTGGTGTACTGGCTGTCCGCCGAAACGGACGGGGACATCACCGGCATCCCGGAAAACGAGGAATGAACCCGCTCCCCGCCCCTTGCGGCGGGGAGCTTTTTGCGTTACAATAGGGCCGCTATGAGAACGTACGACGCTGGACAATGCGATATCGTGGTGATCGGCGCGGGCCACGCGGGCATCGAGGCGGCGCTGGCCGCGGCGCGGCTGGGGGCGGAGACGGTGTGCTTCACCGTCAGTCTGGACGCGGTGGGCAACATGCCCTGCAACCCGGCCATCGGCGGCACCGGCAAGGGCCACCTGGTCCGGGAGCTGGACGCCCTGGGCGGCGAGATGGCCCGGGCGGCGGATGAGGCCTGCATCCAGTACCGGATGCTGAACCTGGGCAAGGGCCCGGCCGTCCACTCTCTCCGGGCCCAGGCAGACCGGCGGCGGTACCAGGAGGTGATGAAGCACGCCCTGGAGCGCCAGGAGCGCCTGCGCCTGAAGCAGGGCGAGGTCATCGCCATCGGCGCGGAGGACGGGCGCGTGGTGTCCGTCACCACCGACAAGGGGGCTGTCTGGCGCACGAAGGCGGTGATCGTGGCCTCCGGCACCTACTTGGGCGGCCGGACCATCACCGGCGAGGCGGTCCGGGACTCCGGGCCGGACGGGCTGGCGGCGGCGCTGCCGCTCACCGGCTGTCTGCGGGATCTTGGTCTCTCCCTGCGCCGGTTCAAGACCGGCACCCCGCCCCGCATCAGCGCCCGCACCGTGGACTTCTCCAAAATGCAGATCCAGCCGGGGGATACGGATCCCCAGCCCTTCTCCTTCGCCACGGAGGCCGCGCCCGAGAACCGGGCGGTGTGCTGGCTGACCTATACCACGGAGGAGACCCACCGGATCATCCGGGAGAACCTGGACCGCAGCCCCCTCTACGACGGGGTGATCCAGGGGGTGGGCCCCCGGTACTGCCCCAGCATCGAGACGAAGATCGTCACCTTCCCGGATAAGCCCCGGCACCAGCTGTTCATCGAGCCCATGGGTCTGAATACGGAGGAGCTGTACATCCAGGGGCTGTCCAGCTCCCTGCCGGAGGATGTGCAGGTGGCCATGGTCCACACCATCCCCGGTCTGGAGCATGCCGAGATCACCCGCCCGGCCTACGCCATCGAGTACGACTGCCTGGACCCCACGGAGCTGTATGCCACCCTGGAGAGCAAAAAAATTTCCGGCCTTTACGGCGCCGGCCAGTTCAACGGCTCCTCCGGCTATGAGGAGGCCGCCGTCCAGGGTTGGGTGGCGGGGGTGAACGCCGCCCGGAAGATCCAGGGCAAGGAGCCGGTGGTCATCCGCCGGGACCAGGGCTACATCGGCGCGCTCATCGACGATCTGGTGACCAAGGGCACCAACGAGCCCTACCGGATGATGACCAGCCGCAGCGAATACCGGCTGCTCCACCGGCAGGATAACGCCGATAAACGACTTGCATACATTGGATACGAGATCGGCCTGGTGAGCCGGGAGCGGTACCAGGCGGTTTTGGATAAATATGCACTGGTGGACGCGGAGATCGAACGGCTGAAAAAAACGAAGCTCTATCAGCTTTTGAAAAGGCCGGAAAATGCCTATGATTCTCTGGCCGATCAGGACCCGGACCGGCCGGCGCTGTCCCGGGCCGTGATCGAGGAAGTGGAAATATCCATAAAATATGAGGGATATATCCAGCGGCAGCTCCGGGATGTGGAGGCCTTCTCCCGCATGGAAGAGCGCCGTATACCGCCGGATATCGACTATGAGGCCGTGCCCGGCGTCCGCACGGAGGCCCGGCAGAAGCTCTCGGCCATCCGCCCGGCCAATTTCGGCCAGGCCAGCCGCATCTCCGGCGTCTCTCCCGCCGATCTCACCGCCCTGATGATCTGGGTGGAGCGGGACGGCCGGTGAAGCGCGCGGCGGGCATAAGTTCGTCCCTTTTGCCGTACTGTCGGCCTTGACAGATATTTCCTTTTCTGGTAATATCGACACATATCGGGCGGCATGCCGGACGGCTGCCCGCCCGCCGGCCAAAGAGGGGCCCCTGCCGCCTTTCCGGCAGAGGCCCTTATTATGGTCAGACAGAAAAAGGAGAGACTATATGGCAGATTACCAGAAGATGTACTACATCCTTTGCAGCGCCGCGTCCACAGCCCTGGACCGGCTGCCGGACGGGCAGGAGACCGAGAGCGTCCGAACGCTGCTGCAGACGGCCCTGCACGAGGCAGAGGAGCTGTACATCGAGAGCGCAGACTGAAAAATCACGCCCCGAAACCGGGGCGTGTTTCTTTTTTCTCTATTTGATCTTCTTCACCTTGTATCCCGCGCCCTCCACGGCGGCGCGCAGGGCGCTATCCGGCGCATCGCCGGTGACCAGGGCGGTGCCCGCCTTCCAGTCCACCTTCGCCGTCACGCCGGGGATGGCGGTCAGCGCCTGGGTGACGTGGCGCTGGCAGTTGTCGCACATCATGCCCTTGATATAGATGGTCCGGCCCGCGCTCTGCGCCGGGGCGGGCTTTTTGCCGCTGGGATGGAAGAAGTTCAGCCGCAGGGCGTTGGTGACCACGCAGAAGCTGGAGAGGCTCATGGCCGCCGCGCCGATCATGGGGCTGAGGGTGATGCCCAGGGGGATAAACACCCCCGCCGCCAGGGGGATGCCCAGCACGTTATAAATGAACGCCCAGAAGAGATTTTCGTGGATGTTGCGGATGACCTGGCGGGACAGGCGCACCGCCCCCACCACGTCGCTGAGGCTGGAGCGCATGAGCACCACGTCCGCCGCGTCCAGCGCCACGTCGGAGCCCGCGCCGATGGCCACGCCCACGTCCGCCTGGGTCAGGGCGGGGGCGTCGTTGATGCCGTCGCCCACCATGGCCACGGAGCCGGCCTGGGACAGGCGCTTGACCTCGTCCTGCTTGCCCTGGGGCAGCACGTCGGCGATGACGGTGCTGGCCCCCACCTGGGCGGCGATGGCGTCCGCCGTGCGCCGGTTGTCGCCGGTGAGCAGCACCACGTCCAGGCCCAGATCCTTCATGTCCCCGATGGCGGCGGCGCTGTCCGGCTTCACCACGTCCGCCACGGCCACGCAGCCGAGAAGCTTCCCGTCCGCGGCGAAGTAGAGGGGCGTCTTGCCCTGGCCCGCCAGAGCCTGGCCGGCCTCAAAGAGGGCGGCGTCCCCGATGCCCCGCTCCGCCATGAGCTGGGCGTTGCCGCCCAGGGCGGACCGGCCGTCCACCTCGGCCCGGACCCCGTGGCCCGGCAGGGCGGAGAAGTCCGCCGTCTCCGGAGGGACCACGCCCTTTTCGGCGGCGTATTCCATCACTGCTCGGGCCAGGGGATGCTCGCTCTTGGCCTCCAGAGCCGCGGCCAGAGCCAGCAGCCCGGCCTCGTCCGCCCCGGCGGCGGGGAGCACGTCGGTCACCTGGGGGCGGCCCTCCGTCACCGTGCCGGTCTTGTCCAGCACCACGGTCTTCACCCGGCCGGTGGCCTCCAGGGCCGCGGCGGTCTTGAAGAGGATGCCGTTTTTCGCGCCCACGCCGGAGCCCACCATGATGGCCACGGGGGTGGCCAGGCCCAAGGCGCAGGGGCAGCTGATCACCAGCACGCTCACCGCCCGGGTGAGGGCGAAGCCGATGGGCCGGACGATGAGAAGCCACACGATCAGCGTCAGAACGGCGATGCCGATCACCGCCGGCACGAACACGCCGGAGACCTTGTCGGCGATCTTGGCGATGGGGGCCTTGGTGGCCGCCGCGTCCTCCACCATGCGGATGATCTGCTGGATGGTGGTGTCCTGGCCCACCCTTGTGGCCCGGCAGGTGAGAAAGCCGCTCTGGTTCAGGGTCCCGGCGGACACGGTGCCGCCCGGGGCCTTATCCACCGGCAGGCTCTCCCCGGTGAGGGCGGACTCGTCCACGGCGCTCTCCCCGTCGGTGACCACGCCGTCCACGGGCACGCTCTCTCCCGGCCGCACCAGGAAGATGTCCCCCAGGGCCACCTGCTCCACACCGATGACCGTCTCCGTCCCGTCCCGGAGCACCGTGGCCGTCTTGGGGGCCAGGTCCATGAGGGAGCGGATGGCGTCGGTGGTCCTGCCCTTGCTGCGGGCCTCCAGGGTCTTGCCCACGGTGATGAGGGTCAGGATGGTGGCGGCGCTCTCGAAGTAAAACTCGTCCATATACCCCATGGCCGCCTCGTGCCCGCCCGCCATCATGGCGGAGCTGGCCGCGAACAGGGCCCACAGGCTGTAGAGAAAGCTGGCCGTGGCCCCCAGGGCCACCAGGGAGTCCATGTTGGGCGCCCGGCGCCACAGGGCCTGGTAGCCGGAGACGAAAAACTTCTGGTTGATCACCATCACCAGGGCGGTGAGCACCAGCTCGTAGATGCCGATGGACACGATGTTGCCCCGCAAAAAGGCCGGCAGCGGCCAGTCCCACAGCATGTGGCCCATGGACACGTACATCAGCGGCAGCAGGATGATGATGCTCACCACCAGCCGCCGGATCATCTTGGGCGTCTCTCTGTCCTCCAGCGCGGCGGAGGAGGGGGCCGCGCTCTGCCCACCGGCGGCCGCGGACGCCCAGAGGGACGCGCCGTAGCCGGCCTTGCTCACCGCCTGGCAGATGGCCTCCGCCGTGGCGGGGGCGGCATAGTCCACGTTCATGCTGTTGGTGAGAAGGCTCACCTCCACCTTGGAGACGCCCTCCACTGCGGCCACCGCCTTCTCCACATGGGCGGAGCAGGCCGCGCAGCTCATGCCCGTGACCGAAAACTTTTCCATACTACCGCCTCACTTCATCAGCTTTTGCAGCGTGGCCACCAGCTCGTCGATGACCTCGTCCCGGCCCTCCCGGACGCCCTGGGCCACGCAGCCCCGGATGTGGCTGGCCACCAGGTCCCGGTTGAAGGCGTTCAGCGCCGCGTTGGCGGCGGCGCTCTGGGTCAAAATGTCGGGACAGTAGGCGTCCCGCTCCACCATGCCCCGGATGCCCCGGATCTGGCCCTCGATGCGGTTGAGCCGGTGGATGAGCTTTTTCTTCTCCTCCTGGGACCGCTCCGTGGTCCGGCAGCACTCACAGACCGCTTTTTCTTCCATCATGATCCCCCCACTGTGAAAAAGGGCGCTTCGCCTCGGAAGCGCCCCCGTTTGCGTTCTTACTTCTTCATAAAGCCGAACAGGCCCTTTTTCTCCGGCTCCGCTTCCCGCACGTCGGAGGCGTCGTAGCCCGTGTCGGCGATGGCCTTGAGCAGCGCCTCGTCGGACACGTCCGCCGCGCAGGTGACGGTGGCCTGCTTCTTGTTCCGGTCGGCCTTGGCGCTCTCCACGCCGGGCACCTTCCGCAGCGCCTCAGCCACGTGGGCCTCGCACATCCCGCACATCATTCCCTCTACCGTAATGACCTTTGTCATGGCTGGTTCTCCTTTTCCGATCGTCATTTGATACCCCCAAGGGGTATGTTTACTATATACCCCTGCCGGGTATTTGTCAAGGGCTTATAAATTTTTTCTTGACAGGGACACTATGTCGTGCTACGATATAGCCACGATATATCGTGATGCGACATATCGATACTCGACACAAGGAGGGGAGAGTCCATGGGTGCGGAACCCCTGACCGAGAGCTATTTTTACATCCTGCTGTGTCTGTACGACGGGCCCAGCCACGGCTATGGCATCATGCGCCGGACGCTGGAGCTATCGGACGGGCACGTGCACATCGGCTCCGGCACCATGTACGGGGCCACGGGCAGCATGATGAAGAAGGGATGGATCCAGGGGCTTCCCGGTCCGGACGCGGACCGGCGGCGGCTGTACGAGCTGACGGAGACGGGCCGCGAGGTGCTGCTGGACGAGGCGGACCGGCTGCGGCATCTGGCCGCGGCGGCGGACAACATCATAGGAGGAGAAAGATGAGCAAGTTGAAACGGCGTTACGTCATGTACCCCGCCTGGGAGTACAAGCAGGAGGTCGCGGACCTAAATGCCCTCTCGGACGCAGGCTGGCAGCTGAAAAAGGGCGGGTGCTTCCGCAGCGTGTTCTACCGGGACGAGACGGTGCGCTACCGCTACGCGCTGGACTACAACAACCACATCGACGATCCGGCCCGGTACCGGGACACCTTCGCCGAGCAGGGCTGGGAGTTCGTCAACGACACCTTCAACGGCTGGCATTTCTTCCGCAAGCGGTACGATCCCAGTCTACCCGAGGAGGAGTACGAGATATACACCGACGAGCAGTCCGTGCAGGACATGGCCGGCCGCTGGAGCCGGCTGGGCTATGCCTTGGGCGCCGTAGAGCTGGCGGTGACGGCGGTCAACGGCCTGATGGCCCTGCGCCATCCCAGCGTCTTCAGCATCCTCGTCACACTGGCCTGCCTGATGCTGGGCGTCACGATCCTGACAGGCGCCTGGCGCATCCGCCACCCCCATGTGGCCGGCAAGCCCCGGAAGAGCCTGGGCTGGTGCTTCGCCACGGTGTTCTCCCTCCTGGCCCTGGGGCTGCTGTTCGGCGTGCTCCGCTACTACCAGTCCTCCGGGGCGGAGTACGCCTACGACCCGTCGGCGCCCCCCTGGACCTGGGAGATGAGCGCGCCGCTGCCGGACTTCTACACCATGCATGTGGAGGCGGACACCGACGCCTTTGTGGAGATCACCGTAACCAACAAAAAGGGCGAGGTGGTGTCCGAGATGGGCGGAGGCGGAGATCTGCGGACCAAGGAGACCATGTTCCTCTGGCCGGGGAAGTACGAGGTCACCGTCCAGTACGCCCCCGACACCGAGCCGGGCACCACCGGCTATTTCCGGTTCGAGGTGGATTGACGACAAAAAAAGCCGCGGGGCAGACGCCCCGCGGCTTTTTCATGCGCTTATTTTCCCTCCAGGGCCTGCTCCAGCACAGCGCGGACCTTCGCTCCCAGATCCTTGGTGGTGGAGGCCTTTGCCTCCTCCGCCCCGATGCGGGCGCACAGGTCGATGGTCACGTCCGTCCGCCGCCAGGGGGCGTTTTCGCGGATGCGCTCCGTGCCGGAGATGGCGGCCACCACGATGGGCGCACCGCTGCGCTGGGCGATCTTGAACACCGCGTCGTGGAACGGCAGCATCTGCCCCGTCTTGCTCCGGGTGCCCTCGGGATAGACGCCCACGTTCACCACACGGTTTTTCAGCAGTTCCGCTGCCGCCCGGATGGTGACGATGGCCTTTCGGGGGTCCTCCCGGTCGATGACCAGGTAGTTGGCCAGGTGGATCACCGGCACCAGGGGGATCTTCATGTTCTCCGGCTTGGTGATGAAGGCCACGTCCACTCCCTGTCCCCGCAGGGCCCAGACCGTGGCGATGGGGTCATAGTTGCTGCGGTGGTTGCCCACCAGCAGGAAGGGCTCCTCCGGCAGATTCTCCAGCCCCCGCAGGGTGATCCGCAGCCGCCCCACCCGGCACAGCAGCCCGATGATGGTCACCACGATCCACCGGTACACCGGGTGATCCTCCGGGACGGGCTTGTCCAGATCCACGGTCAGACCCAGGATCCATATCCCCAGGATATACGCCACCGTCAGCCCCAGCGTCCAAGCGACGAAAAGGCCCGCGTACGCCCCCGCCAGGGCGACGCCGTGCAACCTGGTGGCCCAGGCGCAGGGAATGGCCGCCAGCGCCGCCAGGACGTATATCCATTTCATATCCTCTCCCCGCTTCACGCGCCGCGCCTCCTCATGTCTCATCTGCCGCCATTTTATAATAAAATCCTCTCCCTGTCAAACGGCGGCGCCGGCGCTCTTGCAAATGGGCCGGCCGGAGGATATAATGGGGAAAAACGACCCTTTGGAGGGCATTTTTTATGCGTATGCGCAACAAGAAAAACCTGATCCCCCGGATGGAGCGGTGCGCGGCCGTGCAGGTATTCGAGCCGTCGGCGCTCCGGGGCCGGTGGAGCGAGCTGGTCCCCGGCCGGACGGAGGTCCGGGCGGAGATGGGCTGCGGCAAGGGCGCCTTCACCGCCGGCGTGGCCCAGGCGGAGCCCCAGGCGCTGATCGTGGCCCTGGAGAAGGTGCCCAACGCCATGGTCACCGCCATGGAGCGGGCGGTGGCGGAGAACATCGAGAACGTGCGCTTCATCGACACGGACGTGAAAAACCTCCCTGAGATCTTCGCCCCCGGCGAGGTCTCGGTGATCTACATCAACTTCCCGGACCCCTGGCCCCGGAAGCGGGAGACCAAGCACCGGCTCACCGCCCCCAGCTTCCTGGCCATGTA
>CANQSJ010000043.1 GCA_947626495.1 uncultured Oscillospiraceae bacterium | reverse complement strand
TGTAATACCTCCTTGGTGGTGCTTCTATTCTACACCCTCTGTGGAAGTTTACACAGTTTTTGGGATGGACCCAAACGTGAAGATCAAGGCCCTGAAAGCGGAGATCGACAAGGCCGGCAGCCAATCCGTCACCGCCGATATGTTCCTGGCTACCGTCCGAAAGTACACCCGCGCCAAGAAGCTGACGCCCCGGATGCTCAACGAGCTGATCCAGTACATAGAGGTCCATCAGGCGGAGAAGATTGACGGCGTATGGGAACAGAAGCTGACGATCCACTACAACTGCATCGGAGTTATCGACATCCCCGCCGAGCTATCCCTCCCAGCGCCAGCAGTCTCCTTGAACACCAGGAAGGGTGTCACTGTAAGCTATGCACCGAACGCTATGTCCATTTAAAAGGCCCTGCCATCTACTCGCTTTTACACAAAAAGCGGGTGTTCTTACAGGAGCTTTCAACTCCTATAAGAACACCCGGTATGGTACGGCTGACGGGATTCGAACCCACGACCTTTGGCTCCGGAGGCCAACGCTCTATCCAGCTGAGCTACAGCCGCACATTTGCTGGAAGCCTGCTTATTATAAACCATTGCGCTTGGAATATCAAGGGGAATGTGCTATACTTTTTTCGAGGTGATCCGAATGAAAACGCTTACCCTTGGCAAGACCGGACTGTCCGTGACCAAGCCCGCTTTCGGGGCGCTTCCCATCCAGCGCACGGAAAAAAACGAGGCCGTGCGCATCCTCCGCAGAGCTTATGAGGGCGGCATCCGCTACTTCGACACCGCCAACGCCTACACCGACTCGGAGGAGAAGCTGGGCGCGGCGCTGCATGACGTGCGGCAGAACGTGGTGTTCTCCACCAAGAGCATGGGCCGGGACTATGACACCGTGGCCCGGCACATCCGGCAGTCCCTGGAGCGGCTGCAGACAGACTACATCGACCTGTTCCAGTTCCACCAGGTCGCCGCCTGGGACGAGGTGGACAACGGCGCTTACGCCGCGGCGGAGGATGCCCTGGCCAAGGGCTGGATCCGCCACATCGGCGTCACCTGCCACAGCCTGGCCTTCGCCCGGGAGGCGGTGGCCTCCGGCCGGTTCGAGACCCTTCAGTACCCCTTCAGCTACCTGTCCAACGACGAGGAGCAGGCCCTGGTCCGCTCCTGTCTGGACGCGGGCATGGGCTTCATCGCCATGAAGGCCCTGGCGGGCGGGCTGCTGGCCAACGCCCGGGCGGTGCACGCGTTCATGGCCGGGCAGGAGGGCGTGGTGCCCATCTACGGGGTGCAGACCATGGAGGAGCTGACCCAGTGGCTGGCCCTGGCGGAGGAGGACCCAGCACTGGACGACGAGCTGCAGGCCGTCATCGACCAGGATCGGGCCCAGCTGGGCGGCCAGTTCTGCCGCAGCTGCGGCTACTGCATGCCCTGCCCCCAGGGCATCGAGATCCGCAACTGCGCCCGGATGGACATGCTCATCCGCCGCAGCCCCTGGCGGCCCTACTTCACCCCGGAGTGGCAGGAGAAGATGAACAAGATCAAGTCCTGTCTGGACTGCGGCCGGTGCAAGTCCCGGTGCCCCTATCACCTGGACACGCCGAACGTGCTGAGATACATGCTCAAGGACTATTGGGAATTCTATGAAGCTCACAAGGCGGAGCTGTAATGTCCTGGCCCTGGTCCTGGCGCTGCTGCTGGCGATCCCGGGCTGCGCCGGCGCCGGGACGGAGAAGCGGGAAAAGCAGCTGTTCGCCATGGACACGGTGATGTTCCTCACCGCCTACGGCCCCGCCGCGGACGATGCGCTGGCCGCGGCCACGGACGTGATCAACGGCCTGGCGGCAGATCTGGACCCGGAAAGGGAGGACGGCTCGGTATACGCCCTGAACGCAGGGGCCGGCGGGCCCGTGGCCGTGTCGGCGGACTGTCTGGCGGTGCTGGATACCGCCCTGGCCGTGGGCCGGGAGACGGACGGGGCCCTGGACCCGGCCCTGTATCCCATCATCCGCGCCTGGGGCTTCACCACCGGGGACTACCGGGTACCGGAGACGGCGGAGCTGGCGGCGCTGCTGGCGGAAAAGGACACGGATGCCATCGCCCTGGACGCCGCCGCCGGCACAGTGACGCTGCCGGCGGACATGGCTGTGTCCCTGGGGGCGGTGGCCAAGGGCTATGCCGCCCAAAAAGCGGCGGAGGCCATGGCCGACGCCGGAGCGGAGCACGCCATTTTGTCCCTGGGGGGCAACGTGCAGACCCTGGGCGAGACCCGCCCCGACGGCAAGCGCTGGCAGGTGGCCGTCACCGACCCCAACGACACCGGCGCGTACGTGGGCACCCTCAGCGTGGGCCAGACGGCGGTGGTCACCTCCGGGGGTTATCAGCGGTATTTTGAGCAGGGCGGCAAGACCTATATCCACATCCTGGACCCGGCCACCGGCCGGCCCGTGGACAACGACCTGCTGTCCGTCACGGTGGTGACCGCCGACGGGGCCCGGGCGGACGCGCTCTCCACCGCCCTGTTTGTGCTGGGCAGCCAGGGGGCGCTGGACTACGCCGCCGGCCACGGCGACGTGGAGCTGGTGCTCATCACCCGGGACCGCCGGGTGATCGTCACAGCGGGTCTGGCGGCGGGCTTTGACGAGAACAGCGAGGACTATACCTATGAATATCCTTGACCTGCCCGCTCCGGAGGCGGCCCGGGCGCTGGTGGGAAAGCTCCTGGTCCGGACGCTGCCGGACGGGACCGTGCTCCGGGCCCGGATCACGGAGACGGAGGCCTATTTCGGCGAGGGGGACACCGCCTGCCACGCCAGCCACGGCCGCACCAAGCGGACAGAGGTGCTCTACCATCCCGCCGGGACCATCTATGTGTACCTGTGCTACGGCATCCACTGGATGCTGAACCTGGTGACCGGCGCTGCGGACGACCCACAAGCGGTGCTCATCCGGGGCGTGGAGGGGGCTTCCGGCCCCGGCCGGGTGACGAAGTTTTTGCAGATCGACAAGAGCCTGAACGACACCATGCTGGGACCCGCTCTGGCGCTGGAGGACGACGGCTTTGTGCCGGCGCGGATCGACGCCTCCCCCCGGGTAGGCATCGGCTACGCCGCGGCGGAGGACCGGGCCCGGCTGTGGCGGTTCACGGCGGGATAAACGAATACATTTGGGAGGTATACCGTATGATCGTGTTTTGGCTGTTTATGCTGTGCGCGGACCTGCTCATTCCCGGGGTGATGATCGGCATTGGCAGGATGTTTCTGAAAAAACTGCCCAAGAACATCAACGCCGCCTTCGGCTACCGCACAACGATGTCCATGAAGAATCGGGACACCTGGGATTTCGCCCACCAATGCTGCGGCCGGCTGTGGTACCGGTGGGGACTGATCCTGCTGCTGCCGTCCGTGGTCCCGCTGCTGTTCGTCCTGGGCCGGGACATCGGCGTGATCGGCAACACAGGGCTCGTCATCGCCGGCGTGCAGCTGGTGGTCATGCTGGGGACCATCTTCCCCGTGGAGCGGGCCCTCAAACGGAACTTCGACCAAAACGGCCGGCGGCGCCGCCCGGAGGATGGGCCGTCCGCCGAGAAGAGGACATGAAGACGAACTATCAACACACCCTGTACGCCTGCTACCTGGGCTACGTCACCCAAGCGGTGGTCAACAACTTCGCCCCGCTGCTGTTTCTCATCTTCCAGGACAGCCTGGGGCTGCCCCTGGAGAAGATCACCATGCTCATCACGGTGAACTTCTGCGTCCAGCTGACGGTGGACATCCTCTCCGCCAAATTCGTGGACCGGCTGGGGTACCGCCCCTGCGCGGTGGCGGCCCATCTGTTCTCCGCCGCGGGGCTCGCAGGCATGGGGCTGC
The DNA here is from genome assembly GCA_947626495.1 of uncultured Oscillospiraceae bacterium. Taxonomy (GTDB): domain Bacteria; phylum Bacillota; class Clostridia; order Oscillospirales; family Oscillospiraceae; genus CAJOIG01. The sequence continues at coordinate 6,956 of CANQSJ010000043.1, read as the reverse complement.
TGCCCCGGCTGCTGCCCGACGCCTACGCGGGGCTGCTGGTGTCCGTGGTGCTGTACGCCGTGGGCGGCGGGCTCATCGAGGTGCTCATCAGCCCCATTGTGGAGGCCTGCCCCACGGAGCGCAAGGCCGCCGCCATGAGTTTTCTGCACTCGTTTTACTGCTGGGGCGCCGTGACGGTGGTGCTGCTGTCCACCGGCTTTCTGGCGGTTTTGGGCAAGGGCTCCTGGCCCGTGCTGTGCTGCCTGTGGGCGCTGCTGCCGCTGCTGAACGCCTTTTTCTTCACCCAGGTGCCCATCGCCTCCCTGACGGGGGAGAGCGGCGGCATGGGGCTGGGGGAGCTGTTTCGCAGCGGGCTGTTCTGGCTGTTTTTCCTGCTGATGATCACGGCGGGGGCGTCGGAGCTGGCCATGAGCCAGTGGGCCTCCGCCTTTGCCGAGCGGGGCCTGGGCGTCACCAAGGCCGTAGGCGATCTGGCCGGCCCCTGCTTTTTCGCCCTGCTCATGGGCACGGCCCGGGCATCGTACGCGAAAGCGGAGGCCCGGTTTCCCCTCCGGACGGCCCTGCCCGCCAGCGGCGCGCTGTGTGTGGGGGCCTATCTGCTGGCCGTGCTGAGCCCCAGCCCGGCGCTGTCGCTGCTGGGGTGCGGACTGTGCGGCTTTTCCGTGGGCATCCTGTGGCCCGGCGTGTTCAGTCTGGCCTCCGCCCGGTTCCCCCGGGGCGGCACGGCCATGTTCGCCCTCCTGGCCCTGGGGGGCGACATCGGCTGCACCGCCGGCCCCACCCTGGTGGGTCTGGCGGCCGGGGCCGCGGGAGGCACGCTGAAGGTGGGTCTGGCCGCCGCCATTGTGTTCCCGGCGGTGCTGACGCTGGTGACCGTTCTCATGCGCCGGCGGTGACAAAGGCCGCTTCCCTCCCCGGAGCGGCCTGTCTGCGTTCCATGGAAAACACCTTTGATAGACAGCTCTCCCCTTTTCGCCTATGCTGACAGGGCAAGGAGGTGCGGAAACCATGGAGCTTGGCAGTCAGATACGAAAACGGCGGCAGGCGCTGGGCCTCTCTCAGGACGAGCTGGCAGCGCGGGTATACGCCACCCGCCAGTCCGTCTCCAACTGGGAGAACGGCAAAACCTGCCCGGACATAAGAAGCCTTCTGCTGCTGGCGGAGGCGTTTTCCGCGTCCCTTGACGATCTTGTCAAAGGAGACATCGCGGAAATGAAAAAGCAGATCGACGACGGGGAAAAGGCCGCCTTCCGGCGGGACAGCAACATCTTCACGGCGCTGTTCGCGGCCATGCTCGTCACATGCGTGCCCCTAGCGCTGCTGTGGCGGTGGCGGGGACTGGCGGTATGGTCCGTCCTGGCCGCCGTGACGTTTGTCTGGTCCCTCCGGGTGGAAAAGTGGAAGAAGAAGTTCGACATCCAGACCTACAAGGAGATCGTGGCCTTCACCGAGGGCCGGACCCTCTCCGAGATCGAAAAGGCCCGGGAGGAGGGCAAGCGCCCCTACCAGAAGGCCCTGCTGGCCGCCGGGTCCGGGCTGCTGGGCGCGGCGGTGTCGCTGCTCCTGGCGTGGCTCTGGCGGCGGTTCATGCACTGAAAAAACGAGGTTATTATGCTCTGTTCTCTCTGTCCCAGAAAATGCGGCGCGAGCCGGGATGAGGCCCATCCCGGCTTTTGCGGCATGGGCTGGGACCCGGTGGTGGCCCGGGCGGCCCCTCACTTCTGGGAGGAGCCCTGCATCAGCGGGACCCGGGGCAGCGGCGCGGTGTTTTTCGCCGGATGCACCCTGCGGTGCGCCTTCTGCCAGAACCACGCCATCAGCGCCGGAGGCCGGGGCAAGGCCGTCACCGTGGACCGGCTGCGGCAGATCTTCCGGGAATTGGAGGGCCAGGGGGTGCACAACCTGAACCTGGTCACCGCCTCCCATTTCCTCCCGGCAGTGCTGTGGGCGCTGGAGCCCCGGCCGGCAGTGCCGGTGGTGTGGAATTCCGGCGGATATGAGTCGGTCGGGGCCCTGGAGGCCCTGGAGGGGAAGGTGCAGGTGTATCTGCCGGACATGAAATACATGGACGGCGCCCTGGCGGGGTCGCTCTCCGGCGCGGAAGATTATCCGGCGGTGGCCAAGGCGGCCATCCGGGAGATGTTCCGCCAGACCGGACCCTATCGGCTGGACGATGAGGGGATGCTGGTCCGGGGGGTGATGATCCGCCATCTGGTGCTGCCGGGGCAGCTGGACAACACCTTCTCGGTGCTGGACTGGATCGCGGACACGTTCAAACCGGGCGACGTGCTGGTGTCCCTCATGGGCCAGTACACCCCCAACGGCGTGGGCGGGCCGGACCGGCGGCTGACGGCGGAGGAGTACCGGCGCGCCTGCGATTACATGGCGGCCCTGGGCCTTTTGGAGGGCTACACCCAGGAGCTGAGCAGCGCCGAGAGCGAGTACACCCCGCCCTTCGACGGCACGGGGGTATAAATGGGAAATAATTCTCTTGCGTCCCGCCGTCCGGCGGGATAAAATAGAAAAAACGAGGAGAAGAGAGACACACTTCATGCGCGACGGCGACACCCTGATCAAAGACTATACCTCCGGCCCGGTGGCGCGGCAGCTGTTGGGCTTTGCCGGGCCGTTTATGCTGTCCAATCTGCTGCAGACCGCCTACAACCTGGTGGACATGGTGGTGGTAGGCCAGTTCGTGGGCCCGGCGGGTCTGTCCGCCGTGGGCATCGGCGCGGACCTCATCCACATGTACACCTTCATCTGCATGGGCTTTTGCAACGCCGGGCAGGTGCTCATCAGCCAATACGTGGGGCTGAAGGACCGGGACGCGGTGTCCCGCACCGTAGGGGCCATGTTCACCTTCATCCTGTCCCTGAGCCTTCTCATCTCCGCCCTGGGGCTTGCCTCCGCCGGCCGGTTCATGGGCTGGCTGAACGTGCCGGACGAGGCGCTGGTCTACTGCCGGGAGTACACCGTGTGCTGCACGGTGGGGCTGTTTTTCCTGGTGGGCTATGTGATGGTGGCGGCCATATTGCGGGGCATGGGCGACTCCAAGCGGCCCATGGTGTTCATCGTCATCGCGTCGGTGCTGAACGTGGTGCTGGATCTGGCGTTCGTCTCCCGGGGCATGGGCCCCTTCGGGGCGGCCCTGGCCACGGTGATCGCCCAGGGGGTCAGCTTTCTGCTGTGCGTGGGATATCTCTGGCGGCAGCGGGACCGGCTGGGCTTCACCTTCCGGCTGCGCCACCTGCGCCCGGAGCGGGACGCCCTGGGAAAGCTCTTGAAGCTGGGCGTGCCCATGTCCATCCAGTCCTGCGCCATCAACGCCTCCATGCTGTTCGTGTCCAGCCGCATCAACGTCTACGGCGTGACGGTGTCCGCCGTCACCAGCGTGGGCAACAAGCTGTCCACCGTGGCCAGCATCATCAGCCAGGCCCTGAGCCAGTCCGGCGCCACCATGGTGGGCCAGAACTTCGCCGCCCGGCAGTTCGACCGGGTGGTGCGCGCCCTGGCCACGGCGGCGGCGGTGGGGGCGGCCTTCGCGGCGGCGCTCTCCGCGGTGATGATCGCCGCGCCCGAGGGGGTGTTCGCCCTGTTCGACGACGATCCGGCGGTGCTGGCCATGAGCCACCGCTATGTGCTCATCGCGGTGCTCAACTTCTTCGGCTACGCCCTGCGGGGCCCCAGCACGGCGCTGTGCAACGGCATGGGCTTCCCGGTGATGAATTTCGTGCTGGGCATCCTGGACGGGGTGGTCATGCGCATCGGACTGTGCCTGCTGCTGGCGGAGGCGCTGGGCCTGGGCGTGATGGGCTACTGGCTGGGCGGAGCGCTGGCGGGCTTCACCTTCTTCCTGGTCATGTTCCCCTATCTCCTCTCCGGCAAATGGAAACGGCGCGCGCCTCCGGCGGCGGCCTGAAAGGAGTTTTCCACCATGATCCTGGTCAGCGCGTGCCTTCTGGGCCACAACTGCAAATACAACGGCGGCAACAACGACAACGCCGCCGTACATAGATATCTGGAGGGGAAGGACTGGGTGTGCTTCTGTCCGGAGCGGTCCGGCGGCCTGCCGGCGCCCCGGCTGCCCAGCGAGATCCGGGATGGCCGGGTCTACAGCAAGGCCGGGGAGGACGTGACGGAGGAGTTTCGCCTGGGAGCGGAAAAGGCTCTGGCCTTCTGCAAAAGCCACGGCGTTACGGAGGCCATCCTGAAGGCCCGCAGCCCCTCCTGCGGCGTGCACGCGGTATACGACGGCACCTTCACCGGCCGGGTGACGCCCGGCATGGGCATAACGGCGGCCCTTCTGGCGGAAAACGGCATCCGGCTCCGGGACGAGGAGGATCTGCCGCCGGTCACAGACGGAAAATAAACCTGGGAGGTATTATCAATATGGCTGACTATTTCGGAAAAGAGACGCCCAAGCTGGGCTTCGGCCTGATGCGCCTGCCCAAGCGGGGCGCCATCATCGACACCAAGCAGACCGCTCAAATGGTGGACATGTTCCTGGAGGCGGGGTTCACCTATTTTGACACCGCCTTCGTGTATCTGGGCTCCGAGGCCGCCGCCAAGCGGACGCTGGTGGACCGGCATCCCCGGGAGAGCTTCACCCTGGCCACCAAGGTGAACGCCTCCGTGGCCCCCACGGAGAAGTCCGCCCGCAAGCAGTTCGACACCAGTCTCAAGCGCACCGGCGCGGAGTATTTCGATTACTACCTGCTCCACAGCCTGATGGCGAAAAACCGGGAGAAGTACGACAAATATCACCTCTGGGAGCATGTGCGCCAGCTGAAGGAGAAGGGCCTGGTCCGCCACGTGGGCTTCTCCTTCCACGACGGACCGGAGGTGCTGGACAGCCTGCTCACCGAGCACCCGGAGGTGGAGTTCGTGCAGCTGCAGCTCAACTACGCCGACTGGGAAAACCCCAAGGTCACCTCCCGGGCCAATTATGAGGTGGTCCGCCGCCATGGCAAGAGCGTGGTGGTCATGGAGCCGGTGAAGGGCGGCCGTCTGGCCGATCCCCCGGCGGAGGTGAAGAAGCTGTTCGCCGACTACGCCCCCGACGCCTCCCCCGCCTCCTGGGCCATCCGGTTCGCCGCCAGCCTGGACGGGATCCTGACGGTGCTGTCCGGCATGAGCAACGTGGCCCAGATGGAGGACAACCTGTCCTTCATGAAGGCCTTCCAGCCCCTGAACGACGCCGAGCGGCAGATCATCGCCCAGGCACAGCAGATCCTGGGCCGCTCCGCCGCCATCCCCTGCACCGGCTGCGCCTACTGCGTGGAGGGCTGCCCCCAGCGCATCCCCATCCCCCAGGTGTTCGCCGCCGCCAACCAGTGTCTCACCGGCGGCGACGCCGGCGAGGCCGCCGCCAGCTACCGGGAGGCCACGGAGCACAAGGGCCTCGCCTCCCAGTGCGTGGCCTGCCGCCACTGCGAGTCGGTGTGCCCCCAGCACCTTCCCATCGTGGACCATCTGAAGACCAGCGCCCAGCTGCTGGAAAAGTGATGGGCAAAAACCCGGCGCCCCCGGGGACGGTTTCGTCCCCGGGGGCGTTTTTTATTCCATGTCCGCGATCTCCACCACCGTGAGCCGCCCCTCCGCGACGGTGAAGCGCACGTCGAAGGAGAGATAGCGGAACCCGTACCGGCGGGTCGGATCGTCGATGTAGGCCGGCCGCGGGTCCTGGCGCAGCAGGCCGATGAGGCCGTCCCGCTTGTCCGGCGGGATCTTCTCCAGCAGCGCCGGGGGAAAATCCACCTCCAGGGCGTAGTCCAGCACCTCCCCGGCGAAGCCCGCCGCCGCCTCCGGCCGGCTGTCGGTGAAGGGCAGATAGGGCTTCACGTCGTAGATGGGCGTGCCGTCCACCAGATCCGCACCCGCCACCACCAGCACCGGGCCCCGCTTTTCGTCCCGCTCCAGGCGGACCAGCTCCACGCAGGACAATCCCAGGGCGTTGGGCCGGTAGGGCGAGCGGGTGGCGAACACCCCCATCCGCCGGTTGCCTCCCAGCCGGGGCGGCTTCACCGTGGCGGCCCAGCCGTCCCGGCCGTTCTCCGAAAAGCCCCAGATGAGCCACAGGTGGGAGTAGCCCTCGATCCCCCGGAAGGCCACCGGGTCCCGGTACAGGGGCTCGAACACGATCCGGGCGGTGAGGGACGGCACCAGGCCGCTCTGCCGGGGCAGGCCGAATTTGGTGGGCAGGTCCGTCTCGATGTGGGCGATGGGCTCGATGAGCCGCTTCTCCGCCAGCATGGCGCCGCCTCCTTTGCGTATTTTGTGTTTATCAGTATAACACGGTTTCGCCCCTGCGGAAGATTTTTTCTTTGCCGGCAGCCTCTTCCGGCGCATAATCCGGGGCGCTTTCGCGCAAGCTATGCTATGCAAGATCATTTAGTCTGACGAAAAAGGAGTCTTTTTCATGGTCATCGACAGGATAGCCCTGATCCTCGCCATCATCGGCGGGCTGAACTGGGGCAGCATCGGGCTGTTTCGCTTTGATATCGTCGCCTGGATCTTCGGCGGCCAGACCAACCCCGTGTCGCGGGTGGTCTACACCCTGGTGGGCCTGGCGGCGCTGTGGTGCGTGTCGCTGCTGTTCCGGACCCGGGACGAGGCGGACGAGGAGGCCTGAATCACAGCGGGCCGGCAGAGCGGAGAAAAACGGCAGACAGCGGCCATCGCTGCCTGCCTTCTTTTTTGGCTGCGCACCGCGCGGCGGCGCGCGGCATATAGTGGGACCGGGCGCAAAGCCCGAAGGAGGATACTATGGCGGATTGTGTTGAAAATATGAACATCGTCTCCGGGGCGCAGGCCAACGGCCTGAGCCGCTACTGCTGCCCCAGCCAGCCCTGCTGTCCCAGCATGATCGCGGGCCCTACCGGCCCTGCCGGCCCCATTGGCCCTGCCGGTCCTACTGGGCCGACTGGCCCTTCCGGTCCCATCGGCCCCGCGGGGGC
>CANQSJ010000042.1 GCA_947626495.1 uncultured Oscillospiraceae bacterium | reverse complement strand
TGGCGGGGTAGGGAGCAGTAGTGCCAAAAAGCCTATCGGAGTACCGTCCCGCACAGGCCGCGATCAAGAACGGCTGAGAGGAACAGAGATCTCTCGGGTAGATCTGCATAGTGAAAATGAGTCCCCGGTCAGCGAAAGCCGACCGGGGACTTTTTGCATGGGGGGTGCCCGCCTGCGGTGTGGCCTGTAGATCGGGGGCGGTATGCCGCGTCCTTGTGTTTTGGCGGGGGCTGGGGTATAATGACTGGCGTCATCATACCGAAATGCCGGGCGCGCTCCCGGCCGGCGCCGAAACCGCGCGACATGGCATGACAGACGGGTGAGAAGCGGACTGCAGAATGGAGGAGGATAGCATGGGGTTTTTATTTGTCGCGCTGGGCGGCGCGGTGGGCGCTGTGGGACGATATGCCATAAGCCTTTTACCGGTCAGGACGGGCTTTCCCATATTGACGCTGCTCGTCAATATCCTGGGCGCGGTGCTGATCGGATTTATCGCGGGCGTCGCCGGGGATAACAGTGATGTGTCGCCGAACACGGTCCTGTTTTGGAAGACCGGCGTGTGCGGAGGCTTCACGACCTTTTCCACCTTTTCGCTGGAGGCGTTCACGCTCTTTGAAAACAAGGCCTGGCTGGCGGGGGGCGCCTATATATTCCTGAGCGTGGCCGGCTGCCTGGCGGGCATCTTTTTGGGGAAAAAGCTGTCCATGCTGGTCTGCTGAGAGCCCGGCGGCCGCCGCGGGGATAGTTATACTCATATCAGCGCGGTAAATCGGAATTTGTCGAGGAACGATATTATGGTGAAAAAGAATCGTATATGCGCGTTGTGCTCTGCAGGAATCATGCTGCTGCTGCCTTGGTGCGCCGTCACCTTTGTGAAGGGGGCGGGAGGCATGGCAGCCGTGCTTGTGCTGTTTTTTGCAGTTGATCCAATGGCGGCAGTATGCGTGGGTGTGTTCGCGGGCAGAGAGTTAAAGGAGGCCTGGTTCCAGCCCCTGCTCTTATCCGCCCTGTTCCTGATTGGAACGTGGGTCTTTTTTGACATGGGAGAGCGGGCGTTTTTGTTTTATGCAGTCATCTATCTGTTTCTTGGTTATTTGGCCGCGGCCATCGCTGCGGTTCTCGGCAAGAAAAAAGGATAGGCAAATTCCCGTTTTGTCGGGGAAATGCTAGAACAAAAGATGAGAAATATAAAAAGGATTTGAAGGTATGGATAAGTATTTGAAGATCAAACAGCGATTTGAATCAAGGGAAGATAAAGAAAATGCCGCTGCCATGTCAAAATATATGAGAAACATGTTTGATTTTTATGGCCTTCCTGCGCCTAGGAGAAAGGAAGTCTATCATGACGTTATCCGGTCCGATAAGAAGGAAAAGGCGGTGGATTGGGGCTTTTTGGATAAATGCTATGATGACAAGCACAGAGAATTTCAATATTTGGTTTATGATTATCTTCTTGCTTTGAAAGAATACGTATCCTTCGATGATATACCAAAGATCAAGTATTATATAACGACAAAATCCTGGTGGGATACGATAGATTTTCTTTGCAAAGTGATCGGAGATGTTGGAACGAGAGATCCCAGGGTCAAGGATCTGATGATCGATTGGTCCATAAATGAAAATATATGGCTCAAAAGGACCGCAATAGAGCATCAGCTTGGGCTAAAAGATAAAACGGACACGAAATTGCTGGAAACAATAATAGTAAATAACTTTGGAAGCAATGCGTTTTTTGTAAATAAAGCAATCGGCTGGGCGTTGAGGGATTACTCAAAAACGGACCCGGGATTTGTGAAAAGCTTTATCAACAGGCACAGGGATGAAATGGACGGTTTAAGCATAAAGGAAGCAAGCAAATACCTTTGAGGATGGAGATCGACAGCTTTCCCTCTTTAGGGAGAGATAATTAAAATGGCAACTCGGGATTTGAGGTAGAATAATGGCGTCAAGTAAAGAATATTTGGATTTTGTTTTAGGGCAATTATCCGAATTGGATGAAATTACAGTTCGGGCTATGATGGGAGAATTCATTATCTATTACCGCGGCAAAATCGTAGGCGGTATTTATGATGACAGGTTGCTTGTAAAACCAATAAAAGCAGCGATTCGCTATATGCCAGCAGCGACCTATGAACCTCCCTATGAGGGGGCCAAAGAGATGTTGTTGGTGGATGAAGTTGACAACAGAGAGTTTTTGACAGGTTTATTTAACGCCATGGTTGAGGAGTTGCCGGCACCAAAACCGAAAAAGAAGAAATAGACAACTTCCGCTTTGTTGAGGAGTGTCAGAACGACAAATCGGGATTTAGCGAGGCCAAGTAAGGAATGGAGTATAAAAATATTTTACAAGTCGATTGCCGCAAATCATTTCGTGAATGGCTCAGTGTTTATTCAGAACAAGAGACAGAATGCTGGGTTAATGTAAAACGTGGGAAGCCTGTTGATGACACCCACTTTTGGTATATTGATGCTGTGGAAGAAGCGCTTTGCTTTGGTTGGATAGACAGCACCCACAGAATCATTGACGGAAAGAGGTTGCAGCGCTTTACACCCCGTAAAAAGGAGAGCAAGTGGACAGAACTCAACAAGGAGCGTGTTCGCAGACTGGACGCTTTGGGTCTGATGACTGATGCGGGAAGAGCAGTCCTCCCTGCTACGGGGATTCGCAGTTTTCAAATCGACCCTGATATTGAGGCGGCGTTGAAGGCTGCACGGGCGTGGTCGAAGTTCAAATCATTTCCTTCTTTATACCAAAGGGTACGAGCGGGAAATATTGCCTTCTATAAGAAACGAAACCCAAAGATGTACGACCAAATGTTGGCGCACTTAATCGAGGAGACTAGACAAGGTAAAATGTTTGGCGAATGGAATGACTATGGCAGACTGTTAGATTATTAATTCCGCTTTGTCGGGGAGGTGACGCCGTGTCCAAATACGATATAGACTCGGAGCTGGCGGGGATCGCAAGGCTCAAAATGCCGAATGCCCCGGCGCTTCTGCCCTTGATGAACAGGATCATCGGCTTTTCTAAATGCCGGTCGGACGGCGCCGTTGCCGTCACCCGGCATAAGACGCCGGGATTTGGCGGCGCGAGCCTTGACACTTTGGTGATCGAACCGGCCCATTACACGGGCGAGCTGCCATGTATGGTGCTGGTTCACGGCGGTGGCTTTGTGCTGAAGGCATCCTTTGCCCATCACAGTATGGCGAAGCTGTACGCTTCCAGACTGCCGTGCAGGGTCATCTATACCGACTACCGTCTGGCGCCGGCGCATCCGTTTCCTGTCCCGGCGGAGGACTGCTATTGCACATACGAATGGGCGCTGGAGCAGGCCGGCGGCGCTCCGGTCATCATCGCCGGGGACAGCGCCGGCGGGGCTCTTGCCCTGGCCGTGACCCTGATGGCAAGGGACCGTGGCCTGCGCATGCCGGATGCAGAACTTCTGATCTACCCGGTCACGGACAGGCGGATGACGACCGATTCCATGCAGAAATATGTTGACGCCCCGGTTTTTGATGCGAAGCTGACCAAGATGATGTGGGACGCCTACCTTGGGCAGCGACAACCGGAGAGGATCGAGTATGCCTCGCCCCTGGAGGCGGCGTCCTTTGCCCGGTTTCCGCCGACGTATATAGAGGTCGCGCAGTTTGACGCGCTCCGCGACGAGGGCGTGCTGCTGTGGCAAAGGATGAAAGATCAGGGGATACCGGCTGAATACCATGAGGTGAAGGGCGCGTGTCACGGATTTGAGACGGCCACAAAGAGTAATTTGCTGAAGACCTGTGTGGAGAGAAGAATAGCTTGGCTCAGATCTGCTTTGGACAGTACAGAGCATAGATAAAAACAGACGGAGGGCAGATATGTTTACGTTTAGCGCAGATCCCAGCTTCACCGCCGCGTCCATCGGCGGAAAGACATCCAGGTGAACCTGTATATCCTAAACGAGGCCCCGGTCAGCGAAAGCCGACCGGGGATTTGTGTGTTTGGAGGGAACCTCTTTGATACTTTTGGCTCAGGCTGAAGCAAACAGGACCCTTCGAAATAGGTCCGCCGTCTTTTCTTCTCCCAATCTCTTTTTGAAAATATCCGTGGAGGGCCCGCCGTGCAGCAAGAGTCCCTCGACGTATGCGCCGGACTTTTGGGCCTTTTCCTGCGGGGCGCAGGATTTGGCCTGTGCGGCGCAGGCGGCATAAGCGGCAAGGTATTCATCCGTTAGCGTGTCAAGGGTGGCCGACAGCGCCGCTTTCCCCTTTTTGGAAACGCTCTGTTCAAGCCTGATGGAATCATACCAGTGAGAGCCGAGAATTGTGATCCGGGAGCGAGGCGTAACGGGCCTTTACTTCGTCCAGCGGTTGCAGAAAACAGGGACCGGTCAGCGTGTCGGACAGCTCGATGATCAGCGTGTCGCTGCCCATGGCTTTCACCCGGTCATAGGACAGCAGCGGCATATCTTTCCATTTGGGATTGATGATCAGGGTCTCCATTTTCATAAGGCCAAAGAAACCGGCGGCGCTCATCCATGACACATTGCCCAGGTCGGACGCTTCATATTGGCGAATGGTAAACGTCATGCCTCTGATTTTTAGTTCATGGAATTCCCCGACAGGGATCTCCTTCAGGGTGGAATGTGTATTCAACTTGTCAAGAAGATCCATTGCGCGCCATCCTTTGCGTTTGGTGTGCCAGTGACAAATACAGCTTAAGTATAGCACGGATTTGACAGATTGTGTATATGCTTGTCAGGAGCGGCCTGCATCGCCGCATCACAAAAACCGTCTGGTTCATCTCCCCGGGAGGGGCTTCTCCGTTGCCGGGGAGGGACCGATGACGCTGTTGCTGGCCGGTTTATGGGACAGCGCTGCTGTTAGGATGAGCATACCGGGAGGTGTTTTTATGAATCACAGGGTCAGAGCGCTGGTGCAGGTGGAGAAATACGGCCTGTTCGGCAAGCAAAAGGTCTTTGAGGAGCGCACTATCACGGTGGACGGCGCGACGTACAGGAAGATGAAAAAGGCCGAGCGGGACCGCCCCTTCAGCATCGGGGAGATGATGTTTTATGACCTTTTGTGGGATGACGAGGATTGAAGGCAACACGGCTTTGCAGTAAAATAGGAGGGAAGATGTGTTCGGCGTTGCCGTGGACATTGAGTACCCCGGCATGAGGGCAGGATAAGGAGAACGATCATGTGAAGGGGTGCTTCCGATATCGGGATCTGATAGACAAAACGGATGCGGAGCGCACAGGAGCGCCAGGACGGGGCGATGAGGGCGCAGGGCTTGACGAACGGGGTGTTATCGTTTAAATTGTTATTTAAATGGATAGCTTTGGCCGGCGATTCAAGAGCGTGCACGGATGCAAGGGCTATGTATCTCTGCGGGAGGACGTATCATGAAAGGCTCGGAAGCAAAACTGATCGAGTACCTGGAAGGGGCGGGGAAGCGCTATATTATCCCCGTATATCAGCGTAAATACGACTGGAAAGTGGACAACTGCCGTCAGTTGTATGAGGATCTGAAGAAGATCGTTCAGGACAACCGGGACAGCCACTTTTTCGGGAGCATCGTCTCGTCGGTGGTGGGAAACGGGGCCATTACCGAGTACCATATCATTGATGGACAGCAGCGTCTCACTACGGTCTCGCTTCTGCTTCTGGCGATACGGAACCTCATTCGGCAGAAGAAGATCACAGCAAAGGAAAATAAGCTGGACGACCAGATCAATGACCGGTTCCTGGTCTCTCCCTGGGCGGCGGAGGATGAAAAGATCAAACTGCGCCCGGTCAAAGGGGACCGGGCGGCTCTCGCCAAGCTTTTCGGAGAAGAGGAGGACTATGATCCTGCGTCCAATCTGACGCTGAACTACCGCTTTTTCTGCAACCAGATACTCAGGGAAGAGATCTCGGTGGACGATCTGTATGGGGCGATCGGCAGACTGGAGATCATCAGCATCACTTTGGATCAGAGCGATAACGCCCAATTGATATTCGAGAGTCTCAACTCCACCGGGCTTGCTCTGACAGAGGGCGATAAAATCAGAAACTACATTCTGATGGGGCAGCATCCCCGGGTGCAGAATAAGCTCTATGATACCTATTGGACTGTGATCGAGAGATGTACGGCCAACGACGTCAGCGGCTTTGTGCGGGATTATCTCAGCATCAAGCAGCAGCTCACGCCCAACGTCAGCAACGTTTACCGGGCCTTTAAAGATTATGCAGAAAAGAAACAGCAGCCCATGGAGGAACTGCTGAAGGATCTTTGCCAGTATGCCCGCTACTTCGAGAAACTGCGTGTCTGCAAGAGCGGACTGAACGATAAGAAACTGGACGACTGCCTGTACCGGATGGCGCGGCTGGAGATCGTGGTTACCAGGCCGTTCCTGATGGAAGTGCTGCGGCTGCATCAGGACGGAAAGCTCTCCGTAGAGGATGTGGAGCAGATTTTCCTGATCACGGAGAATTATCTGTTCCGCAGAAATATCTGTGAGGTGCCCACCAACGCGCTGAATAAGATATTCCTGAATCTGAACCGGGAGATCCTGCGCTACGATAACACCGCGGACAATTACGTCCCCAAATTCATCTATGCGCTCCTCTCAAAGAAAGACAGCGGCCGCTTCCCGGATGACGATGAGTTTACCGGGGCGTTGGCCAACAAACAGGTGTATCAGATGCGGGGCAAATATAAAGCGTACCTGTTCGAGCGTTTTGAGAATTATGGAACGGTGGAGACGAAAGACGTCTACACCCATCTTGACAACAACGAGTATACCATCGAGCACATCATGCCCCAGCATCTGACGCCGGCGTGGACGGAGGCTCTGGGCGCCAATGCGGAGGAGATCCACGCCCTTTGGCTCCACCGCCTGGCGAATCTCACGCTGACCGGATATAACCCCAATCTGAGCAACAAGACGTTTGCGGAAAAGCGCGATGCGGAGGAAGGGGGATATAGAGTCAGCGGCCTGAAAATGAACCAGAAGATCGCCGGGAAGGCATCGTGGGGTCTGCCGGAGCTGGAGGAGCGCAACGGGGAGATGATCGCCCGGGCGAAGAAGATATGGACCTATCCGCAGACGAGCTTTGTTCCGGCGGAGAAGGAGTTTGACACCTGCACGCTGGACGATGAGAACATCGACCTTACCGGCCGGGATATCGCGAAATACAGCTATCAGAATCTCGAGCAGCCTGTGAGCAGCTGGGCGGATATGTTTGAGCATATCGTCAAGTTCCTGCACCAGAAAGACGGCAGCGTGCTTTCGGGCCTGGCGTACAATTCGGATTATGGCAGCAGCCTTGCAAACTATGTGAGCAGCACATCCGAAGGGCTGAGAAACGCGCTGAAAGTAGACGACGACATCTACATGGAGCGCAATACGAGCACGTCCATGAAAGTATCCATCCTGCGCCGGCTGTTCCCGTTGTATGGCGCCGACCCGATGGATCTGGTGTTCTATCTGAAGGACATGGAGAGCGAGAGAGCGGCGGAAATCAGCCGCTATGAGATCCGCAAGCGGTACTGGACCTATGCTTTGCCGATCATACAAAAACAACACGTTTATCGCGGCACCTTTGGCAACTGTAATCCGATTACCTCCAATACGGTGGCGGGCTCCTTCGGTATCGGCGGGTTCAGCATTTGCTGCATTGCCAATTATGACTCCGCCCGGATCGACTTTTATATGTGCAAGGGCGACGCGGCGCAGAATAAGGCGGCTTTCGATTTGCTTTACCGGCACAAGGACGAGATCGAACAGGAGCTGGGCGTGGCCCTGACCTGGGAGAGAGCAAATGCGTATAAATCGTCCTGGATCTCCTACACGCTGCAAAATGTGAGCATCCTCAAAGAGGATGAGTGGCCGCGCATGGCGCAGTTCCATGCCACGTGGAGCCAGAAGCTGCTGGAGGCTATTTTGCCGTATCTGCACAGCGAAGGGGACGCCGATACGGCCAGGCTGGAGAGCATCGCGGGCGTCCTCCGGGAGTGGACGGTGTCCTGCGATGGCGTCAGGGAGAATCTTGCCAAGAGCAATCGGACCTATACCCGGTTCACCACCGGAAAAATGTCCGCGATTTTGCCGGACATTCCCGACGCGCCCAGCGGCTGGAATACGGACAATCACTATTTCTATGAGATCGTTAACCGTACGGGAAAGAGCGTTTATATCCAGCTCTCCATCAGCTCCAGAAATATCCCCGAACAGTTCCGGGCGATCTGTGACAGGATCAACGCGTTTTATCCCGCAAAGTTCGGCAAGGAGGACTGGCAGTGGCGGATACCGTTCAAAACCAGCGCCGCCGACATAGACGGGGATCTGTCCCGGGACAGGATCTTTGCAGGATTGAATGGGTGCCTGGAAGAGATAAACGCGTTTGAATCGGACCTGGGGCACAAGCTGGGAGTGGAATAGGCCGTTGGCCGCAGGACCGGGGCATCGCGCCGGCGCCGGCGGTTCGTGATACAATATTATAAATAGGGGCCGCGGCAGACCCGGGGCCGATCTTTGGGAAAGCGGGGGGAGCCATGTTTGGGAGGCGGAAGAACGCCGCGCCGCGGTACGACCGGACCGGCAAGACGCCGGTCGTCCGATCCAGCATCTGCACGGGAGAGAAGGTGGCCGGATACCGGGACGCCGCCACGGGGCGGTTCGTGGAGGTGGTGCTCATCCGCTCCGACGGGGATCTGGAGCGGTTTTTGGCCGACTACGGTTTCCGGCGGGACGAGGTGAAATACGAGTGGTGAGGCGCGCAGAGAGGGAGCAGGATCCCACGGCCCGCCCGACGGAACCGGTTGACAGCCTGTTTTTCCGGTGATAAGATGGAACTATACACAGCTTCAGCGCGCGGTGATCCAGGGGCACACGCGCGCTTTTCCGGTAAATAAAAAGGAAGAGAGAAGAGAAAAAATGGAACAGTCTGTGATCTATTGCCCCAAGTGCGGTACGGCCATAAAGCCGGGTACCCGTTTTTGTCCCAAGTGCGGCACGGAGGTGCGCTTCGTGCCCGGTGAGCCCACTCCCGGAGAGAACACGCCGTCCGGCGGCGGGGGAACGGCCACCGTCACCCGCGTCACGCCCCAGACCGTGACCACCGCGAAAGGACCCGGGAAGAAGGGCCCCATCATCGCCATCGCGGCGGTGGCGCTGGTGCTGGTGCTGGTGATCGTGGGCGTGGTGGCGTTCCATGGCCGGTCGGCGTCCAAGGAGGACGAGACCCCCACGGCGGAGGCGGAGACCGAGCAGACGCCTGAAGCCGCGGAGGATGAGGCCGGCGGGGAAGATGCGGCCGTCGGGGAAGACGCGGAGGCGGAGAATACCTACATCGGCTATCTGGACAAGGCGCTGAACGCCGCGCTGAGCTCCGAGGAGACGTGTGACGAGATCAGCGAGGAGTACAACGACGAAAACGCGGATACCCTGGAGGAATATGACCGCTATGTGGGGGTCTACACCGATCTTTACGATGAGATCGAGGGCTACCGTTCGGAGGCGGCGGACCTTGGCATCGGCGACAAAAAGCTCCTGGCGGCCGGCGACATGATCTTCAATACGGCCGGCAGCTCCATGACCATACGGGCGAGGCTGTACCGCTTCTTCCGGGATTTCTTCGCCGTCTATTACGACGAGGAGTATTCGATACCCTACCAGGAAAACTACACTACCTATGAGGACTATTACTACGCGCTGAGGGACTGGTACGATTTCGCCACGGAGAACTACGGCGAGATCGAGTATCCGTCCTGCATCACCAGCGAGTGGGAGCGGTATCTGGCGGATCTGACGCTGAACCAGACCGTTCTGAACAAGCTGGCCATGGGGCTGAACTACGGAGACCCCCTGCGGATACAGTCCGCCATGAACCTGGCGGAGCGGTATATCACCCAGGAGGAGCTGGACTATCAGAGCCTGATGTCCGGCGTGGGGAACGAGACCGAACACTCCAGAAGCCAATTCTCCTTCGCCAGCAGTCTGGTGGAGGAGGCCCGGGACTATGTGGCTCTGGACCAGGACGCCCGGGAGGAATACGAGTTTGAGGATCTGCGGGATGGGACGATCCGTTTCGTCTACGATGCCATCGACACCATCTATCCCTCCCTGTACAATACATACGACGCATTTGTGCTGGTCAAGACCGGCTGCATCAACGGCACCAGAAAGATCGTGGTGGAGGCGGAGATCCCCGGCTTCACCCAGAAATACAGAGAGGTCTTCAGCCTGGACGCCTCCTATAAGGGCATCTACATCAAGCCCCCCGCGCTGGCCGGCGATGTCAACCTCACCTCGGCGAAGGACGCCCAGCTGACCGTCACGCTCTCCGACATGGACGGCGGGATCATCGACGCCAAGACCTTCCCTGTCACCATCAAGAGCCTCTACGACGTAGATTGGTACAGCGATGAGTACGGTCTGGCGACCCAGGACAACGTCCTGTGTTACCTGGCGCCGGAATCGGCGTCCATTGCCCAGCTCAAGCGGCTGGCCATCGACCAGATGTCGTCCATCACCGGCGGCGCCGTAGAGTCCTTCGTCGGTTATCAGGACATCGGTCTGGGCGCCTATGCAACCACGTATCTGGAGGCGGCGGGGATCATGCGCGCCCTCTATGAGAGCGGCGTCCGCTATTTGATGGATCCTTACTCCATCAGCGGAAGCAACCAGCACGTGCTGCTGCCGGATGCGGTGCTGGAGCAGCAGGGCGGCCTGTGCGTGGAGACGTCCCTGGTGGTGGCCAGCGCCCTGCAGAGCGCCGGCATGCACGCGTTCCTGATCTTCCCTCCCGGCCATGCCCAGGTGGCGGTGGAGGTGTGGAACTCGGAGGACCATATAGGCGAATACTTCCTCATCGAGACCACCGCTCTGGACGCTTCCAGCAACAATGAGGATATCTATTACGAGGGACTTCAGACCCTGTTGAGCGGCTATGCCACGGGCTTGCCCATCGAATACATGAGCGCCAGCGACATGGAGGAATATCTGCAGGGAGTGGATTACATCGTGGACTGCGACGACGCTGCCGTGCTGGGCATGACGCCCTTCGCCAACTGAGACGTCCGCCGTCCGGAAAAACAGAAAAGATCCGCGCCGCTCCAGTGGAGCGGCGCGGATCTTTCAGTCGTGCGGACGCGGCATGATTCAGCTTCGATTCGCCAGCGTACTGATACAGGCGGTGCAGACGTTTTTGCCTTTATAGGTCACGATGCCCTTGGAGCTGTCGCAGAACACACAGGCCGGCTGATATTTTTTCAGCATGATCGTATCCTCTGCCACGAAGATCTCCAAAGCGTCACGCTCCGCGATGTCCAGTGTACGGCGCAGCTCAATGGGAAGGACGATACGCCCTAATTCATCTACCTTGCGCACGATACCAGTCGACTTCATACGATCCCCCCTGATTACCAATGATTTACTGCCCCAAAACGTATCATATAAGCAGGGAAAAGTCAACGTGGCAAAAGGGGAATAGGAAAATCTTTGGTAAATATTCACCAATCGTTTTACCAAATCCTTCCCGAAAATGGCATTTCATTCCAGCCCCTTCGGGAAGGCCGTTCTCACATGCTCTCCGGCGCCGAGACGCCCAAGATTCCCAAGGCGTTTTCCAGCACCTGTTTGGCGGCGGCGGCCAGCGCCAGACGGGCCTCGGCCACCTCTCCGGCCTCGCCCCGGATGCGGCAGGCGTTGTAAAATTTGTGGAAACGGCTGGCCAGTTCCGTGGCGTAGCGATTGATGCGGGAGGGGTCCAGCTCCGCCGCCGCGCCCTGGATCTCGCCGGGGAAACCGGCGATGGCGCGGATGAGCTCCCGCTCCTGGGGAGAGGTCAGCAGCGCCGCGTCCGGCCGCTTTGCCGGCGTGAGCCCGTCGGCGGCCAGGGTGGCCAGCAGCGAGCAGATCCGGGCGTGGGCGTACTGGACGTAGTAGACCGGGTTCTCGCTGTCCTGGCGCACCGCCAGGTCCAGGTCGAATTCCAGGTGGCTGCCGGGGCTGGCGTTGAAGAAGTAGCGGCAGGGGTCGGAGCCGATCTCGTCCATCAGATCCGCCAGGGTCAGGGCCTTGCCCGTGCGCTTGGAGACCTTCACGGTCTCGCCGTTTCTCGTCAGGCGCACCATCTGCATGATGAGGAAGTCCAG
>CANQSJ010000041.1 GCA_947626495.1 uncultured Oscillospiraceae bacterium | reverse complement strand
CGGACCGTGCTGGAATTCGGCTCCCGCCGGGCCCAGGGCGGCGACGCGGCGGTGGTGGGCGCCCGGGCGGCCTACATCGGCGGCTGCGCCGGGACGGCCTGCGCCCTCAGCGACCAGCTGTACGGCGTCCCCGCCGGGGGCACCATGGCCCACGCCTGGGTGCAGATGTTCGACACGGAGCTGGACGCCTTCCGGGCCTACTGCCGCACCTATCCCACCAGCGCCACCCTGCTGGTGGACACCTACAACACCCTGCAGAGCGGCGTGCCCAACGCCATCCGGGCCTTCGACGAAATCCTCAAGCCCCTGGGCATCACCAAGTGTGGCATCCGCCTGGACTCCGGCGACCTGGCCTATCTGTCCCGCCAGGCCCGGAAGATGCTGGACGACGCCGGCTGGACCGAGTGCACCATCACCTGCTCCAACGCCCTGGACGAGTATCTGATCCGGGATCTGCTGGGCCAGGGGGCCTGCATCGACTGCTTTGGCGTGGGCGAACGGCTGATCACCGCCCGCAGCGAGCCGGTGTTCGGCGGGGTGTACAAGCTGGCGGCGGAGGAGGACGAAAAGGGCGTCATCACCCCCCGGATCAAGATCAGCGAGAACGTGGGCAAGATCACCAACCCCCACTTCAAGAAGCTCTACCGGTTCTATGCCCGGGATACGGGCAAGGCCCTGGCGGACTATCTGACCGTCTACGACGAGACCGTGGACGACTCCGGCACCCTGGAGATCTTCGATCCGGAGGCCACCTGGAAGCGGAAGACGGTCTATGACTTCCAGGCCCGGGAGCTGCTGGTGCCCATCTTCCAGGGCGGCCGGCTGGTGTACGACCGGCCGGATCTGCCCCGGATCAAGGCCTACTGCGCCCAGCAGCTGGACACCCTCTGGGAAGAGGTGCGCCGGTTCGAGAATCCCCACCGCTATTACGTGGACCTGAGCCAGAAGCTGTGGGACATCAAAAACGGCCTGCTCCACGGCGGAAAAGGCTGAGACGGGCCAAAAATTGGAAGAAATGGTGGTTTTTCCCTCTTGCGCAGACGTGGAAAACCCGGTATAATATCCCCACATTACAGCACCCCCCGGCGGGGCCGCTGTGATCGCCAACATACAGCAAAGGCGGAGCGCAACCGCCTTTGCCGTCCCCCCGTCCCCCAGAAAGGAGACATGAACATGAAAAGATCCCTTGCCCTGCTTCTCGCGCTGGTGATGCTGCTGGCGATGGCCGTGCCGGCCGCCGCTGCATCCGACGGCTCCGTGACGCTCACCGACGCCCAGGGCGTCGGCTACGGCACCGCCGACGTCACCGACGGCGTTCTGGGCGCGCTGCCCGAGGCCAGCCGCACCGGCTGGACCTTCGTGGGCTGGTACGACGGCCCCGTCACCGAGAAGTTCGACGACGAGGAGCCGGACCATGTGCTCACCGACGGCGAGACGACCACGTTCTATCAGTGGGTGGTCACCTCCGCCGGCAAGCAGGTCCATACCGGCGACCGGCTGGACGACGGCGTGGATACGCTGTACGCCATGTTCAAGCCCACGAATATCACTTATAAGATGTATCCCTGCGGCTGGAAGAACCTGTTCGGCGCCCTGTCCTGCGGCCGCCAGTACGGCGTGCCCTTCACCGGCATCGTGTATGGCTGGACCAACACCCCCTGGGAGGGCTTTGTGTTCGACGGCTGGTACACCGCTGTCACCGGCGGCGAGAAGGTCGATGAGAACACCCCCGTGACCGGCTTTGACGTCTATGCCCACTGGCATAAGGCGGACGACCCCAGCGTCAACCAGAGCACCGCCAGCCGCGACTTCGACGCGGATAAGACCCTCCAGAGCGTGACCATGAAGACCGCCAAGGCCAACGTCCACGTGGGCGGCACCGTGCAGCTCACCGCCTCTCCCTCGCCCGCCCGGGCCTGGATCCAGAGCGTATCCTGGTCCAGCGGCGACAGCGGCATTGCCTCCGTCTCCGGCACCGGCCTGACCGCGACGGTGCAGGGCGTCCGGGAGGGCGAGACGACCGTCACCGTCACCGTCAACGGCCTGACCGCCAGCGCCACGGTGAAGGTGGGCCACGACTTCTCCGTCTATGTCTACGGCTGGGCGGGCACCTGCACGCAGCAGGGCTGGAAGCAGTGGAAATGCTCCATCCCGGGGTGCGACGAGCGGAGCACGGAGTATTTCCCCGTGTCCCACGCCTTCTCCGGCGAGCGGGTGGTACTGCCCACCTGCACCAGCCAGGGATATACCGTCAGGACCTGCACCAAGTGCGGTCTGGAGGAGAAGCAGAACATCACCCCCGCCAAGGGCCACGACTTCGAGACGACCGTCACGGAGGGCTGCGGCGGCAAGGTGACCACCGAGAAATGCCGCGTCTGCGGCTATATCAAGACCACCACCGACGCCAGCGCCGGGAAGCATACCTGGGACAGCAAGTTCACCGTGGATAAGCCCGCCACCTGCGCCGAGGCGGGCAGCCAGTCCCGCCACTGCCTGAAATGCGGCGCCGTCACGGACGTGCAGACCATCCCCCAGAAGAGCGAACACAGCTTTGGCGCCTGGAAGGTGATCGAGAAGGCCGACTGGGAGCACGAGGGCCTGCAGGAGCGGGTCTGCCAGATCTGCCACACCACAGAGCGGGAAGTGATCCCCAAGACCTCCAACATCCCCGGCGTTAGCCCCGAGCCCTCCGCCACGCCTGAGCCCACGGAGGAGCCCGAACCCTCCGTTACCCCCGAGCCCTCCGCTGCGCCCGAGCCCACGGCGCCCCCCGAACCCTCGGCGGTGCCCGTGCCCCCGGCGGCGTCTGTGCCCGCCGCTCCGGCCTCCGGCAACGGCTGGGTCTGCGACAGCGGCGACTGGTACCGTTTCAAGGCCGGCGAGCCCGTGGCCAACGACTGGCTGAAGGACGGCGGGGTATGGTACTTTATGGCCCCGGACGGGAAGATGATGGAGGGTCTGAGCCAGATCGACCTGGGCCGGTCGGACGACGGCTGGTACTATTTCAGCGAAAAGCACGACGGCACCTACGGCCACGTGATGGACGGCTGGCAGAAGATCGAGGGGACCTGGTACTATTTCAATCCCAAGCACAACGGCACCTACGGCCGGATGGTGAGCAACGACTGGCTGAAGGACGGCGGGGTGTGGTACTTCATAGCCCCGGACGGAAAGATGATGGAGGGTCTGAGCCAGATCGACCTGGGCCGGTCGGACGACGGCTGGTATTATTTCAGCGAGAAACACGACGGCACATACGGTCATGTGATGACCGGCTGGCAGACCGTCGGCGGGAACACTTACTACTTCAACCCAAAGCACGACGGCACCTTCGGCCGCGCTTATGCGTCCGGGACCTATACCATCAACGGCAAGCGCTGCACCTTCGACAGCGAGGGCCGGCTCACAAGCTGAGAAAACCGAACACGGCAAACGGGAGAGGATCTTCGTCCTCTCCCGTTTTTATGCTTCATTTCTGTCGCGATCCCGCCGGGCTCGGCGCGCCGCTTTGGGGTCCTTCGTCCGGCCCAGCAGATAATCCACGCTCACGCCATAGAGATCGGCCAGCTTGATAAGATTGGACGCCGTCAGTTCAATCACGCCGTTCTCGTACTGAGAATAGGTGTTCTGACTCACGTTCAGCGCCGCCGCCACCTCTCTCTGCCGCAGGTCGTGGTCCTCTCGCAGAGCCTTGATATTGGGATATACCATCGAGCACTCACCTCGGTGGTATTATGATTTATCTGTATTTCGGATATTGATTTTTATCTGAAATACAGATATAATTTACCCATCAAAACTTCATTGGGAGGAAGAAGCATGAAAAAACGCGTTTTGACCCTGTTCCTGGCGCTGGTCATGGCGCTGGGGCTGTGCGTCCCGGCCCTTGCGGCGGACGAGTTTGAGGCGGAAGAGCCGATCGTCCCCGCGGAGGAGGAAGCCATCGCCGCGCCGGTGGCGGAGGAGCCTGAACACCCCGAGGCCCCGGTGGAGGAGACTGCGGACGAGCCCATGCCCGTGGCCGCCGCGGACGAGCCAGAAGAGGCGGCCGTGACCGACTCCGGCAATTGCGGCGACATCGGGGATGGCGGGAGCAACGTTCAATGGAAGTATGAGGACGGCGTGCTCTCCTTCTCGGGATTTGAAGGGATCAAAGATTATGGGCAAGTATCCTGGCGTCCCTGGGACGCATATTCATCCCAGATCACGGAAGTCGTCGTTGGTTCTGGTATAACGTATATCGGGAAGTTTGCATTTGACGGTTTGAAAAATCTTACCAAAGTCACGCTTCCTTCCTCGCTGGAAGGCATCGGCATAAGTGCATTTTGGGATTGCAGTTCGTTGGGCAGCATTACGATCCCGGACGGCGTAAAAGCGATCTCTGCCACTGCGTTCTTTGGTTGCAGCAGCTTGGTCAGCGTAAAACTGCCGGACAGCGTGACCAGCATTGGTAACAGCTGCTTTTCCGGCTGCAGCAGTCTGGCCAGCGTGACCCTCTCCCAAAACCTGACGAGCATTCCGGAATACGCCTTTGCCAACTGCAATAATCTGGTGAGCATCACGATCCCGGAGGGCGTTGTGAGTATCACTCAGTACGCGTTCAGCGGCTGCAGTAAGCTTGCTTCTGTGAAGCTGCCTGAGACCTTGGTCACTATTGGAAAAGACGCGTTCTGGCACTGCGAGGCCCTGACGAGCATCACCATCCCCGATTCCGTGCTGAGCGTCGGGGAAGGGGCCTTTGTATGCTGCTACCAGCTGATGACGGCCCGGCTTTCTGACAATATCACCTCGATCAGCAAGGAGCTGTTTTTGAACTGCACCAGGCTGACCAATGTCAACATCCCGGCCAATGCCACCAGCATCGGCGCCGACGCCTTTAACGCCTGCTCGCACCTGAGGACGGTGTCCCTTCCTGATGGCGTCGTGTCCATCGGAAACGGAGCATTTCGGGACTGCAGCGCGCTGACAACGATCAACATCCCGGACGGCGTGACCAGTATCGGGTCCCGGGTGTTTATGAACTGCGACGCGCTGGCTTCGATCACGCTGCCTGAGAGCGTTGTGTCCATTGACCATACCGCGTTTGAGTCCTGCGATGTATTGACGGCGATACAGGTAGATAGCAATAACCAGGTCTATACCTCCAAGGACGGGGTCGTGTTTAGCAAGGACATGAAGACCCTGGTCCTGTGCCCTCCGGGAAAGAAGGGCGCATACGTTGTCCCCGACAGCGTTGAGAGCATCGAACCGTATGGTTTCTCCGCCTACAGCAGTCTGACGGATATAACTGTGCCGGAATCCGTCAGCGAGATCGCGCAGCATGTTTTCTGGAATGCGCACTCTCTTAAGGATGTGACATTCCTGAATCCAGATTGCGTTATAGCCGATAACTTCGTTTTCTACGGCTCTCCCAGGCTTCATAGTTATCCGGGCGGCGCCGTAGAGGAATATGCAAAGGCGCATCGCCTCACCTTTGTCTCTCTTACGGATGAGCCTGCTCCCACGCCCACAGCCACCCCTGAGCCCACGGCAACGCCTGAGCCCACGGCTACACCTGAGCCCACGGCCACACCCGAGCCCACGGTGACGCCGACCCCGACGCCTACGCCCAGCACCAGGCCCACGCCCACCCCCGCCCCGGAAAAGAGCGGCTGGAAATGGGAAAACGGCGCCTGGCACTACTATGAGGACGGCGCCATGGTCAGGTCCGACTGGGTCACCGACCAGGGCGAGACGTATTATCTGGATGCCAGCGGCGCCATGGCCAAGGGCGGCTGGAAGAAGCTGGACGGCACCTGGTATTACTTCCGTAAGTCCGGGGAGCTGGTCACCACGGACTGGCTGAAGGACGGCGGGGTGTGGTATTTCATGGCCCCGGACGGGAAGATGATGGAGGGCCTGAGCCAGATCGACCTGGGCCGGTCGGACGACGGCTGGTACTATTTCAGCGAGAAGCATGACGGCACCTACGGCCACGTGATGGACGGCTGGCAGAAGATCGAGGGCACCTGGTACTACTTCAACCCGAAACACAACGGCACCTACGGCCGGATGGTGAGCAACGACTGGCTGAAGGACGGCGGGGTGTGGTATTTCATGGCCCCGGACGGGAAGATGATGGAGGGTCTGAGCCAGATCGACCTGGGTCGGTCCGACGACGGCTGGTATTACTTCAGCGAGAAACACGACGGGACTTATGGCCACGTGATGACCGGCTGGCAGACCGTCGGGGGGAACACCTACTACTTCAACCCGAAGCATGACGGCACCTTCGGCCGTGCCTACGCGGCCGGCACCTATACCATTAACGGCAAACGCTACACCTTTGATGAAAGCGGCCGGCTCATAAGCTGAAAAAACCAAACACGGCAAACGGGAGAGGATCTGCGTCCTCTCCCGTTTTTGTCAGACGTCGCTATTGCTTTTTTCAAAAATCAAAATATAATAAAATTGGATTATACCGGTATAGGAGGAACGAAACATGAAAAAGCGCGCGTTGACGATGCTCCTGGTTCTTGTCATGGTCTTTGGCCTGTGCGTGCCGGCCCTTGCGGCGGAGGATGTTCCGGAGACCGAGGTCCCGGCGGAGAGCGCGGTTCCCGCCGAGCCGGCGGAGGAGCCTGAGGAGGTCCCTGCCGAGCCTGTGCCCGTATCGGAGACTGCCGACGAGCCTGCGCCTGTGGCGGCGGGGGCCAATGAACCCGTGCCGGCGAAAGAAACCAGCGGTACAAGCGGGAATCTGACCTGGGCCATCGTCGGCGACACCCTCACCATTTCCGGAAAGGGTGAGATGTTAGATTATGGGTATGATTATTATTATACTGATTCCCCCTGGATCTCCGGCCCGGACTATGGCGCGAACATTAAAACGGTTGTGATCGAAGAAGGCGTCACCTCCATCGGCGATGGTGCGTTTTTGGAGATGTATGGTTTGACCACCGTCATCCTTCCCGAGACTCTTACCTCCATTGGCAGATATGCGTTCTATCGGTGCAACTCGCTGGCTGATATTGATCTCCCTGACTCCGTCGCTTGTATCGAGCATAGAGCGTTTGATGGGTGCCACTCGCTGCTCAGCGTCACCATCCCCAGTTCCCTCACCTATATCGAACTCGATGCGTTCTATGATTGCAGGTCGCTGACCAGCGTCCATATCCCCAACTCTGTTACCGTTATTGGGGATGGCGCGTTTGGATCGTGTGATTCACTCACCAGCATTAATATCCCCGACTCTGTCACATCTATCGGAGTTGCGGCGTTTGGGGGCTGCTCTTCTCTCGCCCACATTGAGCTCCCTGATTCCATCACTTCTATCTCAGGTCTCTGTTTTTCTGGCACGGGGCTGACCAGCATCACCATCCCAGACACAGTTACCTCTATCGGGGAAAGTGCGTTTTCTGCATGCGATTCACTGACCAGCATTGTGATCCCCAGCTCGGTCACCTACATCGGGCCGCTGGCATTCGCCCCGCCGTACATGCAGCCGCATATAAAGAAGACCATCACCATTCTCAACCCCCAGTGCGTGATCACCACCTATGCCGATTTTCACCTGCCGCCTTTTGCCCCCAATGGAACGGTCTTCCGGGGCTATGACGGCTCCACCGCGGAGAGGTTCGCTGAGAGAAACGGCTTTACCTTTGAGTCCCTGGGCGAGGCGCCTTATGTGCCCACGCCCACTCCGGCCCCCACGACAACGCCCGAGCCTACTGCCACGCCCGAGCCCACGGTGACGCCGACTCCCACGCCCACGCCCAGCACCAAGCCCACCCCCACCCCGGCCCCGGAAAAGAGCGGCTGGAAATGGGAAAACGGCGCCTGGCACTACTATGAGGACGGCGCCATGGTCAGGTCCGACTGGGTCACCGACCAGGGCGAGACGTATTATCTGGATGCCAGCGGCGCCATGGCCAAGGGCGGCTGGAAGAAGCTGGACGGCACCTGGTATTACTTCCGTAAGTCCGGGGAGCTGGTCACCACGGACTGGCTGAAGGACGGCGGGGTGTGGTATTTCATGGCCCCGGACGGGAAGATGATGGAGGGCCTGAGCCAGATCGACCTGGGCCGGTCGGACGACGGCTGGTACTATTTCAGCGAGAAGCATGACGGCACCTACGGCCACGTGATGGACGGCTGGCAGAAGATCGAGGGCACCTGGTACTACTTCAACCCGAAACACAACGGCACCTACGGCCGGATGGTGAGCAACGACTGGCTGAAGGACGGCGGGGTGTGGTATTTCATGGCCCCGGACGGGAAGATGATGGAGGGTCTGAGCCAGATCGACCTGGGTCGGTCCGACGACGGCTGGTATTACTTCAGCGAGAAACACGACGGGACTTATGGCCACGTGATGACCGGCTGGCAGACCGTCGGGGGGAACACCTACTACTTCAACCCGAAGCATGACGGCACCTTCGGCCGTGCCTACGCGGCCGGCACCTATACCATTAACGGCAAACGCTACACCTTTGATGAAAGCGGCCGGCTGGTGACGTGACACATTTTCTAGAGGATCCCCGCGCCCCCGGAGCTTCCGGGGGCGTTTTTTTCGGTTTTCGTTGATGAATGGGGTCCGGGTGTGTTACACTAGAAAAAGTTTGAAAAAAGGAGGCGTTGGTCATGGCGGGAAAGAACAGCAAATACTGGACCCTGGGCACCCTGAAGAGCCGGGGCTGGACCAACGGCCTCATCGCCGAGCTGCTGCCCCGGCCCCGCTATCGGCACCAGGGCGGCGGCAATGTGAAGACCTGGCAGGCGGACACAGTGCTGGCAGCCGAGGAGAACGAGCGGTTCCGGCGGGTGGCCGCCAGCAATATGGCCGCCCGGCAGGCCCGGGAGAAGACCGGCGTCACCGCCGCGGACATCGGCCCGGCCCTGGAGGGGGCCGCGGCGCTGCTGAACGGGGCCTGGGACAGCTGGGAGCGGCCCCAGGGCCCGGGGGCCATCCTGGCCCGGCGGTACCATGAGGCCCTGCTCCGCCAGATCCCCGGCGTGGGCTGGGCGACGGTTCTCAGCCCCGGACAGGCCGCCGGCCGGGCGGAGAGTTTTCTGGCCCTGGCGTCGCCCAAGGGGGAGGTCAACGTGCGGCGGGTGATGAAAAATTTCGTCACCGCCATGCCCTGGCTGGGCCTCAATCCCGAGGCGAACGTGGCCCGGAAGCTGCGCCAGAGCTACGGCCCCGTGCTGCTGGCCGTGGCGGAGCGGGAGCTGGAGAGCTTCACCGCCGCCCAGCCGGAGGTGGATCTGAACGCCCTGCTCACCATGGAGGACCTGCCCGTCCAGGAGCTGCTCACCAACGGCCTGGGGTATATCTATTCCGTGTTCTATGTCCCCCGGGCCATCCGCACCAGCCTGGACGTGCTGGTGGCGCTCAATCCCAAGGACGAGTACCCCGAGGCCCGGGCCATGGCCCGCCACTTCGTGGTGCACATCGGCGGCACCAACACCGGCAAGACCTACGCCGGCTTCCAGCGGCTCATCAAGGCCCGGACGGGGGTGTATCTGGCCCCGCTGCGGCTGCTGGCCCTGGAGGCCCAGGAGCTGCTGCTGGACGAGGGGGTGCTCTGCTCGCTGACCACCGGCGAGGAGGAGGACTGCCAGGAGGGGGACACCCATGTGGCCGCCACCGCCGAGAAGCTGGATCTGGGCCGGGAGTATGAGGTGGCGGTCATCGACGAGTGCCAGATGATCGCGGACAGCGAGCGGGGCTATGCCTGGACCCGGGCCATATTGGGCGTGCGCGCGCCGGAGGTGCACCTGTGCGCCGCGCCGGAGGCCCGGGGCCTGCTGCTGCGGATCATAAAAAGCTGCGGCGACAGCTGGGAGGTCATCGAGCACAAGCGCAAGACCCCCCTCATCTGCATGAACCGGACGGTGGATTACTCCGACATCCGCCCTGGGGACGCGCTGATCACCTTCTCCAAGGTGGGAGTGCTGTCCGTGGCGGAGGATCTGCGCAGCCGGGGCAAGGAGCCGGCCATCATCTACGGCGCGCTGCCCTACGCCACCCGCCGCAAGCAGGTGGAGGGCTTTTTGGACCGCCGGATGCAGTACGTGGTCTCCACCGACGCCATCGGCATGGGCCTGAATCTGCCTATCCGTCGGATCATCTTCATGGACACGGAGAAGTTCGACGGCCACGACCGCCGGCAGCTGAAGCCGGAGGAGATCCAGCAGATCGCCGGCCGGGCGGGGCGCTACGGCATGTATGACAAGGGCTTCGTGGGGGCCATGGAGGACATCTCCTTCATCCGGGCGGGGCTGGAGGCGGTGGTGCCGCCGCTGCAGACCGCGG
This sequence comes from uncultured Oscillospiraceae bacterium, assembly GCA_947626495.1. Classification (GTDB taxonomy): domain Bacteria; phylum Bacillota; class Clostridia; order Oscillospirales; family Oscillospiraceae; genus CAJOIG01. The sequence goes on along the minus strand of CANQSJ010000041.1, from coordinate 4,035 downwards.
TGGTGGGCTTCTCCGACCTGATCGCCTCGGTGGACTTCGATCTGCTGGAGGTGCTGGAGGTATGGAACCGGATGCCCACGGCGGACCCCTATGTGAAGTTGGACATCAGCCGGTATATCACCATCATCTCCCGGATGCGGGAGGCGGGCTTCTCCCTGACCCGGGAGCAGGAGCTGCGGGCGGCCAACATCCCCTTCGACGAGACGGACCCGGCGTTGAACGAGCTGTTCTTCCGCTTTCTGCGGACCTGGGCCGCCGGGGAGGAGCTGGCCCGGCCGGCCCTGGGGGAGAAGCAGACCGCCTTCACCCTGCCGGAGCTGGAGAGCCACTATCGGAAGCTGGACCTGTTCTTCTCCTTCGCCAAGGCCTTCGGCTGCGGGATCGACCGGGACGAGCTGGACGACGAGCGGGCCAGGACGGCGGACGAGATCAACCAGATCCTGCTGTACAACCTGAAAAACAACATCCGCTTCTGTGCCCGGTGCGGCCGGGCGCTGCCCCTGCACCAGCGGGGGCGGCTGTGCAGCGCCTGCTACGGCCGGACCCGGGGGGCGCCCCGGCGCCATCCGGGGAGGCGCTGAGAATGCGGCGGCTTTTGTGGCTGGCGCTGCTGGCGGCGCTGCTGGCCGGATGCGCCGGAACGCAGACGGACCCGCCGGCGGTATCCTCCCCCTGGCCGGGGACGGAGAGCGTGACGGTGCCGGCGCTGATGTACCACCACCTGGACGACGCCGGCGGCGGCAGCGCCGTCATCTCGGAGGAGGGCTTCCACCGGCAGATGGATCTGCTGGCGGCGGAGGGCTATGCGCCCGTGTCGCTCCGGGCGCTGATCGACTATGCGGCGGGGACGGGATCTCTGCCGGAAAAGCCGGTGGTCATCACCTTCGACGACGGATACGCCAGCGTGTACGAGCGGGCCTGGCCCATTCTGCGGGAGCATGGCTTCCCTGCGGCGGTGTTCGTCATCGGCTCCTCTTTGGGACGGGATACTTACAAGGACACCGGCATCCCCATCATCCCCCATTTCGGCGCCGCCGAGGTCGCCCAAATGGCCGCCGGCGGCATGGAGGTGCAGTCCCACGGCTACGACATGCACCAGACGGCGGACTATGAGACCGGCCCCGCCCGCACCGATATGCTGCCCCTGCCGAGGGAGACGGAGGAGGAATACGAGGCGGCCCTGCGGGAGGATTTCTCCCGGGAGGCGGAGGCGCTGGCCGCCTGCGGCGTGGAGGAGATATACGCTCTGGCCTGGCCCAACGGCGTGTATACGGACCGGGCGGAGGAGTTGCTGCGCGAACGGGGCGTGGCGATCACCTTCACCGTGGACGGGACCCGCGTCAACACCGTGGTCCGGGGGGACCCGGAGAGCCTGTACGGTCTGGGGCGGCTGAATATGACGGACGACACGTCCGACGAGACACTTTTGGCGTATTTGGAGATGACAGCATGAGCAAGAAAGAGAGCTTCGTCCAGGGCGTCCGGGACGGCGTGCCCATCGGGCTGGGGTATTTCGCCGTGTCCTTTTCCCTGGGCATCCTGGCCAAGAACATCGGCCTGACGCCCCTGCAGGCGGCGGTGATGAGCCTGCTCAACAACGCCTCCGCCGGGGAGTATATGGGCCTGACCATGATCGCCGCCGGCGCCAGCTACTGGGAGATGGCCTTCGCCACCCTGGTCACCAACGCCCGGTATCTGCTGATGAGCTGCGCCATGAGCCAGCGGATGGACCCGGCCATGGGCCTGCGGCACCGGTTCTTCATGGCCTTCGACATCACCGACGAGCTGTTCGGCATCACCATCGCCCGGCCCGGGTATCTGGACCCCTGGTACATGTACGGGGCCATGGTCCCCTCCATTCCCGGCTGGATGATCGGCACCGCCCTGGGCACCCTGGCGGGGAGCCTGCTGCCTCTGCGGGTGGTGAGCGCCTTCAGCGTGGCGCTGTACGGCATGTTCATCGCCATCTTCATCCCGCCCGCCCGGAAGGACAAGGTGATCGCGGCCCTGGTGGCGCTGGCCTTCCTCACCAGCTGGGCCTTCTCCTGGCTGCCGGTGGTGTCGGACCTGTCGGACGGCACCCGGACCATCATCCTGACGGTGCTGCTGGCCGGCGGCGCGGCGGCGCTGTTCCCCCGGCGGGAAGAGGAGGAGCAGCAGGGATGAAGATCTATCTTTACATACTGGTGATGGCGGGGGTGTCCTATCTGATCCGGGCGCTTCCCGTGACGGTGTTCCGCAAGCCCATTAAAAGCCGGTTCATCCGCTCGTTTCTCTATTACGTGCCCTACGCGACCCTGGCGGTGATGACCTTCCCGGCCATCCTGGAGGCCACCCAGAGCCGGATCTCCGGCGGGGTGGCGCTGGTGGTGGGGCTGCTGGCCGCCTGGTTCGGGGCGGATCTGTTCAAGACCGCCGTCACCTGCTGCGCGGTGGTGTTCCTGCTGGAGCTGTTCCTGTGACCGGCCAGGGCCCGGCGCCGTTTTCGGCGCCGGGCCCTCTTTTTTGCTCCCGGTCAGATTCCCTTTCGGATGAGTGCGTCGGCGATGGGCGCCGCGGCGGCGATCCTGGCCCCCAGGAGCAGATCTCCCGGCCGGCCCCAGCGCTCGCTCTCCTCCCAGGCGGTCTGGCATATATCCTCCATGGCCGCCCGCAGCCGCCGGTCCGCCTCCCACCGGTCGGCCGTCCCGTCCGGCTCCGCCAGAGCCGCCTGTCCCCCCGCGCCGGCGGCGATGGCGGGAGCGTACAGACCCCCGTCGGCGAAGATGCGCGCCGCCCGGGCGGTGACGGCCTGAAACGCCCCCTCGAACACCCCCAGCGGCCGGTGGGTGACGAGACGCCTGGCGGCGGCGGAGCCCAGCCGCGCCGTGCCGCCGCACAGGAACACCACGTCCGCCGGGATATCCCACAGCACCGGCCCGGGGCGGTATTCCACCCCCGGGGAGCGGATGGCCCACAGCAGCAGCGGCAGCCCCGGCTCCCGGATCATGTTCCGCAGCAGCGCCAGCGGCAGTCCCCCCGCGGCGTAAAGGCACCCGGCGTCGTCCCCCAGGGCCACCGGCAGCGCCCCCATCCGGGCGGCGGTCTCTCCGGCCCATACCGCCGCCGCGCCCGCGCCGGAGATGAGCACCCGCTGCCCCTCCATCCGCTGGCCGCTCCGGCGCTGCAGGGCGCACTGGGCGAACCGGCACAGGCCGCTTCCCACCGCCTGGGCCCGGCTCATGGGCCCCGGGGCGCGGCCGTCGCCCTCTCCCCGGCCGGTGATGGCGCCGACCCGCTGATAGGCGCCCGTCAGATAATCCAGCTCCCGCCGGGGGACCTGCCCCGCCCACTGGGAGGGGCGAAAGTCCCGGTCCAGCAGGGGATAGAGCCCCGCCATGAACCCCTCGCAGAACCGGCGGCTCTCCCCGTCGCTGAGACCCGCCGGCGCCAGATCCGCCCCCGCCAGCCCCCCGCCCAGGGGCAGCCCCGCCAGCGCCCGGCACAGGCTGATGTCCAGGGCCAGGGCCTTGGCGGCGGACAGATCCATCCCCGGCCGCAGGGCCAGGCAGCACCGGCACGGCCCCAGCGCGGCGGTATAGCGGATGTGAAAGCCCCGGCTGTGCCGGACGCGGCCCAGATCGTCGGTCCAGATCACCGGGAACAGCGCCGTCCGCTCCGGCTCCCCCAGCCGCTCCAAAAGCCCTGCCGCCTCGCACTGGGGCCGCTCCTCCAGCCAGGGGGCCAGGCTCTCATACAGGCTCTCCAGCGTCTGCAGGAATCCGGTCTGGCCCGGGTCCCGCCCGGCCAGGGCGGCATAGATCCGGCGTACGTAAGGTTGCTCCGTCATATCTCCCTCCCGCATGATGATCGCATCCCTGCATCCTATGCGGGCCGGTGGCCGTCCTATGCGGGGGGAGGTTTTTGCAATTTTCCGTTGACAAGCGCCCGGAAGTATGATATAGTACAACGGCTGTAGAGATCAGCTGGTATAGCTCAGTTGGTAGAGCAGCTGATTTGTAATCAGCAGGTCGGGGGTTCGAGTCCGTCTACCAG
>CANQSJ010000040.1 GCA_947626495.1 uncultured Oscillospiraceae bacterium | reverse complement strand
ATTTATTTATTTTTCTCTTGACTGGTCTAAACATATCTGTTATACTTCAAGTGTCCCCATTACATAGATTGGAGTTGGCAGTTATGGCGATTGGTGAACGTATTCGTTTCTTCCGCAACATGAAGGGCATCACACAGAAGTATCTTGGCATGGTGGTGGGTTTCCCGGAACGCTCCGCCGATGTGCGTATGGCACAGTATGAAACCGGGAGCCGCACCCCCAAGGCCGACCTGACAAAGACCCTGGCGGGCTTCTTTGATATTTCCCCTGATGCCCTGACCGTCCCTGACATAGATACCGACATTGGCCTGATGCACACCCTCTTTGCTTTGGAGGACATACGGGGGCTGACCATTGGAGAGATTGACGGCGAGGTTTGTCTGCGTCTGGACAAATCCAAAGGCAAGACCTATGCCAATATGCTTGATATGCTGTCCGCTTGGGCGGAGCAGGCCAAGAAGCTGGAGGCTGGGGAAATCACCAGGGAGGACTATGACCGCTGGCGGTACAACTACCCCAAGTACGACACCACTCACCGCTGGGCGAAAGTCCCCTCCAAAGAATTGAGCGATTTTCTGGTAGAAGCGTTCCGGGACAGGCTTGACATAGACGAATAGACAGCAAAAGCCCTTACCGACGTTGCCATCGGTAAGGGCTTTCTAATATGGTTGTCCTCACTTATAAGCCGCAAAAGAACATTCTTTACCCGCAATCCAGTGGGAATATAGAATGATACGGTATATGGGGAGCGTTATCAAATCGTTATCAAAAGAGGGGCGCAAAACCGTGGAAACGTTGTGCCGCACCGGGTTCAGAGTTTCAAAAAATCATTCCCACTCCACCGTCGCGGGGGGTTTGGAGGTGATGTCGTAGACGATGCGGTTGATGCCGGGGACGGTGTTGACGATGCGGGTGGAGACCGCGTCCAGCACCTCGTAGGGGATGCGGGACCAGTCGGCGGTCATGAAGTCCTCGGTGGTCACGCTGCGCAGAGCCAGCGTGTAGTCGTAGGTCCGCCCGTCGCCCATGACGCCCACGGAGCGCATGTTGGTCAGCACGGCGAAGTACTGGTTCATGGTGCCCTCCAGATGGGCCTTGGCGATCTCGTCCCGGAAGATGAAGTCCGCCTCCCGGAGGGTGTCCAGCTTCTCCCTGGTGATCTCGCCGATGATGCGAATAGCGAGGCCGGGCCCGGGGAAGGGCTGGCGCATCACCAAATACTCCGGCAGGCCCAGCTCCCGGCCCAGCTGGCGCACCTCGTCCTTGAACAGCAGCCGCAGCGGCTCGATGATCTCCTTGAAATCCACATAGTCCGGCAGCCCGCCCACGTTGTGGTGGCTCTTGATGACGGCCGCGTCGCCGCCGCCGGACTCCACCACGTCCGGGTAAATGGTGCCCTGGACCAGGTAATCCACTCGGCCGATCTTTTTGGCCTCCTCCTCGAACACCCGGATGAACTCCTCGCCGATGATCTTGCGCTTGCGCTCCGGCTCGGACACGCCGGCCAGCTTGGCGAGGAAGCGCTCCCCGGCGTTGACCCGCACGAAGTGGATGGGCCAGGGGGCAAAGGCCGCCTGGACCTCGTCGCCCTCGTCCTTGCGCATCAGGCCGTGGTCCACGAACACGCAGGTGAGCTGCTCGCCCACCGCCTCGGCCAGCAGCGCCGTCGCCACCGAGGAGTCCACGCCGCCGGACAGGGCCAGCAGCACCTTGCCGCCGCCCACCTTTTCCCGGATGGCGGCGATGGCGGTGTTCTTATAGTCCTCCATGGTCCAGCTGCCGTGGGCGTGGCAGACCTCGTAAAGGAAATTGCGCAGCATTTGCTTGCCGTACTGGGTGTGATTGACCTCGGGGTGGAACTGCACGCCGTAAAAGCCCCGGCTCTCGTCGCAGATGGCCACGTTGGGGCAGTTGTCGCTGTGGGCGGCGAGAGTGAAGCCCTCGGGCACCTTGGCCATATAGTCGCCGTGGCTCATCCAGGTGACGCTCTCGTCGGGGATGCCGTGGAAGAGGGTGCAGGAGGTGTCGAAGCGGGTGACGGTCTTGCCGTACTCCCGGGCGGCGTCGTCCTGGGCGGGGGTAACCTGGCCGCCCAGATGGTGGGCCAGCAGCTGGCAGCCGTAGCAGATGCCCAGGATGGGCACCCCCAGCTGGAAGATGGCAGGGTCGGCGTGAGGGGCCTTCTCGTCGTAGACGCTGCTGGGGCCGCCGGTGAAGATGATGCCGATGGGGTCAAAGGCACGGATCTCGTCCATTGTGACGGTGCAGGGCCGCAGCTCGCAGTACACATTCTGCTCCCGGACCCGCCGGGCGATGAGCTGGTCATACTGGCCGCCAAAGTCGATGATGAGGATCGCTTCTCGTTTCATTGCAACTACCTCGCAGTTATATCTCGTATGTGCGGATGATCTTTTCGGCGATGGCCCGGCGGGTGACGCAGCGGTCCATGGCGTTTTTCTCGATAAAGCGGTGGGCTTCCTTCTCCGTCATCTTGAATCGCTGGATGAGCAGCAGCTTGGCCCGGTTCACCACGCGCAGCTCGTCCATCTTCGCCTGCAGGGACTCGGCTCTGGACTGGAGCGCGTGCAGCCGGCTGGAGACGGAGGCCATCATGGCCAGGCTCTGCCGGAGCAGCTCGGGGTCCGCGGGGCTTTTCAGGGCCATGAAGCCGTTGGCCTCGGCGTATGCCGCCACGGTGTCATAGCGGTCCTCCTCCGCCAGCAGCAGGACCCCGGCGGCGCCGTTGTCCGCGGCGCGGGACGCCAGCGTGGCGGCGTCCTCGGAGCAGACGGAGCTGTCCACCACCACCACGTCGTAATCCGCCTCGTCCAGCACGTATCCGGCCTCCAGGGGGGAGCACACGTTCAGCTCCGGGGCGAACCGGTCGGCGGGCAGAAAGGCGGCGAAATGGGCCGCGGTCTGGCGGGAATCGGTGATGAGCAGAAGGGAGGCGTAAGGGCGGGATGGCACCGCTTTCACCCTCCTTTCATACCATGGACTGCGGGCGGACCGGGCACGCCCTCCTAATTTTATGACAATTCTAACCGCAGGGCGGCGGTTTGTCAAACCCTTCCCGGCGGAATGGGGCATCTGCCAACGAACGGCCTTTCCGGGCCGGCGGATTTTGTGTGTTTTGCCGTGGGCGGAGCCCTTGACAGCGCCGGCGGAAAAAGAGTAAAATCATAGCAGAAACGGCAATGGCGTCGCGGATGTTCCCGCACGTTCTGCCGTTTTTTCGTTTTGTCCGGGACCCAATCTCAATGACGATAAAGGAGAAGGAAGTTATGAGCAACGTACCCGAGATCTTTGGAAGCATGGTGTTTTCCGAAGCGGTCATGCAGGCCCGCCTGCCCCACGCCACCTATAAGGAAGTGAGCCAGGCCATCAGCCAGGGCAAGCGCCTGACCCCGGAGATCGCCACCGTGGTGGCCACCGCCATGAAGAACTGGGCCGTGGAGAAGGGGGCCACCCACTTCACCCACTGGTTCCAGCCCATGACCGGCGTCACCGCCGAGAAGCATGACGCCTTCGTCCATCCCACCGGGGACGGCCGGGCCATCATGGAGTTCTCCGGCAAGGAGCTGATCCAGGGCGAGCCCGACGCCTCCAGCTTCCCCTCCGGCGGCCTGCGGGCCACCTTCGAGGCCCGGGGCTATACCGCATGGGACCCCACCAGCTACGCCTTTGTGAAGGACGGGGTGCTGTACATTCCCACCGCTTTCGTGTCCTACACCGGCGAGGCCCTGGACAAGAAGACCCCGCTGCTGCGCTCGATGCAGGCGCTGAACAAGCAGGCCCTGCGCATCCTGCGGCTGTTCGGCGACACCGAGACCGCGTCCGTGCGGGCCACCGCCGGCGCGGAGCAGGAGTATTTCCTGGTGGACAAGAGCGTGTATGACAAGCGCAAGGATCTCATCTACACCGGCCGGACCCTGTTCGGCGCCCGTCCCCCCAAGGGGCAGGAGATGGAGGATCACTACTTCGGCGCCATCAAGCCCCGGGTAGCCGCCTTCATGAAGGAGCTGAACGACGAGCTGTGGAAGCTGGGCGTGGTGGCCAAGACTGAGCACAACGAGGTGGCCCCGGCCCAGCACGAGCTGGCGCCGCTGTACAGCACCGTGAACATCGCCGCCGACCACAACCAGCTGACCATGGAGCTGATGAAGACCGTGGCCAAGCGCCACGGCATGGAGTGCCTGCTGCACGAAAAGCCCTTCGCCGGCGTCAACGGCAGCGGCAAGCACAACAACTGGTCCATCTCCACCGACACCGGGGAGAATCTGCTGGAGCCCGGCGACACCCCCGCTGAGAACGCCCAGTTTTTGCTGTTTTTGTGCGCGGTGCTGAAGGCGGTCAACGAGTACCAGGATCTGCTGCGCATCTCCGTGGCCTCCGCGGGCAACGACCACCGTCTGGGCGCCAACGAGGCCCCGCCCGCCATCCTGTCCGTGTACGTGGGCGATGAGCTGGAGGGCGTGCTGAACGCCATCGTGAGCGGCGAGAAGTTCGCCGGCGGCGGCAAGGAGCCCTTCAAGGTGGGCGTCAGCGTGCTGCCCCGGTTCCCCAAGGACTCCACCGACCGCAACCGCACCTCCTCCTTCGCCTTCACCGGCAATAAATTTGAATTCCGTATGCCCGGCTCGTCCCAGTCCATCTCCGAGGCCAACATCGTGCTCAACACCGCCGTGGCCGAGGAGCTGCGCCGGTTCGCCGACCGGCTGGAGGCCGCCGACGACTTTGACGCGGATCTGCACGATCTCATCGAGCAGACGGCGAAGGAGAACATCCGCATCGTCTTCAACGGCAACGGCTACGACGAGTCCTGGGTGGAGGAGGCCCAGCGCCGGGGACTGCTCAATCTGCGCACCACCCCCGAGGCGCTGCCCCACTATCTGGCGGAGAAGAACATCCAGCTGTTCGAGGGCAACGGCGTCTTCACCGAGACCGAGATGCACGCCCGCTACGAGATCATGCAGGAGAATTACGCCAAGATCATCCGCATCGAGGCCATGACCGCCTCCGATATGGTCCGCAAGGACATCCTGCCGGCAGTGAGCCTGTACGGCGGCCAGCTGGCCAAGAGCCTGGCGGCCAAGCGGGATCTGGGCGAGGGCGTGGACGTGTCCTATGAGCTGGGCTCCCTCAAGCGCCTTTCCGAGCTCACCGCCATGACCAGCAAGGCCGCGGATGCCCTGGACGAGGAGCTGGCCCAGGCTGCGGACATCGCCGGGTGCGAGGAGCTGTCCAACTTCTGCCGCGACAAGATCTTCGCCACCATGAGCGAGCTGCGCATCTATGTGGACGAGATGGAGACCATCACCAGCGGCAAATTCTGGCCCTATCCCACCTACGGCGAGATGCTGTTCTCCGTTCGGTGAGAAAAGGGCGCCTGCGGGCGCGAACTTTACGAGAGAGAATTATAAGGAGAAAGGGAGGATAAACCAATGCTGACCATTCCTGAGGGATACAAGACCGTGCTGGACGTCTACGAGACCCAGCGGTGCATCGAATTCATCAAATCCCACTTCCAGCAGAATCTGGGGGCGGCGCTGAATCTGAAACGGGTGAGCGCGCCGCTGTTCGTCCGGGCCGATACGGGTCTGAACGACGATCTGAACGGCGTGGAGCGGCCGGTGTCCTTCGATGTGCCCGCCACGGGGGAGGGGGAGTACCAGGTGGTGCACTCCCTGGCCAAGTGGAAGCGCTGGGCCCTGCGGGCCTATGGCTTCCGGGTGGGCAACGGCCTTTACACCGATATGAACGCCATCCGGCGGGATGAGCCGGTGCTGGATAACCTCCACTCCGTGTATGTGGACCAGTGGGACTGGGAGAAGGTCATCGCCCCCGAGGACAGGACCGTGGAATACCTGAAGGACACCGTGCGGCGCATCGTCAGCGCCATCTGCATGACCTGCGACGAGGTGCGCTGGGCGTTCCCCCAGCTGAAGACGTCGCTGAGCCGGGAGGTGACCTTCATCACCGCCCAGGAGCTGGAGGACCTGTACCCCCATCTGACGCCCTCGGAGCGGGAGAATGAGTTTACCAAGACCCATGAGACCATCTTCCTCATGCAGATCGGCAAGAAGCTGCGCTCCGGCAAGCCCCACGACGGCCGCGCCCCGGACTATGACGACTGGGAGCTCAACGGCGATATCATCTTCCGCAGCCACGTCCTGGACCGGGCCTTTGAGATCTCCTCCATGGGCATCCGGGTGGACCCGGTGAGCCTGGATAAGCAGCTCACCATCGCCGGGTGCGACTACCGGCGGACCATGCCCTTCCACCGGGCGCTGCTGGCGGGGGAGCTGCCTCTGACCATCGGCGGCGGCATCGGCCAGAGCCGGCTTTGCATGCTGCTCATGGGCTGCGCCCACATCGGCGAGGTCCAGTCCGGCGTCTGGGACGAGGTCACCTACGCCGCCTGCCGCGCCGCGGGCATCAACCTGCTGTAAAAAACCGACCGATAAAAAGATCCCGCTGCTCTCCGAGCGGCGGGATCTTTTCTTGTATGCGCCGGTCAGGAGGCGGTGAAAAACGCCGCCATGGCGGGGATGCCGTCGCCGGTGCTGTCCATCAAGCTGGTCATGGTGATCTGCATGGCGTAATCGCCCTTCAGAATCAGCACCATCTGCTGGGTGATGTCGATCTGCCTGCCGCCCACCGTGGTGGCGGAGCGGATGAACAGACCCGCGTGCTCCTCGCCGGCCAGGGTGAAGGTGTTGGGCTCGGCGGCCATGCCGGCGGCATCCAGACTGTCGCCGATCTCATCCAGGACCAGATCCAGCAGTTCACTCTCGTCGATGGAGCCGGGCATGTCGTCCAGATGCTCCACCAGCGCGTTTATGTTCTGCATCCCGTCGTCGGAGAAGGCGGCCATGGCGTAGTACATGGTGTTCGCCTCCATCATCTGGTCAAAATACTCCGCGTAATCGCCGTTGAATTCCTCCAGGGCCTGTCCCGCCAAACCCTGCAGGGCTGCCAGCTCCTCCTCGGTGGCCAGGGACCAGCCGTCCCCCAGCTGGCAGGTGATGCCGAAATACTCGTTCACATAGATGTCGCCCTTGCCCTCGCCGAACAGATTGACCGTTTCCGGCTCGTCCTCCCGGACGGGCTCCTCGGTGGGCTCGGCGGTAGGTTCCGCCGTGGGCTCGGCGGTAGGTTCGGCAGTGGGTTCCGCCGTGGGCTCGGCGGTAGGTTCCGCCGTGGGCTCGGCAGTCGGCTCTGCAGTGGGTTCCGCTGTGGGCTCAGCAGTCGGCTCGACGGTAGGCTCCGCCGCGGGCTCGACAGTGGGCTCCGGGGAGGGAGTGACGTCCAGGACCTGGTTGCCGTTGCAGGCGGTCAGGGCCAGCACCATGACCAGGGCCAGCACCAGCGCCGGAAGCTTTCTGGTTTTCATAGGAGCGCCTCCTTGTTTTCTTTGATGCGAGACTATTATAATCCCCCGCCGGGGCCACCGTCAAGGGCGGGGCGGGGACGAAATGGCCCTTGTAAACGGCGGGGAAATGGAATATAATGTACAGATAGGAATTCGGGGAGGGATAGAGAAGATGGATATCAAAAAACGGCTGCTGCCTGCGGCGATTATCGTGGTGGTGACGCTGGTGTGCGTACTGCTCAGCCGGTTCACCCGGGTGGCGTTTTTCCTGCTGCTGGCCGTGGCATCCGCCTTTGAGCTGCAAAACGTGCTGTTCCAGGCGGAGATGCCCACCTCCAAGGCGCTGATGATCGGCTATGTCCTGGTGCAGGCGGCGCTGTGTCTGTTCAGAGCCCCGGTGGGCTGGATGGTGGCGCTGTACTGCCTGGCGATCTTCGCCGGGATGTTCTGGACCATCCTCAAGCCGGAGCGGGGCGCGCGGTTCGCCGAGGCGAATCTCTTCGCTATGGCATGGCCCTTCGGGCTGTACGGGGTGATCCTGTACATCGCCGCGTCGGATATGTGGCTGATGACCCTGACCCTGGGCGTGCTGGGCACCTGGGCCTGCGACTGCATGGCCCTCATCGGCGGGAAATACCTGGGCAACCACAAGATGGCCCCGGTGGTGAGCCCCCACAAGACCTGGGAGGGCGCCGTGATAGGCGGCCTGTCCGCCGCTGTGGCGGGGGCGCTCATCGCCTGGATTTTGGGCTGGCGGTTCGGCGTGTGCGTGTGCGTGACCTTCGTGGCCAGCTGCTTCGGGCAGGTGGGCGACCTGGCCGCGTCGCTGATGAAGCGGGCGGCGGGCGTGAAGGATTACGGCCACCTGATGCCGGAGCACGGGGGCATCATGGACAAGATGGACAGCATGCTGTTCTCCATCCCCGCGGCCTATTTCATGCTGGCGCTGTTCGTGCCGGGAATGGTCTGACGCCAATACCATGCCCCGCCATCCGGGGCGGATCCCCTGGGCCGGTTTTCCCGCCCGCGGGGGCGGGAGCGATTACAGGCCGAAGCCGCCGTCGCAGCCGATGATCTGGCCGGTGAGGAACGAGGCGTCCTCGGAGGCCAGAAAGGCGATCAGCGCCGCCACGTCCTCCGGCCGGCCGATGCGGCCCAGAGGCGTGTCCTCCGCCAGAGCGCGGCGGTCGGCCTGGTCGAATTGGGCCAGCATATCGGTGTCGATGACGCCGGGGCAGACGCAGTTGACCCGGATGCCGGAGGGGCCCAGCTCCTTGGCCAGGGCCTTCGTGAGGCCGATCAGCGCCGCCTTGGAGGCGGAGTAGACCGCCTCGCAGCTGGCGCCGTACACCCCCCAGACGGAGGAGACCAAAAGGATGCTCCCCGCCTTGCGGCGGACCATGGCCGGGATGGCGGCCCGGCAGCAGCGGATGACGCCGTCGGTATTCACCGCCAGCACGTCCCGCCAGAGGGCCTCGTCCGTGTCGGTGAGAAGGCCGTACTGGGCCACGCCGGCGTTGCAGACCAGCAGATCCAGCGGCCCCACGGTCTGAAAGAGACGCCGCACCTGCGCCGGGTCCCGCACGTCCGCCTTCACGGCCGGCGCGCCCAGCTCTCCGGCGAGGGCCAGAGCGGCCTGCTCCGATTCGTTGTAATGGACGGTCACGTCCCATCCCTCCGCGGCCAGCCGCCGCGCGGCGGCGGCGCCGATGCCCCGGGAGGAGCCGGTGACCAGGGCGGTCTTTCCCATGATGGACCTCCAATGCTTTTCTTGCCCCTATTGTAACACATCCAACGCTCCAAAGGTAGGACAAAATGAGTTTTGCGCGCGATGACAGGGACCTGCCCGAAGAGGAGGGCCCCAGCTGGACAAAGGAACCGTCCCGCCGGGACGACCGGTTTGATTTTGCTGCCTTTTTGGGCGGCGACAGTCTGGAGGACAAGATCACCGACGCTCTGGACGGGAAGGATCTGCTGGACAAGGACGCCTACGGGGAGTATCCCCCGGACTATGTGCCCCGCCGGGCCGCGTCCGGCGAGCGGGGCCGCCATGAGGCGCCCGGGTCCGAGCCGGAGGAGGATGAGGAGGACGAGGACGATGTCCTGCCCACCCAGCGGTTCTCCCTGTCCGGCGGCGTGACGAAGCCCCGCCGTCCCGCCCGGGAGGAGCCTGCCTATCGGGAGGAGACGCCCGCCCGGCCCGTATACCGCCAGGAGCCGCCCCCCCGGCCCAAGGTGGTGGTGGCGGATCCCGCCCCCCGGGTGTATGTGACCCCTCAGACGGAATACGGCGGCCAAGAGCCGCCCCGCCGGGGCGGAGGGAAGGCCCTGAAGTGGCTGGTGGCGCTGATGCTGTCCGTGGCGGTGATCCTGGCGGCCGTGCTGGCGGTGAGCATGTTTGCCGGCGGCGGCACGGAGGATCCCTCCGCCTCGCCGGAGCCCTCCTCCACGGACTATCTGGCCGGACTTCTCCGGCCCAACACCCCGGCGCCGTCCCCCAGCCCTACCCCGGTACCCACGCCGTCGCCCACCCCGCGGGTGACCTATACCGTCACTGTCACCGCCGGCAGCGGCGGCAGCGTCAGCCCCAACGGCACCGTGGATGTGGAGGAGGGCGGGTCCGTCACCTTCGCCATCAATCCCGACGAGGGCTATGAACTGGGCCAGCTGCTCATCGACGGCTCCCCGGTGTCGGTGCAGAGCTCCTACACCTTCTCCGACGTGCGGAGCAACCACACCATCTATGCCGTGTTCCAGATGAAGGCCGCGGCGCCGCCTACGGATCCCCCGCCCACCCAGCCGCCGGCCACGGCGGAGCCCACCGCCGAACCCACGGCGGAGCCCACCCAGGAGCCGGAGGCGCCGCCGGCCCCGGAGGACATTCCTTAAAAGCATTGTCCCGGACAGCAACGCTGTCCGGGATGTTTTTATGCGAGACGAATAATTTTTTATGTAAAACATTAAAAACTTGTTGACAAACATAAAATACCGTGCTATGCTGTATCCATCGGACCGGACCGAACTACGTTTTATGGAGGATAGGGATATGAAGGGAAAGGCAAAGGCTGGGTATGTGCTGGCCCGCATCGCGGAGGCGCTTATGTGGCTCTCGGCGGCTGTGATGGCCCTTGGCTTTTTGGCGGGTCTCATCGACCCGGAGGCGATTAGCGTGATGACGGGCACAGGCGCGGCGGACGCAAGAATAGCGGTGCCGATGGTGCCGGGCGGGCTGGGCAGAATGGTCATCACGGGTCCGGACGGGGAACTGGTGATGGGGTCATACATGCTGTATATCGGGGCAGCGGTCATAGAGCTGGTGCTGACGGCGCTGGTGTTCCGGCGGATATGGCAGATCATCAAGCTGAGCTGGGCCTCCACGCCCTTCCAAAAGCCGGTGGTGGACAAGGTCAAGCAGATTGGCTGGCTGTTCATCGCCGCGCCGCTGGTGACGCTGGCGGTGAGCCTGGTGAACTTTGTGATAAACTGGCCGGAGCTCTCCGTCACGGTGGATATGACCAGCATCATCACGGGGGTGATCGTGCTGGCGCTGAGCCAGATATTTGCCTACGGCGTGAAGCTGGAGAACGACGTGGAGGGGCTGCTGTAAATGGGAAAAAAGATTGTGCTGCGGATGGACCGGATGATGGTGGAGCGAAAGATGAGCCTGAACGAGCTGGCCGAGCGGGTGGGCATCTCCAACGTGAACCTGTCCAAGATCAAGAACAACCGGGTCACGGCGGTGCGCTTCTCCACCCTGGCGGCCATCTGCGAGGCATTGGACTGTACGCCCGGCGACATCCTGGAGCTGGAGGAGGAATAGAGCCGGCCCGGATCTCGTATGCCCGGACAGGGTCCCTGTCCGGGCAATATAATATGGCCTGCGGGAAAAGCACTTGCGCCGGGAGGGCGGATCATTTATAATGAAGGGCGACCGAGGGAAAAACGAAGAGGAGGAACCGAAAAATGAAACGAGCACTGACACTGATCCTGGCAGCGGCTATGCTGCTCACCCTGGCCGCCTGCGGCGGCGCGTCCGCCCAGACAGAGCCCGATCCGGCGGAAGATCCCGTTTTGCTCATGCCCCTGTCGGCGGCGGCAGCTGAGCCGGCGGAGGAGAGCGGGGAGGAGGCCCCGGAGGAGCCCGCGCCCACCCCCGCGCCGGAATGCCGGCTGACCGGCGTCAGTCTGCGCTATGCCGACGAGATGTGGGCGCAGTATGACTACGCCTTCTCCTACGACGAGGGCGGATATCTCCCCTCCGCCTTTCAGCGGACGATGCTGGGCGACGACGGGGTGTATACCGCGACCATCACCTACGACGACGCCGGGCGTATGACCGCGATGGACGACAGCGACGGCAGCCACAGCGAGTACGCCTACGACGAGGACGGGCATACGATCCACTCCCTCTACACTCACACCGCCGAGGACGGCACCGTCAGCACCGATATGGAGACGGAGCTGGTCTATGAGGACGGAGTGCTGGTGAAGGAGGTCTGGAGCACCACGTTCTACATAAATGATCAGCCGGTACCCGGCACGTGCACCGTCGTCTACACCTACGACGAGGCGGGCAATTTGATCCGCTCCGACATGGACTACGCCTATGAGGACGGCACCTCCTCCACCGCTGTCTACGAGTACGAGTACGATGAGAACGGCAAGCGGACCGGGGAGACCTACACCTCCACGGACACGGAGGGGAACGAGCACTCCTTCGAGACGGCGTATGCCCTCGAGTACGACGACCACGGGAACATAGTCCGGGAAGAGAGGACCCAGACGGATCCGTACGGCGGCAGCTTCACCACCGTATATGAGACGGAGTACACCTACGATGACGCCGGCAACATTCTGACGGAGAAGACCGTGATCACCTCCGACGACAACGGCTATACCTCTTTCGCCTACCATCTGCCGCTGCTGCTGGTTCAGGGGTGGGGGGACACTGTGAACATCTCCCTTCTGGACAACGCCGGGCATCCGATCATTGATGCGAACAACAACGGCCTGTATACCGTCGACGACGCGGAGCTGACTTATGACGACAACGGCTGCCTCACCCGCATCGACGACGGAGCCGGCAACTACATGGAATTCACCTACGAGCCCGCCGCCTGAGGTCGGGAGCGAGGGGCCGCACACTGTCGGCCGGTGCCAAACCGTGTCCCCGTATGGGGGACACGGTTTGGCTATTTTGTCCCTTGTATACAAATTTTTATTCCTTCATAATAGAGACGAAAAGTATAGAATCAAGGAGCATATCCCATGGCGCAAACACAAAACAGACTCGATTCCAGCCGTATGGGCGAGATGCCGGAGGGCAAGCTGCTGCTGAGCCTGGCGGTGCCCATGATGCTGTCCATGCTGGTGCAGGCGCTGTACAACATCGTGGACAGCGTGTATGTCTCCCAGGTGTCGGAGGACTGTCTGTCCGCCCTGAGCCTGGCATTCCCTGCCCAGAACATCATGATCGGCCTGGGCACCGGCACGGGGGTGGGCGTGTCCACCCTGGTCAGCCGGGCCCTGGGCAGCCGGGATCAGCGACAGGCCGGCCGCGTGGCAGGCACGGCGGTGGCCCTGAGCTTCTGCTGCTGGGCGGTGATGGCCCTGTTCGGCATTTTCGCGGCGGACGCCTTTATCCGCTCCCAGACCCAGGTGGAGAGCATCCGGGCCTACACCGACTCCTATCTGCGCATTGTCACCATCGGCTCCATGTTCGTGTATTTGGAGATCTGCGTGGAGCGGCTGCTGCAGTCTACCGGGCAGACGAAGCTGTCCATGTGGACCCAGATGATCGGCGCGGTGACCAACATCATCCTGGACCCCTTCTTCATCTACGGCTGGTGCGGCCTGCCCGCCATGGGCACCGCCGGCGCCGCCATCGCCACGGTGATCGGCCAGGCAATGGGCACCGCTGTAGGCTTCACCTTCCATTTCCGGAAGAACCGGGAGCTGCCCCTGCGCTGGAAGGACGTGCGCCTGCCCTGGTCCATCGTCCGGGACATCTATCGCATCGGCTTCCCCTCCATCCTGATGGTGGCCATCGGCTCGGTGACCAACTATCTGATGAACATCATCCTGGGGGCCTTCACCTCCACGGCCGTGGCGGTATACGGGGCGTACTTCAAGATCCAGAGCTTTTTCTTCATGCCGGTGTTCGGCCTGAACAACGGCATCATCCCCGTGATCGGCTACAACTACGGCGCCCGGAAGAAGGAGCGGATCTACCGCACCATCCGCTACGGGGTGATCTTCGCCACCTGCTCCATGCTGCTGGGGGTGTTCTGCTTCCAGGTGTTCCCCCAGGTGCTGCTGGGCATCTTCAACCCCTCGGAGACCATGCTGGCCATCGGCATACCCGCCCTGCGGCGCATCAGCCTCAGCTTCCTGCTGGCGGGCTTCTGCATCGTGGCGGGCTCCGCCTGCCAGGCTTTGGACAAGAGCATGTATTCCTTTTTCGTGTCTGTGCTGCGGCAGGTGGTGGCCCTGATCCCCGCCGCGTGGCTGCTGTCCCTCACCGGGAACGTGGACAACGTCTGGTGGAGCTTCCCCATCGCGGAGCTGATGAGCCTGGCCGCCAGCACTGTCTTTCTGCGCAAGGCTCTGCGGGATATGGAGAAAAAGCTGAGCGGGACGTGACGGATACAAGAGAACAAACGAAGCGGATGGCTCGCGCCATCCGCTTCTGCTGTTTTTCCATTGACGTCAGGACTTTTTCGGCTCGTCCCGGATGACCTCCTTGAAGGCGGTGGCCAGCCCCGCAAGCCCCTGAATCTCGGAGGGGATGATGATCTTGGTGGCCTGGCCGTCGGCCGCGGCGGCGAAGGCCTCCAGGGCCTTCAGCTGGACGATGGGCTCCGTGGGAGCGGCGGCGTTGAGCAGCCGCAGACCCTCGGCGGTGGCCTCGTTCACGGCGAGGATGGCCTGGGCCTTGCCCTGGGCCTCCAGGATGGCGGCCTCCTTCTTGGCCTCGGCCCGGAGCACGGCGGATTCCTTCTCGCCCTCCGCCTCCAGAATGGCGGCCCGCTTCTCGCCCTCGGCCTTCAGGATGGACTCGCGCCGCTCCCGCTCGGCCTTCATCTGCTTCTCCATGGCGTTCTGGATCTCCTTGGGCGGGGTGATGTTCTTCAGCTCCACCCGGTTGACCTTGATGCCCCAGGAGTCGGTGGCCTCGTCCAGGATCTGCTGCATCTTGGCGTTGATGGTGTCCCGGCTGGTGAGGGACTCGTCCAGCTCCAGCTCGCCGAT
>CANQSJ010000039.1 GCA_947626495.1 uncultured Oscillospiraceae bacterium | reverse complement strand
CTTGGTGAGCCGTTACCTCACCAACTAGCTAATCAGACGTGAGCCCATCCTTCAGCGATAAATCTTTGGTACCCAAGAGATGCCTCCCAAGTACATCATGCGGTATTAGCAGCCGTTTCCAGCTGTTGTCCCCCTCTGAAGGGCAGGTTGCTCACGCATTACTCACCCGTCCGCCACTAAGTCTACGTTTCAATTGGCCGAAGCCTCTATTCACGCAGCTTCGTTCGACTTGCATGTGTTAGGCACGCCGCCAGCGTTCGTCCTGAGCCAGGATCAAACTCTCAATAATCGTATCTAAACCAAGCCTTCCGGCCCGGCTCAAATCGTTCATCGATCGCTATTACTAGCTCTCAAAGAAATTCATAGAGACCATTTCTGGTCTCCTTAAAGAACCCTCTTCTGGTGCTTATTTGCATAAGCTTGTTTGCATTGTTTAATTTACAAGGTACACCGCACCGCGCAGGAGCCTCCCCGCGAGGCGCTTTGCTAATATACCATTTGGAAATGCCGTTGTCAACACTTTTTTTCGGGTTTTTGAAAATTTTTTACATGAAAATTTTCCCCTTTGGAAAGACTAACTGTATGTTGAAACGAACGAAAAAGTATCCACAAGATGTAGACTTTCACCCCGCGGCCGACCCGATCTATCCCTGTCCTATCAGCCCGGAGAACACGGAAAAGATCTTCGCGGGCTGCCAGGACTACGAGAGCCGGCGTGTCCGCGCGGGGGAGACAGGGCCGGTGGTATACGCCTGCTGGCTGGACGGGGTGGTGTCCGGCGCGGACGCCGCCGAGCAGGTCCTCAAGCCGCTGTCCGATCCGGCCCGGTTCGGCGCCGCCGTACGGGCGGAGGAGGTGATGGCCCTGCTGGAGGAGGGGGGCGTATACGGCCCCTCCATGAAGCGGGCGGAGGCCATGGACGAGCTGGCGGACGCCATCGCCTACGGCCACTGCGCGCTGGTATTTTCCGGCGCGGCCTACGTCTTTCAGGTCAAGACCAGTCAGCACCGCTCCGTGCAGGAGCCCACGGTGGAGAAATCCGTCAAGGGGGGCAAGGACGCCTTCGTGGAGGTGCTGCGGGTGAATACGGCCCTGGTCCGCTCCCGGCTGCACACCCCCAAGCTGAAGCTGGCCCAGACCACCGTGGGCCGCAAGAGCCGCTCCCTGGCGGCGGTGATGTGGCTGGAGGGGGTGGCGGATCCGGCGCTGCCCCGGGAGATGATGGCCCGGCTGAAGGCGCTGGACGTGGACGGGGCGGTGATGCCCAACGTGCTGGACAGCGGTCTGGTGGACGCGCCCCGCTCCCCCTTTCCCCAATTGATCCACACCGAGCGGCCGGACCGGCTGGCGGCGCTGCTGCTGCAGGGGCGGGCGGCGGTGCTTGTGGACGGCATCCCGGTGGCCTTCGCGGCCCCGGCCTTCTTCCCGGAATTTCTCAAGACCACCGAGGACGACTCCCAGCACTTTCTGGCCGCGTCGGCGGTGCGCTTTCTGCGGTGGATGAGCCTGATCCTGACCCTGCTGCTGCCGGCGTTTTATGTGGCGGTGGCCACCTATCACCCGGAGATGCTGCCCACCACGCTGCTGCTGAGCGTCATCAAGTCCAAGCAGTCGGTGCCCTTCTCCACGGCGGTGGAGATCCTGGGGCTGCTGGTGGCCTTTGAGCTGCTGCAGGAGGCGGGGCTGCGGCTTCCCAACCCGGTGGGCCAGACGGTGAGCATCATCGGCGCGCTGATCGTGGGCCAATCGGCGGTGGAGGCCAAGGTGGTCAGCCCCATCGCCGTGATCGTGGTGGCCCTGGCGGGCATCGCCGGCTACACCATGCCCAGCCAGGACATGGGCGCGGCGCTGCGGATCTTCCGGTTCGCCCTGGTGCTGGCCGCCACCTTCGCGGGCATGTTTGGCATCATCATGGGCGCTGCAGCCCTGGTGTGGCACCTCTGCTCCCTGGAGAGCTTCGGCCGGGCCTATATGAGCCCCCTGACCGGCGGCCGGCCGGGGGACACCGGCGGCGTCTTCACCCGCCGGCCGCTCTGGCGGGATCTGTACCGGGACCCCTCCTTCAACGGCGGGGACGTGAGGAAGCAAAAATGAGGCGCGCCCTAGTAATATTATATGTATGCCTGCTGCCCCTGCTGGGCGGCTGCAGCTTCTCGCTGGCAGCGGACCGGCACGACGTGGAGCGGCTGCTTCTCATCCAGACCATGGGCCTGGACAGCTGGGAAAACGGGATCGAGATGAGCGTATCCTCCGGGCTGGGACCGGAGGACGCCCCCGCCCTGGTCATGTCCACCCCGGCCACGGGCATCGAGGACGCCATCGCCCGGCTGCAGAATTACTCGCCGGAGAACCAGCTGTTCTACGCCCACGTACAGTACCTGCTGCTGGGGGAGGAGGCGGCCCGGCGGGAGCTGGCAAACGTGATCGCCTGGGTGGACCGGAGCCCCACCCTGCGGATGGACACGGACATGCTGGTGGTCCGGGGGCTGGCCCGGGACGCGGTGGTGGACACCTCCGGCCAGGCCACGGATATCACCCAGCGGCTGGCCTCCATGGACCGGCAGGCCCGGTCCATGGGCTGGACCATATACAGCCTCCGGCAGGCGGCCGCGGCGCTGGCGGAGGGAGACGGGGCGCTGTGTCTGGCGGTGGAGACCGTCCCCACCGACGGGAAGGTGTTCACCGACCAGTCCCAGACCGACGCGGTGGTCCCCTCCGGCTACGCCATGCTGGACCGGGACGGGCTGGTGGGCTTTCTGGACCCGGAGCAGTCCCTGGCCGCGGAGATGATCGTGGGCAACCCCACGGGGCTGCTGATCACCGTCTCCGGCGACACGCTGGAGATTCTGGACTGCTCCGCGCGGATAGAGGGACAGTTCGGCCCGGACGGGGCGCCGGTGGGCGTGCATCTGCGCTGCAAGGTGCGGGCCGGGGTGCTGGAGACGGCGCCGGGACAGGCGCCCGCCGGGGAGGCGCTGGACCAGGCGCTGGCGGAGACGACGGGGGCCTGGATCGCCGGGGCGGTGGCCGAGGCCCAGCGGGCGGGCTGCGACTGTCTGGGTCTGCGGCGGGCGGTTCTCTCCGACGCCGGGGATATGGCCGCCTGGGGCGGCGCATGGCGGGAGATCTTTCCCACCCTCTCCGTGACCGTCACGGTGGACGGCCGGGTGGAGCGCAGCTACGATCTGGCGGAATAAGAGGCCGTATATGGACGAAAAGCGCATCACAAGAAAACAGTTTTCCGCGGCGATTCTGGTGTCGCTGCTGAGCCCGCTGCTGCGGCTGCTGCCCCAGGCGGCGGTGGATCTTGCCGGGCGGACCGCCTGGATGGGGGCGCTGCCGGCGCTGATCCCCCTGGGGGCGCTGAGTCTGCTGCTGGCCGGCTTCCGGCGGCATCTGCGCCCGGGCGAGGGGATGGGCGGGCTGCTGCGGCGGTGGCTGGGCCCCGTGGCGGGCCGGATCGTGCTGGTCCTGTTCGCGGGGTGGTTTCTCTTTTACGGGGGCTTCATCCTGCGCAGCGGCGCGGAGCGGCTGGTGTCCACCATCTACCCCAGCAGCGGCCAGGATTTGTTCCTGCTGGTGACGGTGGGGCTGTGCCTGGCGGTGAGTCTTGGCACGATGCGGGCCGCGGCGCGGATGGCGGTGATCATGCAGGCGGTGCTGGTGGGAGCGCTGATCCTGGCGCTGGGGCTGTCCCTGCCCAACATGGACGCCGCCTTCCTGGGGCCCATCGGCCGGGAGGACGCCCTGGCGGCGGTGCCGGGCGCGCTGCCCTTCGCCTCCGTGTGCGCGGTGTCGGCCTGCTTCTCCTTTCTGGAGGGCTACGTCCAGCCGGCAAAGGGCCGGTGGCGGTCTCTTGGGACGGTACTGCCGCTGCTGGCCCTGGGCGCGGCCGTCTGTCTGGCGGTGGTGTGCGTGTTCGGCCCGGCGCTGGCCGGCACCCTCACCTACCCCTTTTTCGTCATGATCCGCGGCATCTCTCTGTGGGCGCTGGTGCCCCGGATCGAGGCGGTGGTCATCACCATCTGGGTGGGGGCGGACTTCATGCTGGTGACCATGCTGCTGCGGTGCGCCCACGAGGCGCTGCGGCCGGTGTTCTCCCTGCCGGACCCGGAGCGGTCCGCCCTGGGCAGTCTCCGGGACGGGCGGTTCCTGCTGTGGCTGGAGGCGGGGGCGGTGCTGGGGTGCAGCTTTCTGTTCGATCTGCCACCCTGGCAGCTGAAGCTGTGGTCGGACCGGTATATCCCCCTTTTGAGCGACTGCTTGCTCTACGGCGGGTTCACCCTGCTGTGGCTTGTCACCATCCCCCGGCGGAAGAATAAACAGACCACACACAGAAAAGGCTGACGCTGCGGCGTCAGCCTTTTTCTGTCTGCATATTGAGCCAGACCTGCGCCTTTTGAAACAGCGCCGGCCGGATGCCGGGATAGGTGAGTGACGGCGGCAGCGTGGTCCCAAAGGTCACTTGATTCCTATCAGCTCTCCTCCTTTGCCCCTGTGGCGGCGTAGTCCCGGACGAAGGCGCGGGCCTCCTCCAGGATGCGCCGGCGGGAGGCCAGGCGCAGGCCCACGGCGGGCTTGCCGCCGGCCTCCACCTTCACCCGGCCCTTCCAGTCCGGCTGGGCGTACAGGGCGCTGATGCGGGCGAAATCGAAGCGGGCGAAGGTGAACCGGACCAGGCCCCCCTTCTGGGAGATGTCGGAGATGCCCTGGGCGGAGGCCTCCCCCCGGAGCAGGGCCACTTGGATCAGGGTGTTGACGCTGGCGGGCGGGTCCCCGAACCGGTCGCACATCTCGTCGGTGATGTCGTCCGCCTCCGCCTCGGTGCGGATCAGGGCGATGCGCCGGTAGAGGTCCATCCGCTGGGCGGCGCTGCGCACATAGCTCTCTGGGATGTTGGCGTTCACCGCCAGATCCGCCGCGCACTCCGCCCGCACAGGCGGGCTCTCGCCCTTCTCCTCCAGCACCGCCTCCTCCAGCAGCTTCAGGTACATATCATAGCCCACGTCGATCATGTGGCCGGACTGCTCCGCGCCCAGCAGATTGCCCGCGCCCCGGATCTCCAAGTCCCGCATGGCGATGCGGAAGCCGGAGTTGAACTCGGCGAACTCCCGGATGGCCTCCAGGCGCTTCTCCGCGATCTCCGTGAGCACCTTGTCCTTGCGGTAGGTGAGATAGGCGCTGGCCCGGCGGGCGCTGCGGCCCACCCGGCCCCGGATCTGGTGCAGCTGGGCCAGGCCCATTTTATCCGCGTCCTCGATGATGAGGGTGTTCACGTTGGGGATGTCGATGCCCGTCTCGATGATGGTGGTGCACACCAGCACCTGGGTCTGGCCCTGGGTGACCTTCTCCATCACGGCGGCCAGCTCCGTCTCGTTCATCCGCCCGTGGCCCACGTCCACGGACACCTCCGGCAGCAGCTGCTGGATGCGGGCGGCGGTGCGCTCGATGTTGTCGATGCGGTTGTGCAGGTAGTATACCTGCCCGCCCCGGGCCACCTCCCGGCGGATGGCGTCGGCCACCACGCCCCAGTCGTGCTCCATCACGTAGGTCTGCACCGGCAGCCGATCCCGGGGCGGCTCCTCCAGGGTGGACATGTCCCGGATGCCGGACAGGGCCATATTCAGCGTCCGGGGGATGGGGGTGGCGGACAGGGTGAGCACGTCCACCTGCTTTGTCAGCTCCTTGATGTGTTCCTTGTGGCTGACGCCGAAGCGCTGCTCCTCGTCCACCACCAGCAGACCCAGCCGCTTGAACGTCACGTCCTTCTGCAGCAGCCGGTGGGTGCCGATGACGATGTCGCAGCTGCCGTCCGCCAGGGCGGCCAGCGTCCGGCGGGCCTGGGCGGCGGTGGAGAACCGGGAGAGGATGGCGATGTTCACGGGGAAGCCGAAAAAGCGGCTGACGGCGGTCTGGTAATGCTGCTGGGCCAGCACGGTGGTGGGCACCAGGATGGCCGCCTGAAGGCCGTCCAGCACACACTTCATCACCGCCCGCAGGGCCACCTCCGTCTTGCCGTATCCCACGTCGCCGCACAGCAGCCGGTCCATGGGGACCGGCTTTTCCATGTCCCGCTTGACCTCCTCCACGCACCGCAGCTGGTCGTCTGTCTCAGTATACTCAAAGGAATCCTCGAACTCCCGCTGCCAGGTGCTGTCCGGGGCGAAGGCGTGGCCGGGGCTCTTCTGCCGGGCGGCATAGAGGCCGATCAGCTCCCCCGCCATGGCCTTGGCGGAGGCCTTGGCCCGGCTCCGGGCCCGGCTCCAGTCGCTGCCCCCCAGCTTGGACAGCCGCACGGGGGCGTCCTCTCCGGCGCCGATGTATTTGGTCACCAGATCCAGCGCCGTGGCGGGCACATACAGGCTGTCCGTCCCGGCGTAGCAGATCTTGATATAGTCCTTTTCCACCCCGTCCACCGGCATTTTGAAGATGCCGGCGAAGCGGCCGATGCCGTGGGTCTCGTGGACCACCAGATCCCCCACGGACAGGTCCTCATAGGAGCCCAGCCGGGCCCCGGCGGGCAGAGCCCGCTTGCGCCGGGCCGGCCGCAGACCGCCCTTGGCGATCTGGGTGTCCGCCAACACCGCCAGCCGGATGGCCGGGTACTCCAGCCCCACGGACAGGCTCCCCACCGTCACCGCGCACACGCCGGGCTCCGGCAGCCGGTCCAGCCGCAGATCCACGCACACCCGCCGGATGCCCTTTTCCGTCAGGATCTCCGCCAGGGCCCGGGCCCGGCGCTCGTCCCCCGCCAGCACCACGCAGCGGTAATCCTCCTCCTGCCAGTGGCGCACGTCCTCGGCGGCCTGCTGGCCGCTGCCGGCGTAAGAGGGCAGCTGCTTGGCCGGCATGCTCATGGCGGACCGGGGCTCCAGGGGATAGCGGCCCACGGTGAAGGCGTCCGCCATCACCACCGGCCAGTCCGCCAGGCGCTCCGCCGCCGGCTCCCAGTTCAGATAAAACTGCGCCGACCGGCCCAGGAGCGTGCCTCCCTCGATGAGCAGGCGCACATCCTCGGCGGCCTGCTTGAGAAAATCCCGGGCCCGCTGGGCGCACTTGCCCGGCTGGTCCATCACCACCAGCGCGTCCGGCGCGATATAGTCCAGCGCCGTGGCGAATTGGGGATAGATCAGCCCCATATACCGGTCCGCGGCGGCGAATTCCGCCCGCTCTTCCAAAGCCTCCCGGTCTGCGGCCAGCGTCTTGCGGAGCTTTTCCACGTCGAATTTGACGGCGGCGCGGTTCAGCCTCTCCCGCAGCTGGTCCAGCTGCCGGGCCAGCGCCCGGGCCCCGCCCTCCATCAGGGAGGGCAGCGTCTCCGCCGCCGGCAGCACCCGCACCGCGGCGCGCTTTTCCGTCCGCCGCTGGCTGGACGGGTCGAAGGCGTGGATGGCGTCGATCTCGTCGCCCCAGAATTCCAGCCGGACGGGGGCCTCCTCCCCGGCGGACCACAGATCCACGATGCCGCCCCGGTGGGCGAACTGGCCGGGGCCCTCCACCGCGTCGGCGGCGCGGTACCCGGACCGGATCAGCCGGTCCACCAGATCCTCCGGGGCCGTCTCCCCGCCCCGCTTCAGGGTAAAGGCCGCCCGCTCCATCACCGCCGGGGGCATGGTCCGCTGCAGCAGGGCCGCGGCGGTGATCACCGCCGCCGGCGGCCGTTCGGACCGGAGAGCGTCAAAGGCCCGCAGCCGGCGCTGCTCCGTCTGGCGGGAGACGCTCTCGGCGTCATAGAAGGTGAAATCCCGGCCGGGGACGACGATCACGGGACCCTCCAAAAAGGACCGCAGATCCGCCGCCAGGGTCTCGGCGGCGGTGTCGTCCGGCGTCACCGCCACCAGCGGCCGACCGCATTTTATGGCCAGCGCCGCCGCCAGGTGGGCCCGGTGGATGGGCCCCAATCCGGACACCAGGGCAGGCAAAGTACCCCCCTCGACGCTGTCGGGGAGGGGGGTGACGGCCTTGTTTTCCAAGATAGAAAGGGTCAAAGCTCTCACGATATATACCTCATGGCCTCATTTTAATCCACTCCGGCGCCGCTTGCAAGCTTTTCCTGGAAAAACAGGGGCGTCAAGAAGTATTTTATGGTTGTATACGGGCAACAATAGTGTTATAATAAGACGATACATATTAATTATTATTAGAACCATCTTTTATCAACGAAAAAGGCGGACAAGGATATGAACTCCTTACAGGATATCTGGCAGAGCGTCATGGAGCGGCTGGAGGGGGAACTGACCCCCACGGCGATCAACACCTGGTTCAGCGACTGCCGGCCCGTGGAGCTGGAGACCCGGCGCATCGTGCTGCAGACCACCTCCGACTTCAAGCGGAACATCATCCTCCAGCGGTTCGGCGACACCATCCGCAAGGCCATGAGCGATCTGTTCTCCTGCGATTTCGATCTGCTGGTGCTGACGGCGGAGGAGATGGAGGATTACCAGAAGCCGGCGCCGGACGACGATCTGCCCGAGGCCGCGGCCTACACCTTCGATCGGTTCATCGTGGGCCAGTCCAACAAATTCGCCCACGCCGCCGCCATCGCCGTGTCGGAGAATCCGGGCAAGATCTACAATCCCCTGTTTCTCTACGGCAACTCCGGTCTGGGAAAGACCCATCTGCTGCTGGCCATCGGCCAGGCCATCCGGGAGCGGGATCCCTCCGTGAAGATCGGCTATGTGAAGGGAGACGAGTTCACCAACCAGATGGTCGCCTCCATCCGGGAGGGCACCCAGGAGGAATTCCGCAAGCGGTACCGGAACGTGGAGCTGTTTCTGGTGGACGACATCCAATTCATCGCCGGAAAGCTGGGGGTCCAGGAGGAGTTTTTCCACACCTTCAACGACATCTACGAGTCCGGCCACCAGATCGTGATCACCTCCGACCGGCCGCCCCTGGACATGGTCAAGCTGGAGGACCGGCTGCGCACCCGCTTCGAGGGCGGGCTCATGGCGGACATCCAGCCGCCGGATCTGGAGACCAGGATGGCCATCATCCGCAACAAGTCCCTGGGCGTGGGGCTGATGCTCACCGATGAGATCGTGGAATACATAGCGACCAACATCACCGCCAACATTCGCCAGATCGAGGGTGTGGTCCACCGGCTCACCGCCTACCGGGATATGCTGGACGACACCATCACCATTTCCAGCGTGAAACGGGCCATCAAGGACGTGATCCGCATCGGGGTGTTCATCCCCACGCCGGAGGCCATCATCGCCGAGACCAGCCGCTATTACGGCATCTCCGAGGAGGACATCCGGGGCCAGCGGCGCTCGAAAAACACCGCCATGGCCCGGCAGGTGGCCATGTACCTCACCCGCAGTCTGACCAACCTGTCCCTGGTAGACATCGGCGAGCAGTTTGAAAACCGCAACCACTCCACGGTCCTCTCCTCCATCCGAAAGGTGGAGGATCTGATCAAGTCCGACCCGGACACCGCCGCCGCCATCCGGGACATCACCTCCAATTTGAACGCCCGAAACCAGTAGTTTTCCACATCGCGCTGTTCAATGTCCGTTTTTTTCTGTTCAAAACCAAAATCAGCGGATCTCCCAAAAAATGTCTGTGGAGAACCTTTCCAATAATCCACAAAACTTTCCACATCCGTTTTCCGCTGTTTTCAAGGCCTTTTCCCACTTTTCAACATTCCGACGGCCTACTACTACCACGACTAAATATATTCTATCTATCTGTCTATATGGAGGAGAAACATGAAATTTTCCTGTGAGAGATCTCTGCTGCAGGCGGCTGTCCTGACGGCGGGCCGCTGCGCCGCGGCAAAAAGTCCCATTCCCGCGCTGGAGGGTCTGCTGATCCAGGCGGGCGCCGACGTGCGCGTGACGGGCTATGACCTGAAAAAGGGCATTTACACCAGCATCCCCGCGGACGTGGTGGAGCCCGGCTCCGTGGTGCTTGGCGCCCGGTTCCTCAGCGACATCGTCCGCAGCCTGCCCGGCGGGATTGTGACGGTCACGGTGGAGGAGGGGCAGAACACCCGCATCGTGTGCGGCGACGCCAATTTCACCACCGTCGCCTCCGACAGCGGCGACTATCCCGAGCTGCCCTCGGTGGACCGGGAGCGGAGCATCCGCCTGCCCCAGAACATCCTCAGCCGGATGATCCGCCAGACGGTGTTCGCCGTCAGCGACAACGAGAGCCGCCCCGTCTATACGGGGGAGCTTTTCGAGGTGAAGGGCGACACCCTCACGGTGGTGGCCGTGGATGGCTACCGGCTGGCCCTGCGCCGGGAAAAGGTGGAGGCCGGCGATGTGGAGGACTGCTCCTTCATCGTGCCGGGCAACACGCTGAACGACCTGGAAAAGCTCTGCGGCGACACGGATGAAAAGGTGTCCGTCACCGTGGGCGCGAAGCACATCTCCTTCGAGGTGGGAGACACGGTGTTGATCTCCCGGCGGCTGGAAGGGGAATTTCTCAACTACAACCGCTCCATCCCCGCGGAGTTCTCCACGGTGGTGGAGGCGGACCGAGATGAGCTTGTCCAGGCGGTGAGCCGGGTGTCCATCATCATCGACGAGCGGACGAAAAATCCCCTGCGGCTGCACGTGGAGGAGGGGAACATCGGCATTTACTGCAACACCGGCGTCAGCCAGGGCCGCGACCAGTGCGCCGTCCGGGGCGGAAAGGACGCGGATCTGGAGATCGGCTTCAACAACCGATACCTGCTGGACGCGCTGAAGGCCGCCCCCGCCGATACCCTGAAGCTGTGCTTCAACAACGCCTCCTCCCCCTGCGTGGTCAAGCCCGCCGACGGGAGCGATGGCTTCTCCTACATGATCCTGCCCGTGCGTCTGAAGGCCGGCGCATGAGGATAGAGCGTATCGCCCTGTCCGGCTTCCGCAACTACGACGAGGAGACGGTCTCCTTCGAGCCGGCGGTGAACGTGATCTGCGGGCCCAACGCCCAGGGAAAGACGAACCTTCTGGAGGCGGTGTATCTGCTCACCGGGGCCCACAGCTTCCGCACCCGGTTCGACAGGGAGCTGATCGGCTTTGACTGCGACTGGGCCAGCATCCTGGCGGACGTGGAGTCCGCCGGCCGGAGCCAGACCGTGCGGCTGCTGTTCCGGCGGGGCCAGGGCCGCCAGGTGACGGTCAATGGCGCGAAAAAGACCTCCGCCTCCCTGGCGGGACTGATGACGGCGGTGCTCTTCTCCCCGGACGATCTCTACCTCATCAAAGAGGGCGCCGCCGCCCGCCGCCGGCTCATGGACAACGCCATCTGTCAGCTGCGGCCGGGATACGCCTCCTTGTTGGCGGATTACAACAAGCTCTATGAGAACAAGACCCGGATTCTGAAGGACTGGCGGGAAAAGCCCGCTCTGCTGGCGACGCTGGACGACTTCTCCGACGGTCTGGCCCGGTGTTCGGCCCGGATGATCCGTTACCGAGCCTCCTTTGCGGAGCGGCTGGCCGCCGCGGCCGCGCCTATCCACCGGGATTTTTCCGGCGGGCAGGAGGAGCTGGCCCTGCGGTACAGCACCGTGAGCACCGTGACGGACACGAAGGCCCCCGCGGAGGAGATATACGCCCAGGTGGCGGCCCATCAGGCGGCCCACCGGCAGGCGGAGCTGGAGGCGGGCAGCTGTCTGACGGGGATCCACAAGGACGATCTGGAGATCTCCATCAACGGCATGGCCGCCCGGAGCTTTGCCTCCCAGGGCCAGGCCCGGACTGCGGCGCTGAGCGTAAAGCTGGCGGAGCGGGAGATCTTCAAGGCGGAGACCGGGGAATACCCGGTGCTGCTGCTGGACGACGTGCTCTCGGAGCTGGACGCCGCCCGGCAGGAATTCGTCCTCAACCGCATCGGCGGCGGACAGACCCTCATCACCTGCTGCGAGGACGAGAACATCAGCCGCCGCACCGGCGGACGGGTCTTCTCCGTCCGGGAGGGGCGGATCCGATGAGCGGAAAGAGGAATGTCTATTTGGATATCGGCGCGGCCGCTCTGGAGGACGAGCGGATCGTGGGGATCTTCGATCTGGACAATACGTCCTGGTCCTGGATTACCCGGGAATTTCTCTCCCGGGCAGAACGGGACGGCAAGGTGAGAAACGCAGCGGAGGACCTTCCCCGGTCCTTCGTGCTGTGTTCGGATGAAACTGTGATTTTGGCCCAGCCCGCATCGGCCACTTTGGCCCGCCGGCTGGACGATCAGGAGAGAACATAATGGCAGAACTGAACGAAAAAGTAACCCAGGAATACGACGCATCAAAAATCCAGGTGCTGGAGGGGCTGGAGGCCGTGCGGATGCGGCCGGGCATGTACATCGGCTCCACCTCGGCCTCCGGATTGCACCATCTGGTATATGAGATCGTGGACAACGCCATCGACGAGGCGCTGGCCGGCTACTGCGACCACATCCAGGTGGTCATCGAGCCCGGCGATGTGATCAAGGTCACCGACAACGGCCGGGGCATCCCCGTGGACATCCAGGAGCAGACGGGAAAGCCCGCTCTGGAGGTGGTGTACACCGTGCTGCACGCCGGCGGCAAGTTCGGCGCCGGCGGGTACAAGGTCTCCGGCGGTCTGCACGGCGTGGGCGCCAGCGTGGTGAACGCTCTATCGGACTGGCTGGAGGTGGACGTACACAAAAACGGCCAGATCTATCACATGGCCTTCTCCCGGGGGGAGAAGACCGAGGACATGCGCGTCATCGGGACCACCGATCACACCGGCACCGTGGTGCGCTTTCACCCGGACCCGGAGATGTTCGACGACAC
This sequence comes from uncultured Oscillospiraceae bacterium, assembly GCA_947626495.1. Classification (GTDB taxonomy): domain Bacteria; phylum Bacillota; class Clostridia; order Oscillospirales; family Oscillospiraceae; genus CAJOIG01. The sequence continues at coordinate 3,053 of CANQSJ010000039.1, read as the reverse complement.
GGTGTACGACTATGAGACCCTGCACGTGCGCATGCGGGAGCAGGCGTTCCTCAATGCGGGGCTTCGCATCTCTACCAAGGACGAGCGCCCGGGGAAAGAGGCCTTCGACGAGATGTATTACGAGGGCGGCATCCGGGAATTCGTCTCCTTCATCAACCGCAACAAGACCCCCGTCCATAACGAGGTCATCTATATGCAGGGGGACCGGTCCGACTCCACCGCCGAGGTGGCTCTGCAGTGGAACGACAGCTACAACGAGACGCTGGTATCCTTCGCCAACAACATCCACACCCCCGAGGGCGGCATGCACGAGACCGGCTTCAAGACAGCCCTGACCCGGGTGCTCAACGCCTACGGCCACAAGGCCAAGCTGCTCAAGGACGACGAGTCCCTCTCCGGCGAGGACGTGCGGGAGGGGCTGACGGCGGTCATCTCCGTGAAGCTCACCAACCCCCAGTTCGAGGGCCAGACCAAGGCCAAGCTGGGCAACTCCGAGATGCGCACCCTGGTGGACAGCGTGGTCAGCGACCGGCTGGACCAATTCCTGGAGGAGAACCCCGCCGTGGGCAAGGCCATCGTGGACAAGGCCATGACGGCCTCCCGGGCCCGGGAGGCCGCCCGGAAGGCCCGGGAGAGCGTGCGGCGCAAGACCGGCCTGGAGTCCGGCCAGATGCCCGACAAGCTCCAGGACTGCAACGAGCGGGACCCGGCCCTGTGCGAGCTGTACATCGTGGAGGGCGACTCCGCCGCCGGCTCCGCCATCCAGGGGCGGGACAGCCGCTTCCAGGCCATCCTGGCCATGTGGGGCAAGATGCTCAACGTGGAGAAGGCCCGGGCCGACAAGATCTACGGCAACGACAAGCTCTATCCGCTGATCGTGGCCCTGGGCGCCGGCATCGGCCAGGAGTTCAACATGGACAAACTCCGCTACCACAAGATCATCATCATGGCCGATGCGGACGTGGACGGCGCCCACATCCGCACGCTGCTGCTGACCTTCTTCTTCCGCTATATGCGGCCGCTGATCGAGAACGGCTACGTCTATTCCGCGGTGCCGCCGCTTTTCAAGCTGACCCGGGGCAAGCAGCAGCGGGTAGCCTACTCCGAGCCGGAACGGGACGCCATCTCCGCCGAGATGCGGGGGGGCAACCCCAACGTGAAGGTGGACATCAACCGGTTCAAGGGTCTGGGCGAGATGGACCCCCACGAGCTGTGGGAGACCACCATGGACCCGGAAAAGCGCACCCTCCGGCGGATCACCCTGGAGGACGCCGTGGCGGCGGATCAGATCTTCACCGTGCTCATGGGCGAAGAGGTGGAGCCTCGCAAGCAGTGGATCGAGGAAAACGCCAGGTACGCCGTCAATCTGGACTACTGAGGAGGTGACGGGAAATGGCACACAACAGAGACTATAAGCCGGAGGACATCGCGTTCCCCGAACAGCATATCGTGGAGAGCGAGCTGGTCCGGGAGATGGAGCAGAGCTACCGGGAATACGCCATGAGCGTCATCGTGGGCCGGGCCCTGCCGGACGTGCGGGACGGTCTGAAGCCGGTGCACCGGCGCATCCTCTACTCCATGTATGAGACGGGCCTGACCAGCGACAAGCCCTTCAAAAAATCCGCCACCTGCGTGGGCGAAGTGCTGGGCCACTATCACCCCCACGGCGACGCCAGCGTCTACGACGCCATGGTCCGCCTGGCCCAGGATTTCTCCCTGCGCTATCCCCTGGTGGACGGCCACGGCAACTTCGGCGACGTGGACGGCAACCCGCCCGCGGCCTACCGGTACACCGAGGCCCGCATGTCCCGGATCTGCAACGAGATGCTCCGGGACCTGGACAAGGAGACGGTGGACTGGAACCCCAACTTCGACGAGGAGAGAAAAGAGCCCCGGGTGCTGCCCAGCCGGTTCCCCAACCTGCTGGTGAACGGCTCCAGCGGCATCGCCGTGGGCATGGCCACCAGCATCCCGCCCCACAACCTGACGGAGGTCATCGACGCCACCGTCTGCGTGCTGGACAATCCCGACGCGGGCCTGGCCGACCTGATGGAGCACATCCAGGGCCCGGACTTCCCCACCAAGGGCATCATCATGGGCCGGGCGGGCATCCGCCAGGCCTACGCCACCGGCCGGGGGAAGATCACCCTGCGGGCCCGGACGGAGTTTGAGGAATACGGCCGGGACCACCGCACCCGCATCATCGTGACGGAGCTGCCCTATCAGGTGAACAAAAAGCAGCTGATCCGCTCCATCTCCGACCAGGTGAAGGAAAAGCGCCAGGAAGGCATTTCCGACCTGCGGGACGAGACGGACCGCAACGGCATGCGCATCGTCATCGAGCTGAAGCGGGACGCCAATCCCCAGGTGGTGCTCAACCGCCTGTTCGCCCAGACGGCGCTCCAGTCCACCTTCTCCATCATCATGCTGGCCCTGGTGGACGACCAGAAGCAGCCCAAGATCCTCTCCCTGCGCCACATTCTGGACGAGTACATCGCCTATCAGGAGCAGATCATCGTCCGCCGGACGGAGTACGACCTGCGCAAGGCCCGGGAGCGGGCCCACCTGTTGGAGGGCCTTCTCATCGCCCAGGACAACATCGACGAGGTCATCCGCATCATCCGCTCCAGCTACGACAACGCCAAGCAGCGGCTCATGGAGCGCTTCGGCCTGGACGACGTACAGGCCCAGGCCATCTGTGACATGCGGCTCATCGCCCTGCAGGGCCTGAACCGGGAGAAGCTGGAGGCGGAGTATAAGGACCTGGAGGAGAAGATCGCCTACTACGAAAAGCTCCTCGCCAGCGACGAGATGCTCCGGGGCGTGCTGAAGGACGAGCTCATCGCCATCCGGGACAAGTACGGCGACAAGCGTCTCACCGAGATCCAGGACGTGGTGGGGGAGATCGACGCCGAGGACCTGATCCCGGAGGAGGAGTGCGTCTACACCATGAGCCACAACGGCTACATCAAGCGCCTGCCCGCCAGCGAGTACCGGGCCCAGAACCGGGGCGGCAAGGGCATCCGGGCCATGGCCACCCGGGAGGAGGACTA
>CANQSJ010000038.1 GCA_947626495.1 uncultured Oscillospiraceae bacterium | reverse complement strand
AGTTGGTTAGAGTACCGGATTGTGGTTCCGGGTGTCGTGGGTTCGAGTCCCATCTCCCACCCCATTTCAATAGGCTGCCCGGTCCAGCCGGTCAGCCTATTGCCTTTCATACAGGATGGCGGCATCCATAGGGATGTAGTGTAAGGGTAACACACCAGACTTTGACTCTGATATAGTGGGTTCGAATCCCGCCGTCCCTGCCATTATGACTTGGTAGCTCAGTAGGCAGAGCAACTGCCTTTTAAGCAGTGGGTCCGGGGTTCGAATCCCCGCCAGGTCACCACGTCGGAAAGCCAGTAATACCAAGGCTTTCCGGCGTTTTTGTTTCTCTCGGAGCTTCATTGAAAACCGTCGAAAGACAAAAAAGCAGCCGCTCCTTCCGGAGCGGCTGCGATGCGTTATTCCCTTTTCTCAGTCGGCCACGTAGGGCAGCAGGGCGATCTGACGGGCCTGCTTGATGGCCGTGGTCAGCTGGCGCTGATGCATGGCGCAGGTGCCGGTGGTGCGGCGGGGCAGGATCTTGCCGCGCTCGGACAGGTACTTGCGCAGACGGGCGGTGTCCTTATAATCCACGTGGGTCATCTTGTCCACGCAGAACTGGCATACTTTCCGACGCTTGCGGGGCTTGGCCCGATTGGCGTTGTCGGGGGTTGCAGCTTTATCGTAAGGCATGGTCTATCCTCCTTTATCAAAACGGTAATTCGCCGTCGCCGTCATCCAGCTCGGCAAAGGCGCTGCCGCCGGCGGGCGCATCGCTGTACCCGGCATTGTATCCGGCGGGCGAGGGACGGGACGCGGGGCCGCCGGAGCGCTGTCCGTCCTCCCGGGAGCGCTTGCTCTCCCCGAAGTAGACATTGTCCGCCACGATCTCCGCGGAGCGGCGCTTGCCGCCCTCCCGATCGGTCCAGTCGCGGATCTGCAGCCGCCCGGAGACAGCCGCCATGCTCCCCTTCTGGAAATACTTCGAAACAAATTCCGCCGTGCTGCGCCAGGCCACGCAGTCGATGAAATCGGTCTGCCGCTCGCCGGTGTCCCGGGAGTTGAAGTCCCGATCCACCGCCACGGTGAACGACGCCACCGGGACCTGGGACTGGGTGTAACGCAGCTCGGGGTCGCGGGTCAGACGGCCCATCACAACGATGTGGTTGAGCATTTCGGCCCTCCGTCAGTCCACCCGCAGGGTGATCAGGCTGCGCATAATGCCGTCGGTAATGCCCAGCACACGATCCAGCTCCGCCGGGAAGGCGGGGTCGCTCGTGAACTTCACCAGCACGTAGTAGCCCTCGCCGATGTAGTTGATGGGATAAGCCAGCTTCTGCTTGTCCTTGACCTCCATCTCATCGACTGTGCCGTGCTGCTCCACAAGCGCCTTGAACTTCTCTACGATGGCTGTACGCTCTTCTTCCTCCAGGTTGGGGTTGATGATGTACATCACTTCGTATTTCTCGCTTGTTTTCGCCATGTTTGCACCTCCTTCTGGTCTAATGGCCCCTGATGTGTTCCCAGGGGCAAGGAAATTGGCCTGGCCTGGGGCCAAGCCTTTTTATTATACACGATTTTCCTCCGATGTCAACCGCTTTCTCCCGAAAAAAGCGCCCTCTGCCGGATGGCAGAGGGCGCGGGTCACACGGGATGGACGGCTTACCGGGAGGCTTCCTGGGCGTACAGCTCCACCTGCGCCTGCAGGTTGGCGTAACGCTCCTTGCTCTTCTCCTCCGCCTCTGTGAACAGCTTCTCCGCACGCTCGGGGAAGTTGATGGTCAGAGCGGAGTACCGGGCCTCGTTCATGATGAAGTCGCGGTAAGAGGTGGTGGGAGCCTTGGAGTCCAGGGTGAAGGGGTTCTTGCCCTCGGCAGCCAGGGCGGGGTTGTACCGGAACAGGTTCCAGTAGCCGCAGTCCACGGCCTTCTTCATCTCGGCCTGGCAGTTGGTCATGCCGCCCTTGATGGAGTGCATCTCGCAGGGGGCGTAGCCGATGATCAGGGACGGGCCGTGATAGGCCTCGGCCTCGGTGATGGCCTTCAGGGCCTGGGCGGGGTTGGCGCCCATGGCGATCTGGGCCACATAGATGTAGCCGTAGGTCATGGCGATCTGGGCAAGGCTCTTCTTGGCCACAGACTTGCCGGCCGCGGCGAACTGCGCCACCTGGCCGATCTGGCTGGCCTTGGAGGCCTGGCCGCCGGTGTTGGAGTAGACCTCGGTGTCGAAGACCATCACGTTCACGTCCTCGCCCTGGGCCAGCACGTGATCCAGGCCGCCGAAGCCGATGTCATAAGCCCAGCCGTCGCCGCCGAAGATCCACACGGACTTCTTGGAGAGGTATTCCTTGTGCTTGAGCACGTCGGCCGCCAGCTTGCAGGCATCGCAGTCGCAGTACTTGGCGCCCGCGGCCTTCAGCTCCTCGCCGTACTTGACGAGCTCGGGCCGGCCGCTGGCCAGCAGGTCGTTCACGGTGGCGATGTTCGCCTCCAGGGCGGCCACGTAGGCATTGGCGGCCTCCTCGTTGGTCTTGCCGTCGCCGTAGGTATCCAGCCACTTCTGAGCGGCCTCCTTCAGCGAAGCCTGCGCCCAGGGAACGGCGATGAGCTGCTCGCTCTCGGCCTTCAGCCGCTCGCGGATGGCCTTCTGGCCCAGATACAGGCCGAAGCCGTGCTCGGCGTTGTCCTCAAACAGGGAGTTGGCCCAGGCGGGACCGTGGCCGTTCTTGTCCACGGTGTAGGGGCTGGTGGCAGCCGGGCCGCCCCAGATGGAGGAGCAGCCGGTGGCGTTGGAGATGTACATGCGGCTGCCGCAGACCTGGGTGATCAGGCGGGCATAGCTGGTCTCGGCGCAGCCGGCGCAGGAGCCGGAGAACTCAAGCAGCGGCTGATGGAACTGGCTGTCCTTCACGGTCAGGCCGAACAGCTCGTCCTTCTGCTCCACCTTGGTGACCATGTAATCCCACACGGCCTCCTGGGGCGCTTCCTCCTCCCGGGGCACCATGGTGATGGCCTTGGTGGGGCAGATGCCCACGCACACGCCGCAGCCCATGCAGTCCAGGGGGCTCACGCCCATGGAGAACTTGTAAACGCCCTTGCCCTTGCCGGCCTTGAAGTCCACGATCTTGGCGGCGGCGGGCGCAGCGGCGGCCTCGGCCTCCGTCAGCGCAAAGGGACGGATGGTGGCATGGGGGCAGACGAACGCGCACTGGTTGCACTGGATGCACTTGCTCTCGTCCCAGCGGGGGACGGTCACGGCCACGCCGCGCTTCTCATGGGCGGCAGCGCCCAGCTGGAAGGTGCCGTCGGCGTAATCCACGAAGGCGGACACGGGCAGGCTGTCGCCGTCCATCTTGCCCACGGGATTGAGCACGTTCTCCACCATCTTCATGACCGCGGGACGGTCGGCATGCACCGGAGCGGCGGCGTTGTCGGCGGCGTTGGCCCACTCGGCGGGCACGTTGATCTTCACGGCCTTGTCGGCGCCCATGTCGATGGCCTTGTGGTTCATGTCCACGATGTCCTGGCCCTTCTTGCGATAGCTCTTGGTGGCGGCCTCCTTCATGTGCTGGATGGCCTCCGCCTCGGGCATGACCTTGGCCAGCTTGAAGAAGGCGGACTGGAGGATGGTGTTGGTGCGCTTGCCCATGCCGATCTGCAGTGCCAGATCGATGGCGTCGATGGTGTACAGCTGGATGTTGTTCTTGGCGATGTAGCGCTTGGCGGCGCCGTCCAGGTGCTCGGCCAGCTCCTTCTCATCCCACTGGCAGTTGATGAGGAACACGCCGCCGGGCTTCACGTCCTGGACCATCTTGAAGCCCTTGTCCACATAGGACGGGTTGTGGCAGGCCACGAAGTCCGCCTTGTTGATGTAGTACGGGCTCTTGATGGGCTTGTCGCCGAAGCGCAGGTGGCTGATGGTCACGCCGCCGGTCTTCTTGGAGTCATACTGGAAGTAGGCCTGGACATATTTATCGGTGTAGTCGCCGATGATCTTGATGGAGTTCTTGTTGGCGCCCACGGTACCGTCGCCGCCGAGACCCCAGAACTTGCACTCGATGGTGCCCTCCGCGGCGGTGTTGGGGGACTCCTCCATCGGCAGGGACATGTGGGTCACGTCGTCGTCGATGCCCACGGTGAACTGGGTCTTGGGAGCGTCCTTCTTCAGCTCCTTATACACGGCCAGCACGGTGGCGGGAGGCGTGTCCTTGCTGCCCAGGCCGTAGCGGCCGCCGATGACCTTCACATCGGACTTGCCGGCGTTGGCCAGCGCGGTGACCACGTCCAGATAGAGAGGCTCGCCCTGGGCGCCGGGCTCCTTGGTCCGGTCGAGGACGGCGATCTTCTTGGCGGTGGCGGGGATGGCGGCCAGCAGCTTGTCGGCGGCAAAGGGCCGGAACAGACGGACCTTCACCAGACCCACCTTCTCGCCCTGGGCGGTCAGGTAGTCGATGACCTCCTCGGCCACGTCGCAGATGGAGCCCATGGCCACGATGACCCGGTCGGCGTCGGGAGCGCCGTAGTAGTTGAACAGCTGATAGTCGGTGCCCAGCTTGTCGTTGACCTTGGCCATCATCTGCTCCACGATGGCGGGAACGGCCTCATAGTACTTGTTGGAGGCCTCGCGGTTCTGGAAGAAGATATCGCCGTTCTCATGGCTGCCGCGCATCACGGGCCGCTCCGGGTTCAGAGCCCGGGCGCGGAACGCCTCCACGTCGGCCATATCCAGCATATCGGCCAGATCCTTGTAGTCCCAGACCTCGATCTTCTGCAGCTCATGGGAGGTGCGGAAGCCGTCGAAGAAGTTGATGAACGGCACGCGGCCCTTCAGAGCGGCCAGGTGCGCCACCGGGGACAGGTCCATGACCTCCTGGGGGTTGGTCTCCGCCAGCATGGCGAAGCCGGTCTGCCGGCAGGCGTACACGTCGGAGTGGTCGCCGAAAATGCTCAGGGCGTGGCTGGCCACGGCACGGGCGGACACGTGGAACACGCAGGGCAGCAGCTCGCCGGCGATCTTGTACATGTTGGGGATCATCAGCAGCAGGCCCTGGCTGGCGGTGTAGGTGGTGGTCAGGGCGCCGGCGTTCAGACTGCCGTGCACGGCGCCGGCCGCGCCGGACTCCGCCTGCATCTCCTGGACTTTCACCGTGGTGCCGAACGCGTTCTTCTGTCCGGCTGCCGCCCACTGGTCGACGAAGTCGGCCATGGGGCTGGACGGTGTGATGGGGTAAATCGCGGCGACTTCCGTATACGCGTAGGATACGTGAGCAGCCGCGTTGTTGCCGTCCATCGTCTTTTTGGTTCTCGATACTTTGGACATAGCGCATCTCCTTATGTAAAATTTAATCAGACATACGACCAGACAAGACCGCAAGCCTTGTCATTGGGCATTATAGCACAACAACAGGCGTATGAAAAGCATTTTTCTCTCGTTTTCTGACACATAGCGCCGGAAATTTTATGCTTGTTTCTCTCTGCCGTATAGGGTATAATGGTATAAGCTGAATATTTTGCGCAAATGCGATCTCTTTTCCAATCTCATCTGATAAAAGGGGGTCATCGGATTGGTCAGAAAAGCCAGTGAAAAGGGCGTCATCGAGATCACCAACGATGTCTTCATGTGCATCGTGGGAGACGCCGCCTCCAGCTGCTTCGGCGTCAAGGGCATGGCCAGCCGCGACAGCGGCGTGTGGCAGCTGCTCCGCCGGGAGTCCATGTCCAAGGGCGTGAACGTGCGCTTTGAGGAGGACAACTCCCTCATCGTGGATCTGCATATCGTCGTGGATCACGGCGTGAATCTCTCCGCCCTCAGCGAGAGCATCATCGCGGAGGTCGGCTATAAAGTCACCGCCACCACCGGCGTGCCTGTGAGTCAGGTGAACGTGTTCATCGACTCCATGAATATGGACTAACATCGATCAGGATAGAGGGTATTGACTTGAGAGAGTATATAGACGGCGCCGCGCTGCGGGATATGCTCCTGTGCGCTTATGACGCCCTGGAAGAGAATGAGCAGGCCATCAACGAGCTGAACGTGTTCCCCGTCCCCGACGGGGATACCGGCGCCAACATGCGCCTGACCCTGGGCTCCGCGGCCGCCGATCTGCGGCAGAACACCGCCGCCAACGTGACCGACACCGCCACCCGCGTGGCCTCCGCCCTGCTGCGGGGCGCCCGGGGCAACTCCGGCGTCATCCTCTCCCTGCTGTTCCGGGGTCTTTCCAAGGGACTGAAAAAGCTGGAGACCGCCACGGCGGAGGACTTCGCCCAGGCCATGACCGCCGGTGTGGAGGCGGCCTACAAGGCCGTGATGAAGCCCGCCGAGGGCACCATCCTCACCGTCAGCCGCCTGGCGGCGGACGGCGCCGTGGAGGCGTCCGAGCGCTCCCCTTGGTTTGAGGAGATGCTCTCCGCCGCGCTGGAGAGCGCCCGTGCGGCGCTGGCCGAGACCGTGAACCAGAACCCGGTGCTGAAAAAGGCCGGGGTGGTGGACGCCGGCGGCTACGGCTACGTGCTGATGCTGGACGCCATGCTGGGCTACCTGGAGGGCCGGGTGACGGTGAACCAGGCCGGCGGCGTGTCCAAGGCAAAGGCGGACTTTTCCGCCATCGCCGACGAGGAGATCAAGTATACATACTGCACCGAGTTCATCGTCCGCAAGGCCAACAAAAAGAGCGCGGATCTGCTGCGGGCCTACCTGGGCAACGTGGGCGACAGCATCGTGCTGGTGGACGACGACGACATCATCAAGGTCCACGTACACACCAACGCCCCCGGCAAGGTGCTGACCCAGGCGCTGACCTACGGCGCGCTCATCACCGTGAAGGTGGAGAACATGCGCGAGCAGCACACCTCCCTGGAGGATGCCCAGACCGCCCAGCCCGCCGAGCAGGCCGACCCCCACGCCATCCCGGACCCGGTGCCCGCGGAAAAGCCTGTGGGCGCGGTGTGCGTGTGCGCCGGCGATGGGCTGGAGGAGCTGTTCCGCCAGCTGGGCGCCGACGGCATCGTCTCCGGCGGTCAGACCATGAACCCCGCCACCGAGGACATCCTGCGGGCGGTGAACCTGACCCCGGCGGAGACGGTGTTCGTGTTCCCCAACAACAAGAACATCATCATGGCCGCCGAGCAGTGCATCCCCCTCACCTCGAAGAAGGTGATCGTCATCCCCTCCCGCACCGTCTGCCAGGGCATCAGCGCCATGATGCGCCTGAGCCCCGACATGTCCGCCCAGGACCTGGAGGCGGACTTCAACGACGCGCTGAGCACGGTCCACACCCTGCAGGTCACCTACGCCGCCCGGGACTCCCAGTTCGACGGCTACGACATCCACGCCGGGGAGTACCTGGCCCTCATGGACGGGGCGCTGGTGGGCTCCTTTGCCGACGCCGGGGCGCTGGTGGACGGGCTGGTCCCCTCCATCGCGCCGCTCTCGCCGGAATTCGTCACCGTCTACTTCGGCCAGGACGTGGCCCAGGAGGACGCGGAGAAGTTCTCCGGCCAGCTGGGCGAAAAGCTGCCCGAGGCGGAGACCAGCCTCATCCGGGGCGGCCAGCCGGTGTACTACTACATGATCAGCGTGGAGTGACCGCCAAAAAGACAGAGACGCTCCGGTCGGGGACAACTCGCCGGAGCGTTTCTTCAATATATCGGATGCGTGACAGCTCCTTTCACACTTGTGTTCCATGTCCAATGGCGGCTGTTCGGCAATTATAGAAAGAAGCAGATACGATGCAGATACGGCAGATTACAGACGACAGGGAGAAGAAAATCATAACAAGGCATATCCTTGAATCGCTTCCGGATTGGTTTGGGATTCCAGAGGCAAGAGAGGCATACATCGCGGAGAGCGAGCATAAGGTTTTCTTTTGTGCGTTTGAAAGTGATCGTCCTGTGGGTTTTCTCTATTTGAAAGAAACCGGCCGCGCCACCGTGGAATTGTACGTTATGGGCGTTTTGAAAGAGTTTCAACGGAAAGGCATCGGCCGGGAATTATTCAGAAGGGCCAGAGAAGAAGCAGTGAAGCAGGGATATTCCTTTCTGCAGGTCAAAACAGTCCAAATGGGCAGATACAAAGAATATGACGGAACGAACGAATTTTATCTTTCCCTTGGTTTTAAGGAATTTGAGGTGTTTCCCTCATTGTGGGATGAAGGGAATCCATGTCAGGTATATGCCATGAGCATAGGGTGACTTCCCATTTTTACCCTGCCCGCCAAAGCGCAATGCCGAGAAAAAGACCGTTGACACACCGGCTGCCCGGTGAAAGCCAACGGTCTTTTTTATCGCTTTTTCGTCTTATTCTTATCCCAATGTGATGCCGTAGATCTGCTGGCCCCGGGTACCCAGGACCACCGTGTTGTTCCAGACGATGGGCGTGGCCTCCACGGTACAGCCGAATTCAAACTCGTCCAGCAGGTCGCCGTTTTTGCCGTTGAACAGCATCAACTCCCCGTCGATGGCGGTGGCGTACAGCACATAGCCGTTGCCGTCGGTGTCATAGAAGCACACCGGCGTGGACCAGGAATAGCTCTCGGAGTGGTAGGTCCATACCTCTTCCCCCGTCTCCGTGTCCAGGGCCACCAGCATCCCGTCCCAGCCGCCGGGGCAGCGGGCCACAGAGACGTACAGGATCCCCTCCAGCGGCCCCGTGCCCAGGGACAGGGACCCCTGCACGCCGCCGGACAGATCCGCCACCGAATAGCAGGTATAGCTGTGGTGCCAGACCTCCTGGCCCGTGACGGCGTCGATCTTCCAGACGGGGATCTCGGCGGTATAGCTACTACGCCAGCCCAAGTGGAAGGAGGTGCTCATATAGAGATAAGGATGACCCGTCTCGTCCACCTCCAGCACGCCGGTGCAGTTGGTGTCGTCCAGGCAGTCGAAGCGCCACTCGATCTCCAGGGTGTTCAGATTGATGCACAGATAGCTGGCGCCGTTGTCGGCGATGAACAGATGCCCCCGCCAGGCGATGGCGCTGTCCTCCATGCCGTAATAGAATTTCTTGCCCGTGACAGAGGTATAGGTGAAGCGGGTCACGTCCGGGTCCACGTCGATGGTGCCCCCCGCCTCGTCGTAGGTGGTGTTCAGGTCCATCAGGTACAGCACCCCGTTCTCCCCGGGGTAGATGAGCTGGTCGGTCTCCGCGTCCACCAGCGGCGCGCTGTCCCAGGCGGACCAGGAGCGGGGCGCGAAGGAGTCGTTGTCGCCCACGGTGAACAGCACCTCGCCCGTCAGCAGGCTCACGATCATGATCCGGGGCGTGCCGTCGCCGGCCACGCCGCCGCCCAGATACATCAGCGGATAGCCCCGGGGGTCCAGGGAGCCGGCCCCCTTGAAGGGATAGCCCAGATACAGGGAGTCCCGAGTCTGGTCCCCTGTCTCCAGGTCGATGAAGTACACCCGCCCGGCCAGGGTGGCGTAGATCACCTCCACCATATCCTCCTTGCTCTTGGCCCAGTCGTACATGTTCATGTGCTGCTTCACTTCCGTGGGCCACTGCATGGCCAGGGCTTGTCCCGTCCAGCCGCTGCCGCCCCAGCCCCCCATGGAGCCGATGGCCACAGTCCAGTAATCCCCGAACACCCCGGCGTTCAGCTGGGCGGTGCCGTAGGCGGAGCTGTTGCGGAAGTTGTTGCCCCGGAAGGTGAAGATGCCGGGCTGCTTGGCGTAATCCTCCGGTCCGCCGAAGTCGATGATGTGCCTCTCGTCCGCCTGATAGCTGTCCACATCGGTGTCCCCCACCCGGATGGCGGTGGACAGGATCTGGTCGCTGGTATCCATGCGGGTCGGCTGGAATTCCGGCCAGGCCGTGGGCACAGGCGTGGGCGTGGGCTCGTCGGTGGGCGTGGGGGTGACCAGCGGGCCGTATCCGTCCCCGCCGCTCTCCGCCTGCACGCCGGACAGCCCCGCGGGCAGCGTCCCGTCCTCTCCCCCGAGGGCGGAGCGGACGCGGCCGATCAGCACTCCCAGACAGACCAGCAGCGCCAACAGCACCAACGCCTGAAAGGCGACGCCTTTGTTTTTCCCGCTCAATGCGATCCCTTCATTTCTCCCGCCGGCGCCCGCAGCGCCGGACGGCTTGATGGTTCACTCGGTAAAGTGGATATGATTGTTGATGTGGTCGGAGCAGAAGCAGTGGAACCCGGCGCAGCGGCTGCAGTAGCGGAAATCCATCTGGGGGCTGTCCACATCCGTGCGGCCGCAGACCTCGCACCGGCGGGTATAGCCCTGGTTCCGCTGCTGGGTCTGGACCTTCCTGGCCGCCTGGCGGAACTGGATGGTCTTGGCCCGCCGGGCCGCCCGGCTCTTCACGCCGGACGGGCGCAGAAAATCAAAGAGCCACTGCCCGCAGAACAGCAGATAGTTGCCCACCGCCACCACCGGGATCAGCGCCAGGCCCAACGCCAGCAGCACCTGCCCATAGCGGATGCCCAGCATCAGCTGCTGGATGAACTCCACCGCGAACAGCGCCACGTCCGCCCAGGCCAGCCACTTCATCTTCACCGGGATGAAGAAGAACAGCAGCACCCTCTGGTCCGGCCAGAGCGTGGCGAAGGCGAAGAACATGGACATGTTGAGATAGAAGGCAGACGACACCGGCACGGATATGCCCGTGATCCAGTAGAACACCAGCGTATATGCCACCGTCAGCACCATGCCGCTCAGGTAGTAGATGGTGAACCGGCCCGCGCCCCAGGCGTTCTCCAGGTTGGAGCCGATGAAGTAGTAAAAATACAGGGAGATGGCCAGCCACAGCACGCCCGAGTTGTTGGGCATGAACACGTATGTCACCATCCGCCATACCTGGCCCCGGCAGAACAGCTGCGGGTCAAAGCGCAGCAGGCTCAGCAGCCTCCCCGTGGTATCCATCATGGCAAACAGATACACCAGGAGCGTTCCCCCCACGACGTACATCATCAGCCGGGGGATCCCGAAGCGGGGGTGGTTCCAGCAAAACCGCTCCACCGCCCGATCCAATTTCCGCATACCCTTCGCCTCCCGTTCCAATCATACCCTTTTTTGCCTCCAAAGTCCACACAAATTTGCCCTTTCTTCCCTCCCGGACGGGATTTTTCGGCAAACGGCATTTTCCCTCTTTCAAATTGAGGGCGCTTGTGTTATAGTACAATCTGTATGAATATGTCGGATGAAAACATCATAGAGGGCAAAAACGCGGTCACGGAGGCCATCCGGGCCGGCCGGCCCCTGGACAAGGTCTTCCTGGTCCGGGGCAGCGCCGACAGGGCGCTCGCCTTTATCGCCTCCAGCGCCAAAGCCGCCGGCGTGCCGGTGACGGAGTGCGACCGGCGCAAGCTGGACGCCATGAGCGCCACCGGCGCCCACCAGGGCGTCATCGCCGTGGCCGCCGCCAGGGAGTACTGTACGCTGGAGGACATCCTGGACCGGGCGGACGCGCTGGGCCAGGCCCCCTTCGTGGTGGTATGCGACGGGCTGGAGGATCCCCGGAACCTGGGCGCGGTCATCCGCTGCGCCGAGTGCGCCGGCGCCCACGGCGTGGTCATCGGCAAGCACCGCAGCGCCGGACTCACCGCCGCCGCGGACAAGGCCAGCGCCGGGGCCGCGGAGCACATCCTCATCGCCCGGGTGCCCAATCTGGCCGCCGCCCTGCAGACCATGAAGGACCGGGGTCTGTGGATCTACGGCGCCGAGGCCGGCGGCGGCAGCCCCCTTTGGAAAACGGATATGCGCGGGCCCATCTGTCTGGTGATCGGGTCCGAGGGCGCGGGAATGAGCCGGCTGGTCCGGCAATCCTGCGATTTTGTCATGGATATCCCCCTCATGGGGAAGGTCAATTCCCTGAACGCCTCCGCGGCGGCGGCGGTGCTCCTGTACGAGATCGTCAGACAGCGTCATGAGTGATCGGTATTTGGAAAACCTGCTGCCGGATTTCGGGGAGTATTCGCTGGAGTCGTTTCTGGACAGCTACCGCCAGCGGGCCGCCCAGGCCGCGGAGGACAGCCAGCCCGTCCAGCCGGTCCCGCCGGCCAAGGCCGCCGAGGCCATCGCCCAGCGCTCCCGGCAGATCGTCATGGAGGCGTTGGGCGAGACCATGATCCGCCAGACCCCTCCCGCCCCCGCGGCGGAGGAGGAGCCGGACGGTTCCGGGTTGGACGGCGCCGGGGACGCCGACGCCACGAGGCCGGCCCCCGATCTGAAAAAGGCGGCCGCGGAGAAAAAGACCACCGCCCCGGAGAAGCCGAAAAGCCGGGTACATATCTCCCCCGACGGGATCATCACCCTGGACCTGGATCTGCCCGACGGGGCGGCTGCCGGGGACGAGGACCTGCCGCCGGAGGAGACCTCCCTGCCGGAGGACGATCTGTCGGCGGAGGACCTGTCCGGCGACACCATTCGCTTCCGGGAGACGCAGGACAGACGCCGCCCCTCCCCCTCCCCGGCCCGCGGCCGGGACGGCGGCCGTTCCGCCGGAGGGCGGGCCCCCGCCGCGCCCCGGAAGGCCGACGGCGCGGGAGACCGGTTCCTCAAGCCCCTGGTGCGGCTGGCCGCCGCCAAGATCAACCGCCGCCAGATGCAGCGGGCGGAGGCGGCCAATTGGCCGGAGCCCCTCCAATTCCGCGAGGCGGAGGAGCTGAGCGCCAAAAAAGCCAACAAGTTTTATGCCCAGCAGCTGCGGCCCCTGCGGTTCCGGCTGCGGGTGAGCGTGTTTTTGTCCGTGGTGCTGGCCTGGATCAGCCTGCGTCTGCCCATGATGGGCATGCTGGGCGCCAGTCTGACCGTGCAGGCCGGGGTGTCGCTGATCCTGCTGCTCACGGTGATGATGGCGTCGCTGGACATCCTGGCCGCCGGCGCGCGGCAGCTGTTCGAGCTGCGCCCGGGCGGCGAGGCGCTGGCATTTCTGGCCGCGCTGATGAACTGCGTGGACGCCGCCATGGTGGCGGTGGGCTACGGCACCCAGCTGCCCTTCTGCGCGGTGGGCGCCTTCTCTCTCACCGCCGCTCTCTGGGGGGAAAAGCTGGAGTGCACCGCCCGGGCCCGCACCACGCGGGTGGCGGCCATCTCCAAGACGCCCTTTGCCGTCACGGCCCAGTCCACGGAACGGGGCGGGCGGTATCTGTGCCGCACGGGCCGGGACGCCGCCGGTCTCGTCCGCCGCAGCGAGGAGCCCAGCTTCTGTCAGTCCGTCTACGCCACGGCGGCGCCGGCGCTGGTGCTTGTGTCGCTGCTGCTGGCGGCGGTCTCCTCTTTCAACGGACGGGGCGGGTATTTTCTGCACACCCTGTCGGCGCTGCTGTCCGTCAGCGCCTCCTTCGGCTCCTTCATCAGCTTCCCCCTGCCCTATTCCATGACGGCCCGGAAGCTCCAATCCTCCGGCGCGGCCGTGGCCGGATACGCCGGGGCCGCCGACATCGGCCGGACCCGCCGGGTGGTCATCACCGACAACGACCTGTTTCCCCCCGGGACCATGAAGCTCAGCGGCATCAACATCCTGGAGGGCGCGCTGGTGGACCGGGTGATCTCCTTCACCGCCAGTCTGCTCACCGCCTCCGGCAGCGGCGTCGCCGGGGTCTTCATGGAGCTGATCAACCGCCGGGGCTACGAGCTGGTCCAGCTCCAGGATTTCCGCTGCCACGAGGGCGGCGGCCTGTCCGCCCAGGTGGACGGGGTCCAGATCCTGGTGGGCTCCGCCGGGTTCATGAATCTGATGGGCATCCGCCTGCCCCAGGGCATGACGGTGAAAAACTCCGTCTGCACCGCCATCAGCGGGGAGCTGGTGGGGGTGTTCAACCTGGAGTACATCCCCGTGACCAGCGTCCAGGACGCCCTGGTCACCCTGCTGCAGGGCCGCACCCGGCCCATCTTCGCCATCCGGGACTTCAACATCACCCCCCTCATGATCCGGCAGCTGTTCCGCGTGCCCACCGACAACTTCAACTTCCCCACCTTCCGGGAGCGGTACCGCATCGCCTCCGCCGCCGCCCGGTCGGACGTGCCCCCCGCCGCGGTGGTGGCTCGCTCCGGCATGGGGCCGCTGGTGGACGCCGCCGAGTCCGGCCGGAAGCTATTCGGCGCCTGCCGGGTGTCCACGGTCATCTCCCTGGCCGGCTCGGTCATCGGCATGGTGATCATGTTCCTGCTGTTCCGGGCGGGATCCTTCGACACCGCCACCGCCGGCAACGTGCTCAGCTATATGGTCCTGTGGACGCTGCCCGTGGTGATCTTCTCGGTGGGACAGAGCCGTTGAGCGAAGATTTTTGTCCCGGTATATGTTGCCAATATTTTTACAATCGTGTATAATAGATATTTGGAAGAATCGTCTGATGTAACATCGACCAGTAATAGTAAGTGAAGGAGAACACTATGAGCTACGAACTGAAGAACATCCGCAACCTCTGCCTGCTTGGCCACGGCGGCAACGGCAAGACCTCCCTGGCCGAGAGCATCCTCTTCACCGCGGGCGCCACCGACCGTCTGGGCAAGGTCACCGACGGCAACACCGTCTCCGACTACGACCCCGAGGAGGTCCGCCGCCAGATCAGCATCTCCGCCGCCACCATGAACGCGGTCTGGAAGAATACCAAGATCAACATCATCGACACCCCGGGCTTCTTCGACTTCGTGGGCGAGGTCTATCAGGCTCTGCGCGTGGCCGACATCGGCGTGATCTGCGTGGCCGCCAAGGAAGGCGTGAACGTGGGCGCGGAGAAGAGCTGGAAGTATCTTCGGGACGCCGGCAAGCCCAAGGCCATCTACATCTCCAAGCTGGACGAGGAGCACGCCGACTTTGACAAGACCTTCGACAGCCTGCGGGAGCGCTTCGGCAACAGCGTCTGCGCCATGACCGCCCCCATCAAGGACGGCGACAAGTACGTGGGCATCGTGGACGTGATCACCCGCAAGGCCTATAAGATGGACGGCAAGAAGCGGGTGGAGATCCCCGTGCCCGACGCCATGAGCGGCCGGCTGGACGAGCTGTACACGGAGCTGGCCGAGTCCGCGGCGGAGACCAGCGAGGAGCTGATGGAGAAGTACTTCGAGACCATGGAGCTGTCCCCCGAGGAGATCTCCGGCGCTCTGAGCACCGCCGTGGCCGAGGGCAGCGTCTGCCCGGTGTACTGCGGCAGCGCCGCCACCGGCATGGGCACCCAGATGCTGCTGGACGCCGTGGTGAACATCTTCCCCACCCCCGCCGAGGGCGGCAAGGCCTGCCAGCCCGACGGCCCGGCCAAGGCCGTCGTCTACAAGACCATCTCCGACCAGTTCGGCAAGTTCTCCCTGTTCAAGGTCGTCTCCGGCAAGGTCACCGCCGACATGACCCTCACCAACGCCCGCAGCGGCGCCCAGGAGAAGCTGGGCCACATCTACACCATGCAGGGCAAGAAGAACACCGAGGTCACCGAGATCAGCTGCGGCGACATCGGCGCGGTCTCGAAGCTGAGCGACACCAAGACCGGCGACACTCTGTGCGCCGCCGGCGCCGTGGAGGCTCTGCCCGGCATCAGCTTCGACATCCCCTGCTACCAGATGGCCATCGCCCCCAAGGTAAAGGGCCAGGACGACAAGGTCGCCCAGGGTCTGGCCCGTCTGGCCGAGGAGGACCCCGCCTTCACCGTCACCCTCAACGCCGAGACCCACCAGCAGGTGGTGGCCGGCGCCGGCGATATGCACATCGACGTGCTGTGCTCCAAGCTGAAGAGCAAGTTCGGCGTGGAGGTGGAGCTGAGCCCCGCCCGGGTGGCCTACCGGGAGAAGATCCGCAAGACGCTGGACACCCACGGCCGCCACAAGAAGCAGACCGGCGGCCACGGCCAGTTCGCCGACGTGAAGATCCGCTTCGAGCCCCAGGAGGAGCAGGAGGACATGATCTTCGCCGAGGAGGTCTTCGGCGGCAGCGTGCCCAAGAACTTCTTCCCCGCCGTGGAAAAGGGCCTGCGGGAGTGCTGCCAGAAGGGCGTTCTGGCAGGCTATCCCATGGTGTATCTGAAGGCCGTGCTGTACGACGGCGACTTCCACCCCGTGGACTCCTCCGAAATGGCCTTCAAGACCGCCGCCGGTCTGGCCTACAAGGAGCTGGTCAACGCCAACCCCGTCAT
>CANQSJ010000037.1 GCA_947626495.1 uncultured Oscillospiraceae bacterium | reverse complement strand
CCGGTACTTCGGCGGCACGCTGCTGGGCAGCGGCGGGCTGGTGCGGGCCTATTCCAAGGCGGCGGCCCTGGCCCTGGCGGACGCGGGCACGGAGCCGGACCCGGAGAAGGCCGCGCTGCGCCTCGCCTGCCCCTGGGACAGTCTGGACAGGGTCCACCGGCTGGTCCGGGAATACGAGGGGGCGCTGCTGGCCAGCGACTATGAGTCCGACCCGGAAAAGGCGCTGCTGACCGTGGAGCTGCCGGCGGACCGGACGGAGGCCTTCGCCCGCCGTCTGGCCGACGTCACCGGCGGCAAAGCGGCGGTGACGGGGTGAACCGGCGCACACCACTTATGGCTCCCTTGTGCAAAGGGAGCTGTCGAGCGAAGCGAGACGGAGGGATTGTTACCAAGCTGAGATATATCTCCAGACCGGTAACAACCCCTCCGAGCGCCGCAGGCGGCGCCCACCTCCCCTTGCACAGGGGAGGCTTTCCGCAAAAGGAAAATTTTTCATAAAATTTTCTCCCCGCAAAAAAGGAAAAACGGCGCGGCGCGGCGTATAAGGGTATTGCAGAAACCTCTGCGATACCCTTTTTTTACATAAGAGAGGGCGCCATGTCCACCATACGGGAGATCCGCCAGGAGCAGGAAAAAGCCATCATCGGGCCCTACGGGACCCTGTCCGCCGCCAGCCGGGGCCGGCCGCAGCCGGAGCCGGAGGACGACGTGCGCACCTGTTTCCAGCGGGACGTGGACCGGGTGACACATTCCAAGGCCTTCCGCCGGCTGCGCCACAAGACCCAGGTGTTCCTCCGGCCGGAGGGGGACCACTACCGCACCCGCCTGACCCATACCCTGGAGGTGGCCCGCATCGCGAGAACCATCGCCCGGGCCCTGGGGCTGAACGAGGATCTGACCGAGGCCATCAGCCTGGGCCACGATTTGGGCCACACCCCCTTCGGCCACGCGGGGGAGCGGGCGCTGCGGGAGATCACCGGGTCCTTTCAGCACTACGAGCAGAGTCTGCGGGTGGTGGACAAGCTGGAGAAGGACGGCCGGGGCCTGAATCTGTGCCAGGAGACCCGCATGGGCATCCTCAACCACACCACCGGCGAGCCCAAGGACACCCTGGAGGCGGACGTGGTGCGCCTGGCCGACCACATCGCCTATCTCAACCACGACCTGGACGACGCCCAGCGGGCGGGGATCGTCCGTCCGGAGGACGTGCCGGCGATCATCCGCGCCCGGGTGGGCACCCGCAACTCCCAGCGGATCAACGCCATGGTCACCGACGCCATCGCCGCCAGCGGGGCGGGGACCATCGGCCTGTCCCCCGCCATGAGCGAGGCCTACGCCGCCTTCGAGGCGTTCATGTACGAGGCGGTGTACCACAACCCCACCGCCAAGGGGGAGGAATCCAAGGTCAAGGGCATCCTGGCGCCCATCATGGAATACTACATGCGCCACGCGGACAGGCTGCCCCCGGAGTATCAGGCCATCGCCGGGGCCGAGGGCGTGGGCACGGCGGTGACGGACTATGTGTCCGGCATGACCGACTCCTTCGCCATCGACACCTTCGAATCGCTCTTCATTCCCAAGAGCTGGAGCATCAAATAGACGGCCCGCCGCGCCGACCGCCGGCGCGGAGCGGGACAGACCGGAAGGGGGGATACCGGTGCCTATATCCGAGGACTTTCTCGACGAGCTGAGCCGCCGCAACGACATCGTGGACGTGGTCAGTTCCTATGTGCCGCTGACCAAGCGCAGCGGCGCCAACCGGTTCGGCCTGTGTCCCTTCCACGGGGAAAAGACGCCCTCCTTCTCCGTCAACAGCGAAAAGCAAATCTTTCACTGCTTCGGCTGCGGCAAGGGCGGCAACGTCATCAACTTCATCATGGAGATCGAGAACCTCCCGTTCCGGGACGCGGTCCAGTTCCTGGCCCGGCGGGCGGGGATGGAGATGCCCCGGGACGACGCCGATCCCAACCAGGGCAAGCGCTCCCGGCTGCTGGAGCTGAACCGGGATGCGGCGCGGTTTTTTTACGCCCGGCTCCTGGAAAGCGCCGGCGCCCCCGCCCAGGCCTACGTCCGCAAGCGGGGCATTGAGAACATGGTCAAGCCCTTCGGCATGGGCTACGCCCCGGAGGGCTGGCAGAACCTCACCGACGCCATGACCGCCAAGGGCTATACCCGCCAGGAGCTCATCGACGCGGGCCTGGCCCGGGTGGGAAAATCCGGCGGCCTTTACGACTATTTCCGGGGCCGGCTCATGTTTCCGGTCATCGACGTGCGGGGCAACGTCATAGGCTTTTCAGGGCGCATTTTGTCGGACGGGGAGCCCAAGTACCTCAACAGCCCCGACACCCTGGTGTACAGCAAGAGCCGGAGCCTTTTCGCCCTGAATCTGGCTAAAAAGTCCAAAAGCGGATATATTCTTCTCGCGGAGGGAAATATAGACGTGGTCAGCCTCCATCAGGCGGGGTTCGACAGCGCCGTGGCCAGTCTGGGCACCTCCCTGACGCCGGACCAGGCCCGGCTCATCAGCCGCTACACCCAGCAGGTGGTCATCGCCTACGACGCAGACGCCGCCGGCCAGAAGGCCGCCCAGCGGGCCATCGGCATCCTCCAGCCCCTGGATCTGAAGATCAAGGTCCTGAAGATCCCCGGGGCCAAGGACCCGGACGAGTTCATCCAGCAAAACGGGCCCACCGCCTTCAAAAACCTCATCGAGCGCAGCGACAGCCAGGCGGTGTACCGGCTGGAGCAGCTGGCGGAGGGGTACGATCTCACCGCCGACGACGGGCGGGTGGGCTATCTGAAGGCCGCGGCCAAGCTGGTGGCCTCCTTCCCCGGCAGCGTGGAGCGGGAGATCTACGGCATCCGGGCGGCGGAGAAGGCGGGGGTAAGCAAGGAGGCCTTCCTGGCCGAGGTGGCCCGGGTCCGGCGGCAGAACGCCGCCGCGGCGAAAAAACGGCTGGACCGGGACAATTCCTCCCCCCTCCGCGCCGCCCAGCCCCAGGCCCGGGAGCTGCGGTTCGAGAACGTGCGCAGCGCCGTGGCGGAGGAGGGCGTGCTGAACCTCTTGTGCCGGTTCCCGGAGCTGTTCGGTTCCCTCCCCCTCACCGGGGCGGACTTCACCTCCCCCTCCCTGGGCCGGCTCTATGACGCGGTGGCCGCCCGGGTCCGGCAGGGCCGGAGCGTGTCCACGGCGGCGCTGGCGGAGCAGTTTTCCCCGGAGGAGATGGCCCTGCTGGCAAAGATCCTCCAGCGCGACGAGATCCCCGCGTCCGCCGCCGACCAGGCCATGGGCGACTACATAAACAAGATACGCACCGAGAGAGACAAAGCCTCCGCCGGCGACGACCTGCGGAGTTATGCGGAAAAGCTGAAACAAACGAAAGGGTATGGTCCATAGATATGGCTGAGAAAAAGAGAGCGAACGAGGCCGAGCTCCCCGTGGAGGAGACGGCGGCCGCCCCCGCCCCGGAGGATAAGCCGGAGAAGAAGAGATCCGCCAAAAAGCAGACCGCCGAGAGCCCCAAGGCCGAGCCGTCCTCCGAGTCCAAGCCCGGCGAGAAGTCGAAGGAAGAAAAAATCGCCGAGCTCATCGAAAAGGGCAAGAAGGCCGGCAAGCTCACCAGCAAGGAGCTGAGCGACGTGCTGGACAGCCTGGGCCTCAGCCAGGAGGAGCTGGACGCCATCTACGACCAGCTGGAGGATCTGGGCGTGGACACCGCCGGGGAGGAGTTCCTGCCGCCCCTGGAGGACGACGTGCTCCCCGAGCTGGAGGAGCTGGAGGAGATCGTCGAGGTCACCGAGGAGGAGATCGCCAGCACCGACGCCATGGCCGACAGCTTCTCCACCGACGACCCGGTGCGGATGTATCTGAAGGAGATCGGCAAGGTGCCCCTGCTCACCCCCGAGGAGGAGGTAGACCTGGCCACCCGCATGGCCGAAGGGGACCAGGAGGCCAAGCGCCGCATGGCCGAGGCCAACCTGCGGCTGGTGGTGTCCATCGCCAAGCGGTACGTGGGCCGGGGGATGCTGTTTTTGGACCTGATCCAGGAGGGCAACCTGGGGCTCATCAAGGCGGTGGAGAAGTTCGATTACACCAAGGGCTACAAGTTCTCCACCTACGCCACCTGGTGGATCCGCCAGGCCATCACCCGGGCCATCGCCGACCAGGCCCGCACCATCCGCATCCCGGTGCACATGGTGGAGACCATCAACAAGGTCATCCGGGTCTCCCGGCAGCTTCTCCAGGAGCTGGGCCACGATCCCACCGCCGAGGAGATCGCCGAGGAGATGAATCTGCCCGCCGACAAGGTCCGGGAGATCCTGAAGATCGCCCAGGAGCCGGTGAGTCTGGAGACCCCCATCGGCGAGGAGGAGGACTCCCACCTGGGGGACTTCATCGAGGACGAGGGGGCGTCGGAGCCCTCCGAGGCCGCCAGCTTCACCCTGCTGAAGGAGCAGCTGATGAACGTGCTGGACACCCTGACCCCCCGGGAGAAGAAGGTGCTGGAGCTGCGCTTCGGCATCATCGACGGCCGCACCCGCACCCTGGAAGAGGTGGGCAAGGAGTTCAACGTCACCCGGGAGCGCATCCGCCAGATCGAGGCCAAGGCCCTGCGGAAGCTGCGCCACCCCTCCCGCTCCAAAAAGCTGCGGGATTTCCTCAATTGAACAAACGATCCGAGAACTCCCTCCGGACTTTCGTCCGGGGGGAGTTATTTTATGAACAAATTACAAATAATAACGTCCATCCCCTTGACAGAAGCGGGCCATTGTGGTAAATTAGCACTCGAAGTAAAAGAGTGCTAGAAGCACCCGCGCGGGATCGCCAGGAGGCGGCCATGGAACTGAGCGAGAGAAAAAAGAAGATCCTGACGGCCGTGGTGGAGGGCTACATTGCCACCGCCGAGCCGGTGGGCTCCAAGGCCCTGGCGGAGAAGATCGGCTGTTCCTCCGCCACCATCCGCAACGAGATGAGCGAGCTGGTGAGCATGGGCTATCTGGAACAGCCCCACACCAGCGCGGGACGCATCCCCTCGCCGGCGGGCTACCGGCTGTACGTCAACGAGCTGATGGAGAAGCAGAAGCTCTCCGAGGCGGAGGCCGCCGCCATCAACGAGAAGCTGGCCCGCAAGGACGAGCAGATCGAAAGGCTCATGGCCGAGGTGGGCCAGCTCACCAGCTCCATGACCCAGTATCCCGCCTACGCCCTGACCATGAAGCCCCCGGTGGCGGTGAAGCGCTTCGACTTCATCTATGTGGACGCCAACACCTTCATCGTGGTGGCCCTGCTGACGGACAACACGGTGAAAAACAAGCTGATCCACCTGCCCTTCTCCGTCCACCAGGAGCAGATCACCGTCCTCTCCAGTCTCTTCAACGCCAATTTCACCGGCGTGACGGACCGGGAGATCACCGACTCCATCATCCGCTCCACGGAGCGGGCCGCGGGCGACACCTACGGCCTGGTGGCGGTGGTGGCCAGCTTCACCATAGAGTGCCTGGCCGCGGCGCGGACCGCGCCGCTGCGGGTGGCGGGGGAATCCCAGCTGCTCAGCCAGCCGGAGTTCCGGGACCCGGACAAGGCCCACGCCCTGATGAGTTTCATCGCCGACGGCAGCCATCTGATGGACGATCTGCCCCCCGCGGGCATGGGAACGGACGGTCTGCGGGTGACCATCGGGCCGGAGAACCTGGCCCAGGAGCTGAAGGATTCCAGCGTGGTGATGGCCTCCTATGACGCCGGGGACGGCATGCGGGGCTACATCGGCGTGGTGGGGCCCACCCGGATGGACTATTCCGGCGTGGCCGCCAAGCTCAGCTACATCGCCGCGGGGCTCAGCCGGCTGCTGGCCGGCACCGACGCCCCGGAGGGACTGAACAACAAACTGGTACTGAAAGAGAGTGACCGGCATGAGTAAGAAGGAAGAAAAGAAGACCAACGCCCCGGAGCCGGAGAAGCCGGAGGAGCAGCCGGCAGTCGCGGCCGCCGAGGAGGAAAAGCAGACGGCCCCCGCGGCGGAGCAGACCCCTGCCGAGCCCAGCGAGGCCGAAAAGCTCCAGGTCAGTCTGGCGGAGGCCAACGACAAGTATCTGCGGATGCTGGCGGAGTACGACAACTACCGCCGACGCAACGCCAAGGAGCGGGAGAGCATCTACGCCGACGTGCGGGCCGACACCGTCATCAAGTTTCTGCCGGTGTACGACAACCTGGCCCGGGCCGCCCAGCACGAGCCCGACGACGAGACGAAAAAGGGCGTGGAGGGCATCCTGAACCAGTTCAAGACCATCCTGGAGGGGCTGGGCGTGACGGAGATCCCCACCGTGGGCAAGAAGTTCGACCCGGCGCTGCATGACGCGCTGCTGCACATCGACGACGAGAAATACGGCGAGGGCGAGATCGTGCTGGAGCTGGAAAAGGGCTTCAAGCTGGGGGACAAGGTGATCCGCTTCGCCAAGGTGCAGGTGGCCAATTAAACCGTATATCCGTCCCGGAGGGGACATGAAAGTATAAATAACTGCGAATTCAGCATACAGGAGGAAAATAAAATGGGTAAGATCATCGGTATCGACCTGGGTACTACCAATAGCTGCGTGGCCGTCATGGAGGGCGGCGAGGCAGCCGTCATCACCAACGCCGAGGGCGCGCGCACCACGCCTTCCGTGGTGGCCTTTTCCAAGGACGGGGAGCGCATGGTGGGCCAGGTGGCCAAGCGCCAGGCCGTCACCAACCCCGACCGGACCATCTCGTCCATCAAGCGGGAGATGGGCTCCAGCTACCGGGTCACCGTGGACGGCAAGAGCTACTCCCCCCAGGAGATCAGCGCCATGGTGCTGGCCAAGCTAAAGAAGGACGCCGAGGCCTATCTGGGCGCCCCCGTCACCGAGGCGGTCATCACCGTGCCCGCCTACTTCACCGACTCCCAGCGCCAGGCCACCAAGGACGCGGGCAAGATCGCGGGCCTGGACGTGAAGCGCATCATCAACGAGCCCACCGCCGCGGCCCTGGCCTACGGCCTGGACAAGGAATCCGACCAGAAGATCATGGTCTACGACCTGGGCGGCGGCACCTTCGACGTGTCCGTGCTGGAGATCGGCGACGGCGTCATCGAGGTGCTGGCCACCGCCGGCAACAACCGCCTGGGCGGCGACGACTTCGACGAGGCCGTCACCAAGTGGCTGGTGGATGAGTTCCGCCGCAGCTCCGGCGTGGATCTGAGCACCGACAAGGTGGCCATGCAGCGGCTGCGTGAGGCCGCCGAGAAGGCCAAGTGCGATTTGAGCGGCGTGACCACCGCCCAGATCAACCTGCCCTATATCACCGCCGACGCCACCGGCCCCAAGCATCTGGACATCACCCTGAGCCGGGCCAAGTTCAACGAGCTGACCGCTCATCTGGTGGAGAAGACCGTGGGCCCCGTGCAGCAGGCCCTTTCCGACGCCGGCCTGTCCGCGGGCCAGCTGAGCAAGGTGCTGCTGGTGGGCGGCTCCACCCGTATCCCCGCCGTGCAGGAGAAGGTCCGCGCCCTCACCGGCAAGGAGCCCTTCAAGGGCATCAACCCCGACGAGTGCGTGGCCGTGGGCGCCGCCATCCAGGGCGGCGTGCTGGGCGGCGATGTGGAAGGCATCCTGCTGCTGGACGTGACCCCCCTGTCCTTGGGCATCGAGACCCTGGGCGGCGTGTGCACCAAGCTCATCGAGCGCAACACCACCATCCCCACCCATAAGAGCCAGATCTTCTCCACCGCGGCCGACAACCAGACCAGCGTGGAGGTGAACGTGCTCCAGGGCGAGCGTGAGCTGGCCGCCTACAACAAGAGCCTGGGCCGGTTCCATCTGGACGGCATCGCGCCGGCCCGCCGGGGCGTGCCCCAGATCGAGGTCACCTTCGACATCGACGCCAACGGCATCGTGAACGTGTCCGCCAAGGACCTGGGCACCGGCAAGGAGCAGCACATCACCATCACCGCCTCCACCAACCTCTCCAAGGACGAGATCGACCGGGCCGTGAAGGACGCCGAGCAGTACGCCGCCGAGGACGCCAAGCGCAAGGAAGAGGTGGACGTGCGCAACGCCGGCGACCAGATGGTCTATCAGACCGAGAAGACCCTCCAGGAGATGGGCGACAAGCTGGACGCCGCCGACAAGGCGGAGGTGGAGAAGAAGCTGGCCGACCTGAAGACGGCCCTGTCCGGCTCCGACTCCGGCATGATTAAGACCGCCACCGAGCAGCTGACCCAGGCCTTCTACAAGGTCTCCGAGAAGCTGTATCAGCAGGCGGCTCCCAACCAGGGCCCCGGCCCCAACGCTGGCCCCGGCCCCGACATGGGCGGCGGCCAGACCGACGACGGCCAGACCTACTACGACGCGGATTACACCGAGGTCGACCCCGACAAGAAGTGATCGAATTCGTGGGCGCGTTCTCTCGCGCCCACACATTTAAAAGCCTCCCCTGTGCAAGGGGAGGGGGACCGCGCGAAGCGCGGTGGAAGGGTTGTTCGTACCCCGGAGAACAATCCCTCAGTCACGGCTTCGCCGTGCCAGCCCCCTTTGCACAAGGGGGCCTTATAAGGTAGTGATAAAATATGGCAGACAAACGGGATTACTACGAGGTGCTGGGCATCCAGAAGGGCGCCTCGGAGGATGACATCAAAAAAGCATACCGCAAGGCCGCCAAGGCCAACCACCCGGATCTGCACCCCGGCGACAAGGAGGCCGAGGCCCGGTTCAAGGAGGCCAACGAGGCTTACGCCGTGCTGTCCGATCCGGAAAAACGGGCGAAATACGACCAATTCGGCTTCGCCGGGGTGGACCCCAACTTCGCCGCCGGCGCCGGCGCGGGCGGTTTTGAAGGCTTCGGCGACCTGGGCGACATCTTTGGGGATCTGTTCGGCGGCTTTGGGGGCTTTGGAGGCTTCGGCGGCCAGGCCCGGCAGCAGAGCCGCGGCGGCCCCCGCCGGGGGGAGAGTCTGCGGATCCGGCTGACCATCTCCTTCGAGGAGGCGGCTTTCGGCTGCAAGAAGGACGTGAACGTCACCCGGGTGGACCAGTGTCCGGCCTGCAAGGGCACCGGCTGCGCCCCCGGCACATCGCCGGAGACCTGCCCCGACTGCCGGGGCACCGGCACGGTGGTGACCCAGCGGCGCACCCCCTTCGGCGTGATGCAGTCCTCCGGCCCCTGCCCCAAGTGCGGCGGCGCCGGGCGGATCATCCACTCCCCCTGCTCCACCTGCCGGGGCGCCGGGAGCGTCCGGGCGCAGAAGAAGCTGAATGTGTCCATCCCCGCGGGCATCGACGACGGGGAGACCGTGTCCCTGCGGGGCCAGGGCAACGCCGGGGCCAACGGCGGCCCGGCGGGCGATCTGCTGGTGCTGATCGCCGTGCGGCCCAGCCTCACCTTCCAGCGGGAGGGCTCCAACCTGTATGTGACCGCCGACATGAGCTTCGTCCAGGCCACCCTGGGCGCGGAGATCCAGGTGCCCACCCTGGAGGGGCCGGTGAGTCTGAACATACCCGAGGGGACCCAGACCGGGTCTGTGTTCCGGCTGCGGGGCAAGGGCGTGCCCAACGTGCGCACCGGGCTGAAGGGCGACCAGTTCGTCACCGTGAATCTGCAGACGCCCAAAAACCTCTCCCGCAAGCAGAAGGAGCTGCTGCAGGAATTCGCGGAGCTGGCCGGGGAGAAGACGAAAAAGAAGCGGCGGCTGTGAAGGCCCGCGCCAGGCGAAAATTTAAGACCGGAGACGTTGCGGCGTCTCCGGTTTTGGTGTATAATAGCTGCGTGTAACTATCGTGCGGCTATTATATTTGATTCAAACCGTTTTGCTCCCGTCCTTCCGGACGGAACCGCAAAACATGGCACTTATGCCATGTGCGCTGCGTCCTGCGCGCAATGGCATAAACATTCTCTTCCATTCAAGCTGCTGAGGACCATCGAAACATGCTTTCCAACCTGACCATCCTCTTTCCCCTGGCGGTGGCGCTGGGCGTGCTGGTGTGGTCCGTCCGCTGGGCGGCCATCCACCGCCGGGCGGTGCCGGCCGTGGGCGACGGAGCGCCCGCCGCGGCCTTCGGCGCCGGGGCGGACGGCGCCATGACCCGGACAGACCGGATCGCCGTGGCCGCCATCACCGCCGTCTACGCCCTGACGGCCTTTTTGGGTCTGGGCTCCACCAGCGCACCCCAGACCTTCCTCCACTATCTCCAGGGTAACACCTACGCCCTCATCGAGCTGCACGAGGTCCAGACCGTCACCGCCTTGCGGTACTATTCCGGCCTGTGCACCGCGGATTATATCCTCCAGTTTTCCCTGGACGGGGAGAACTGGACCGACCAGCTGCGGGCGGACGGCACCTCCGGCATGACCCAGGAGTACACCCAGCTGTTTCGCTGGAACGACGCCCTTCTCAACGCCGACAACGGCCCCGTCCGGTATATCCGCATCATCTCCGGCGACGAGGAGTATCTGGGCGAGGTGGCCGTTTACGGCGAGGACGGCGCCCTCATCGCCCCGGAGGACATGACCATCGCCGCCGGTTGCGAGATGCTCTTCGACGAGCAGGACACGATCCCCGACGCCTATTCCTACAAAAACGGCACCTATTTCGACGAGATCTACTTCCCCCGCACCGCCCTGGAGCACATCGAGGGCCGCTGGCCCTATGAGATCACCCACCCGCCCCTGGGCAAGGTGATCATCTCCCTGGGCATCCGGATATTCGGCATGACCCCCTTCGGCTGGCGGTTCACGGGCACCCTGTTCGGGGTGCTGATGCTGCCGCTGCTGTATCTGCTGCTCAAGCGCATGACGGGCTTCACCGCCGCGGCCGCCGCGGGCACCGGCGTGTTCGCCTTCGACTTCATGCACTTCGCCCAGACCCGTCTGGCCACCATCGACTCCTACGTGGTGTTCTTCATCATCGCCATGTACCTGTTCATGTACCTGTGGCTCACCGAGCCGGAGGACAGCCGGCGGAGGCTGCTGTGGCTGGGCCTGGCGGGGGCCTCCTTCGGTCTGGGCGCCGCCAGCAAGTGGACGGGCATCTATGCCGGGGCGGGCCTGGGCGTCATCTGGCTGGTCCACTGGATCCGGCAGCTGGCGCAGGCATGGAAGACCCCGGCGTTCGCCCGGGTCCGGGACGCGCTGATCCGCAACATCGGCTGGTGCCTGCTCTTCTTCGTGCTGGTGCCCTGCGGCATCTACTACGTCAGCTACTGGGCATACGCCCCCAGCCAGGGGGTGGACGGGCCCTTCCGGCTGTTCAAGCCGGGGTATCTGAAGATCGTGCTGGACAACCAGAAGTATATGTGGAACTACCACTCCGACCTGGTGGCCACCCACCCCTACGACTCCAAGTGGTACCAGTGGGTCTTCGACGTGCGGCCGATCCTCTACTATATGAGCAACGCCGCGGACGGCTCCTCCGTGCGCATCGCCTCGTTCAACAACCCCATGGTGAGCTGGGGCGGTCTGGCCGCCATGGCCGCCATGGCCTGGCTGGCGGTGCGGGACCGGGACCGGACGGCGGCCTTCATCCTGGTGGGATATCTGGCCAATCTGCTGCCCTGGGTGCTGGTCAGCCGGCTCACCTTCGCCTACCACTACTTCCCCAGCTCGGTGTTTTTGGTGCTGGGCATCGGATACCTGTTCGGGGATCTGTGCCGCCATGACCGGCGGTGGAAGGCGTCGGTGGGCGGATTCACCGTGGTGTCGCTGGGGCTGTTTTGTCTGTTCTATCCCGTCCTGGCGGGCACCGTGCGCCAGGAGTGGTACGCGAAGCTGTTCCTTCGCTGGTTTGTGGACACATGGCCGTTCTGACGGATCTGCACTGCCACACTCGCGTCTCCCCGGACAGCCAGGCCAGCTTTTACGACATGGCCATGGCGGAATACGCCGCCGGGGTGCGGTGGCTGTGCGTCACCGACCACTGCGACACCGTGGACTGGCGCACGCTGGCGTTCTATCCCCCCTGCCGGACCGTGGCCCGGCGGGACCGGGAGGCATACCTGGCCTGCCGGGACCGGCTGCCGGCGGATCTCCACGTCCGGCTGGGCCTGGAGCTGGCGGAGCTGCAGTTTCACCCGGAGCTGACGGAGGAGCTGGCCGGCGAGCCGGGACTGGACTTCATCCTGGGCTCCCACCACATCACCGCCCAGCTGGGGGATTATCACGAGCTGACATACACCGATCCGGCCTTTCTCGGCCGGATGTGGGAGCTGTATCTGGACCACCTGCAGTGGGTGGCGGACGCGGACTATTACGACGTGATGGCCCACATCGGCTATGTGCGCCGG
Organism: uncultured Oscillospiraceae bacterium; assembly: GCA_947626495.1. Taxonomy (GTDB): domain Bacteria; phylum Bacillota; class Clostridia; order Oscillospirales; family Oscillospiraceae; genus CAJOIG01. The sequence continues at coordinate 4,316 of CANQSJ010000037.1, read as the reverse complement.
TACGCCATGGCCCAGGGTGTGGACACCGCCCTCACCCTGGCCGGGTACGGGGACCGGATCGAGCATCTGCTCCGGACCATCATCGGCCACGGCCGGGGCATCGAGCTCAACTGCTCCGGCCTGCGGGACGGCTGCGGACCCTTCCCCTCGGAGGAGATCCTGCGGCTGTACCGGTCCCTGGGCGGGGAGATCGTCACCACCGGCTCCGACGCCCACCGGCCCGCCGACGCCGCCAAATGCCTGGCCCAGGGCCAGGACATCCTGCGCGCCTGCGGGTTCCGGTATATCGCCGTCTTCACCGGGAGAAAGCCGGACTTTCTCCCGCTATAATAAGGAGGAACACACCATGATCGCCATCGCATCCGATCACGGGGGCTACGCCCTCAAGGAGATACTGAAAGAGCATCTGGCCGGCCGGGGCATCCCGGTGGAGGATCTGGGCTGCGGCGGGGAGAGCGTGGACTATCCCGTCTACGCGGAAAAGCTCTGCCGGGCGGTGGCCGCCGGGCAGTACGAGCGGGGCATCCTCGTGTGCGGCACCGGCATCGGCATGTCCATCGCCGCCAACAAGATCCACGGCATCCGGGCCGCTCTGTGCGGCGACTGCTTCAGCGCGGAGATGAGCCGCCAGCACAACGACGCCAACGTCCTGTGCCTGGGCGGACGGGTGCTGGGGACCGAACTGGCCAAGAAGATCGTGGACACCTATCTGGACACCGGATTTTCCGGCGCGGAGCACCACGCCCGGCGCATCGCCATGATCAAGGAACTGGAGAACTGATCCATGCCCTACCGTCCCAAGGACATATACAGGGGCCGCCGGAAATTCCGGGTGCCTCTGAACATATTCCTGTTCGCGGCCGTGTTTTTGCTGGCAGGGGCCATCGCTGCGTTTTATATCCTCCAGCAGTACATCGTCTACGACGCCACCGGCGTGCATCTGGAATTCTCCGGCGGACAGGAGGAGCCCGTCCCGGAGGACAGCGCGCCCACGCCGGAGCCCACCTTCTCGCCGGTGCCCGTGGAGATCATCTGGGAGGACCCGGATTTCACCGACATCGACCTGGGCGGCTGGGAGGATCTGCAGTCCGTCCAGGCCCGGTTCATCCCCATGCGCGACGTGGTCAACGGCCAGGCCCTGACCGCCGCCGTGACCGATATCGCGGGGGGAGACTTTTATTCCGGCGCGGTGCTGGAGATGAAGGACAGCTCCGGCCAGCTGGCCTGGCCCTCCGCCAGCAGCACCGCCGTGGCCTACGGCACCGGCGGCGCCACGGATGTGACCGCGGTCATCGATGCCCTCCACGAGGCGGGCAAGACCGCCGCGGCCCAGATCAGCTGTTTTGCCGACAAGCTGCTCACCACCCGCAACTGGACCGTGGCGCTGCAGAGCGGCGGCGCGCCCTATACGGATGCCAACGGCGTCTGCTGGGCAGACCCCTATAACCGCACCGTGCGGACCTATCTCTGCGAACTGGCGGCGGAGCTGGCCGCCATGGGCTTCGACGAGATCATTCTGGCCGACCTGTACCACCCCGTGTCCGAGGAGGGCTTCACCTACTCCGTCACGCTGCGCACGCCCGCCAACCCGGTGGTGGCGGTGTGCCAGGCGGGGAAGCGGATCGTCCAGGCGCTGGACGGCACCGGCACCGCCGTCTCCGTCCGGCTGGACGGCACCAGTCTGCGCCTCGGCCTCGGCGACCAGACCGGCCAGGACATCGACATCTTCTGGCGGCTGTTCGCCCGGCTCTACTGCCCCAGCAGCCCGGACATCCTGGCCTCGGACATGGAGCTGGCCCTGGACCGGATGAAGTCCGGCAGCGCCGACACCCGCTTTGTGCCCATCATCGGCCTGATCCCCGAGACCTGCGAATCCTACGTCATCGCCGGCTGACGGCGGGATGAAACGAGAAAAATGCAACGCCTGAAACGGCGTTGCATTTTTTTGCGTCAAAAGGCCCGGCGCGGATATCCGCGCCGGGTTAAACGGCAAAGAACGCTTCCCGATACGCCCGCGGGGTCCGGCCCGTGCGCGCCTTGAAGGCCCGGATGAAGTGGCTCTGGGAACTGAACGCCAGAATGGCCCCGATATCCGCGCAGGAGTAGTCGGAAAACTTCAGCATATTGCATGCCGCCTCGACGCGCTTATCCATCACGTAGTCCGAGACGGAACGGCCCGTCTCCTTTTTGAACAGCGCGGACAGATAGCTCTCCGTCAGCCCCGCCTGCGCCGCCAGATCCGGCAGCGTGATGCGCTGGTGCAGGTGCTCGTAAATATAGTCCATACACCTTGCCACCGGTCTGGAATAGGGCGTCCGCCGGGGGATCGCCCGGACCTCCCCCAGATAAAACGCAAACATCTCCCGCCGGAGCCGGCACACCTCCTCCACCGTCTCCAGCCGGTCCATCCGCTGGATGTAGAGGTCGCTGCTGTTGTAGGCGCGCTCCGGCTCCATCCCGGCCGCCATGGCCGCGCGGCAGGCCAAGGTGGCGGAGGCCACGAACAGGTATTTGCAGTTGCGCACCGGATCGTCCGACACGTGCCCCGCCAGGCCGGAGGAGAAGATCCGTACCGATTCCTCCACCGTCCCCGGATCCCCCGCCCGCAGCATCTCGTACTGACGCATGTCCTCCTGGTTGGTGTGGTGCCGCCGGCCGGTCTCCCGGTGGATGTACTCCATATAGCGCAGTTTTTTCTCGTCCACTGTCATCGTGTTCATGGGCCCGCCTCCCGATTTACAGTATCATAATACCATAAATCATATAAAAATACAAGAAACTCCCCCGTCTGTCTGGCATAATACGGCTATCAAAAAACCGTGGGAGAGGGTATGACCATGAAAAATATGACGGAAGGCTCGCCGGTGCGGCTCATCCTGGCCTTCGCTCTGCCCATGTTCATCGGCAACGTCTTTCAGCAGGCCTACAGCATGGCGGACACCGCGATCGCGGGGCGGTTTTTGGGCGAGCAGGCCATCGCGGCCATCGGCGCCACCTCCACTTTGTACTCGCTGCTCATGAACATCGCCTGGGGTCTCAACAACGGCTACTGCGTGGTCCTGAGCCGGGCGTTCGGCGCCGGGGACATGGGCCGGTTCCGCCGCTCCGTGGCGGCCATGATCGGGCTGAACCTCACCATCGCCCTGGTGCTGACGGCCCTGTCCCTGGCGTTTTTGCGGCCGTTGATGCGCCTGCTGCACACCCCGGCGGACATCTTCGACCAGTCTTATCTCTACATCGTCATCATCCTGGCGGGGATGACCACCACCGTGGCCTACAACGCCTGCTCCGGGTATCTGCGGGCCATGGGCAACAGCCGCACGCCGCTGGTGTTTCTGATCCTGTCCAGCCTTCTCAACATCGCGCTGGACGTGCTGTTCATCGTGGCGCTGCATCTGGGCGTGGGCGGCGCGGCTCTGGCCACGGTGATCGCCCAGGGGGTGTCGGCGGCGCTGTGCGGCAGGTACATCTGGAAGAATTACCGGGACTATCTGCCGGGCCGCGGAGAAAGAGGGCCGGAGCGGGCCATTGTGGGCGAGATGTTCGCCACCGGCTTCTCCATGGCCATGATGCAGGCGGTGTTCGCCCTGGGGTCCGTGATCCTGCAGCGGGCCATCAACGCCCTGGGTTCCGCGGTCATCACCGCCCACACTGCCTCCCGGCGGGCGTACGAGATGCTCATGGTCCCCATGAGCACCCTGGCCAGCGCGGACAGCACCTTCGTGGGGCAGAACTACGGCGCGAAGAAACTGGACCGCATCGTGGAGGCCAACCGGAAGACCCTGCTGATGGTGCTGGGCTGGTCGCTGGTGTCCATCGCCGTGTGCTGGCTGCTGGGCCGGCGGCTCATGGTGTGGCTCACGGGTACGTCCAACGACGAGATCATCCAAAACGCCCTTCTCAACCTGCGCCTGAGCACGGCCTGCTTCTTCCCCCTGGGGGCGCTGCTGGCGCTGCGCTACTCCATGCAGGCCATGGGCCACAAGGTGCTGCCGGTGCTCTCCAGCACCATAGAGCTGGCGGGCAAGATCGTCTCCGCCTCCGCGCTGGTGCCGGCGCTGGGGTACCTGGGTGTGGCCATGACGGAGCCGGTCATCTGGTGTTTGTGCGCGGCGTTTTTGGCGGTGTCCTACGTCACCGTGGGACGCCAGAAAGGAGATAAACATGAAACGTGAGGAGACAGCCATGACCGAAGAGGAAAAGCTGGACGCGGGGCTTGCTTACGACTTTTGGGACCCGGGCGTGAACGGGCGAAAGCTGGACGCCATCCGATTCTGCCGGGAGCTGCGCAAGATGCAGGACGCGGACGCCACGGA
>CANQSJ010000036.1 GCA_947626495.1 uncultured Oscillospiraceae bacterium | reverse complement strand
GTGGACAGCCTGCTGGTGATCCCCAACGACCGGCTGAAGTTCGCCACCGACCAGAAGGTCACCTTTGCCAACGCCTTCGAGATTGCCGACGAGGTCCTCCACGAGGCCGTCACCAGCATCTCCGGACTGATCAAGAACACCGGTTTTATCAACCTGGACTTTGCCGACGTGTGCACCATCATGCGCGGCGCCGGCTTCGCCCACATGGGCGTGGGCCACGCCGTGGGCAAGGGCAAGGCGGAAGACGCCGCCCAGATGGCCATCTCCAGCCCGCTGATGGAGACCTCCATCAACGGTGCCCGGGGCGTGCTCATCAACATCACCGGCTCGGAGGATATGGGCCTCGACGATGTGGAGACCGCCGCCAATCTGGTTCAGGCCGCCGCTCACCCCGACGCCAACATCATCTTCGGCGCCTCCTTCGACAACTCCATGGAGGATGAGATCCGCGTGATCGTCATTGCCACCGGCTTCGACGAGGGCACCCAGACCGCCAACGCCGTGTCCGCCTCCGTCCCCGCGCCTGAGAGGGCCGTCGAGGAGCCCAGCGCGGCCGAGCAGCTCTTCTCCCGGGCGGAAAAGCCCGAGGAGGCCGCCAAGCCCGAGCCGGAGCCCGAGGAAGAGGATCCCTTCGACAGCATCTTCCGCATTTTCAATTCCAAGTGATTTTGACCTGACAAGCCGATCGCCCGCCTCACGGCGGGCGATTTTTATGGAATTGACAAAATTGGATGCGTTTTTTGCAGGTTATTCTTGCATTTTGCCCTGGAAGGCGGTAAAATAAAAAGAGCATCAAGTGACCAGGGCGAAGACCAATCCGAAAAAAGATTACAGAAAGAAGGAACGGCACATGGCAGCGAAATTTGAGATCAAAAAGTCCAAGAACGGGCAGTATGTTTTCAGCCTGTTTGCCACCAACGGCCAGGTCATCGCCGTCGGCGGGGAGACCTACACCACCCTGGATGCCTGCAAGAACGGCGCCGAGAGCGTGCGCAAGAATTGCGGCGCCCATGTGGAGGATCAGACGGTGGCCGGGTTCGAGACGCTGACCCACCCCAAGTATGAGCTCTATAAGGACAAGGGCGGTCAGTTCCGCTTCCGCCTGAAGGCCTCCAACGGGGAGATCATCGCCGTCAGCGAGGGCTATAAGGCCAAGGCCAGCGCCAAGAACGGCATCTCCTCCATCGGCCGGAACGCCCCCGGGGCGCCCGTGGTCGTGGCGGAGTAAATTCCTGCATACAGCAGCGCCCCCGGCTTTTCGGCCGGGGGCGTTTTATGATGTTTTTCAGAGGGAATCCGCCATGAGCCAGCTCGCCGCGCAGGAGGCGCCCAGCGCCGCGCCGATGGGCAGGGCGCTCTCGTCCAGATCGAAGGACGTGCTGTGGATGGACTCCCGGGTGCAAGGGTTCTGATCGCAGCCCGTGCCCAGATAGGCGTACACGCCGGGCACGTGGAGCAGATAGTCGGCGAAATTGTCCCCGCTCATGGACAGCGCCCGGTCGGACACCACGTGGCCGGGGCCCAGCAGCGCGTCGGCCACCCTGGTTGCCTCCGCCGTGGCGCCGGGATCGTTGATAAGGGGTGCGCCGAAGTCCTGCCACGCGACCTCCGCCGAGCCGCCGTACAGGGCGGCCACAGTGCGCGCGGTCTCATCCACCTTCTCCTTGGCCCACTGCCGGCCGGCCACCGATACGGCGCGGTTGGTGCCCTCCAGCACCGCGCTCTCCGCCAGAGCGTTGTAGGTGGTGCCCGCGCGGAAGGTGCCCACGCCGATGAGCAGCGGCTGGACGGGGGAGGTCATACGGGTAACCAGGCTCTGCAGCGCCACCACGATATGGCTGGCGATGTACAGCGCATCCACGCCCATCTGGGGCGCGGAGACATGGGAGGAGCGGCCCTTCACCCGGATGGTGAACTGGTCCACGGAGGCGTTGTTCAGCCCCGGTGTCAGGCCCACCGTGCCGGTGGACAGGTCGGGGGCGCAGTGGAGGCCGAAGATGCGGCTCACGCCCTCCAGCGCCCCGGCGGCCATCAGCTCGTTGGCCCCGCCGCCCATCTCCTCCGCCGGCTGGAAGAGGAATCGGACCTGGCCGGCCAGCTCGTCCCGCCGCCGGCTCAGCAGGGATGCCGCGCCCAGCAGGCACGCCACGTGGCCGTCGTGGCCGCAGGCGTGCATCGCCCCGGGTACCTGGGAGCCGTACTCCCGGCGCACTGCCTCCGTGAGCCGGAGGGCGTCCATGTCCGCCCGCATGGCCACCGTCCGCCCCGGCCGGGAAAACCGCAGCTCGGCGATGACGCCGGTCTTTCCCACGCGCCGGGAGGGGATGCCGAGAGCGCCCAGGGCGGCCTCTATGTAGGCGGCCGTCTCAAACTCCTCGTAGGAGGGCTCGGGCCGGCGGTGGAGATCCCGCCGCCAGGCGGAGAGCTGCCCGGCCATGGCCCGGGCGTCGCCGTATATCGTCTGAATGATCTGGTCCATATCACACCTGCCGGACGGCCGCCCAAGGGCGGCCGGTTTTTTGCAGGTAAATGTTATCATCCGTCCGCGCGGTTGTCAAGCGTCCGGTCCAGGCGCCTTGCCAGCGCCTCCAGCCGCCGCACCGCCGCCCGGTCTCCCTCTAGGGACAGGGCGGAGCGGTCCGCCATGGGCGCCAGATGGGCCCGGCCCCGGCCGTCCGAGAGGGTGATCCCGTCGGAGAAATCCGCGCCGAACTCCGCCAGGGCCTCGCCCATGGCCCGCATGAGCCTCGCCCGGTCGCGGCAGGGAATCACCCGGCGGGGCGGCTGCTCGCCGCCGGGCAGGCGGTAGATGCCGTCCAGCGCGTCCAGATTGCATTGGTAATAGGCCCGGGGGGTGCCGATGTCGCACCAGTATCCGTCCATGACCACGCCCCGCATGGGTACGCCCTTTTTCAGCAGGGCGGGGAACAGGTCCCGGGCGAAGTCGTATTTCACCCCGGAGGGGACGCTGTCCAGCACGTCGGGGCTCAGCACGTATATCCCGGTGCTGACCCGGTCGGTCACCACCCGCTCCCAAGCGGGCTTTTCCAGAAATCCGGTGATCCGCCCGGTCCGGTCCGTGAGCACCAGACCGTAGGCGAGGGGCTCCGCCTGGGCGGCCAGGGCGATGGTGACGCCGGCCCTGTGGGTCTGCATCAGCTCCCCCAGTTCGAAATCACAGGCGCTGTCGCCGCTCATCACCAGGAAGGGCTCGTCTCCCACGAAATCGGCACAGTTTTTCACGGCGCCGGCCGTGCCCAGTGCCGTGGGCTCCTCCCGGTAGCAGATGCGCACGCCCAGATCCCGGCCGTCTCCAAAGTGGTCCCGGATGACCTGAGGCCGGTAGTGGAGCGTCAGACACAGGTCGTCGAAGCCGTTGTCCCGCAGCAGCGCCACCGTTCTGCGCAGCAGCGGTACGCCCAGCAGAGGCATCATGGGCTTGGGTACGCCGCCGGACACGGACTGCAGCCGGGTGCCCTCGCCGCCGGTGAGTATGACTGCTTTCATCCTTTCACCTCCCGTTTAGTGTCTGTCCGGCCGGCAAAAATATGTGGAGGGCGCGGGCAAAAAGATTGTATTATGTTGGGCAATCTGGTATAATGTCCTAGTATATTTAAGTTGGAGCAGTATGCCATGAACAAGATAACAAAAAGATTGGAGCAGGCGGATTCGCGGTTCTACATTCTCTTTCTGTTCCTGTTCGCCGCGGTGACGGAGGTATTTTTCCACCAGACCTATCTGGCGCTGGGGGAGGCCGCCGTCGCGCTGGTCCTGCTTCTGACCCATCTCGCCATGGTCCGGCGCCGGCGCAGGGAACTGATGGAGTATATCCAGTCGGTGACCTACGATTCCGAGGCCGCCCGGGACAACGCCATGATGAACTTCCCTCTGCCCATGGCCGCCTATTTTGTGGACTCCGGGCGGCTGGTGTGGGGCAACCAGGAGTTTTTCAACATCTGCGGCCGGGCGGAGCCCCTGGTGGACGTGCCCATGACCGAGCTGGTGCCCGGCTATCAGGGCAAGTGGGTGCTGGAGGGAAAGACCCGGTGCGCGGGGCTGGTGGAGCTCCGGGGCCGGCGCTACCAGATCCACGGCAATCTGGTCCGGGGCCAGGGAGAGTCGAAGGTCAGCAGCACCATGGGCGTCACCTACTGGGTGGACGTGACGGAGTACGACGACATCCAGCGGGAGTACGCCGCCTCGCGGCCGGTGGTGATGCTGCTGATGATCGACAACTACGACGAGCTGATGAAGAACATCACCGACCGGGCCCGCAGCGATCTGCGCAACCAGCTGGAGGACAAACTGGCCCAGTGGACCGAGGGGATGGGCGGCTTTCTGCGGCGGTACGACCGGGACCGGTATATCTACCTGTGCGAGCGGCGGTATTTCGACAAACTGGTGGAGGGAAAATTCTCCGTGCTGGACTCGGTGGAGGAGGTGTCCAACTCCGTGGGCATCCACGCCACGCTGAGCATCGGCGCGGGAATGGACGGAGCCAGTCTGGAGGAGGACTTCAACTTCGCCTCCATGAGCGTGGAGATGGCCCTCAGCCGGGGCGGCGACCAGGCGGTCATCCGCAACCGGATCAACTTTGAATTCTACGGCGGACGGGCCGCCGAGGTGGAGACCCGCACCAAGGTGAAGAGCCGCGTGGTGGCCAACGCCCTAGCGGCGTTCATCAAGGACGCCTCCACCACCTATATCATGGGCCACCGGTACGCGGATATGGACGTGCTGGGCTCGGCGGTGGGACTGGCGTGCATCGCCCGGGCCTGCGGCAAGCGGGCACGGATCGTCATGGGCGGCGGGCCCAACGCCTGCACGCTGATGATGGAGGATCTGAAAAAGCACCGGGAGTATGAGGATATCTTCATCTCGCCCAAGGAGGCCATGCTCCAGGCCAATTCCCGGAGCCTGCTCATCGTGGTGGACACCAACCGCCCCGAGCAGGTGGAGGACCGGGCGCTGCTGCAGTCCATCAGCCGGCTGGTGATCGTGGACCACCACCGCCGCGCCGCCTCCTATATCGACAACGCCGCGCTCACCTTCCTGGAGCCCTACGCCTCCTCCGCCTCGGAGCTGGTGGTGGAGCTGATGCAGGAGCTGGTGGAGCAGAGCGACATCAGTCGGGTGGAGGCGGAGGCGCTGCTGGCCGGCATGGTCACCGACACCAAGAGCTTCACCATCCGCACCGGGGAGCGGACCTTTGAGGCCGCGGCCTTCCTCCGGCGGATGGGAGCGGACACCGTGGCGGTGAAGCGGCTGTTCCAGAGCGATATGGAGCACACCATTAGCCGCTATTCCATCCTGGAGCGGTCCAGGATCTACCGGGCCAATATCTGCCTGGCGGTGATGGACCATCCGGTGGACCGGGTGGTGGCCGCCCAGGCGGCGGACGAGATGCTCAACATCTCCGACGTGGAGGCGTCGGTGGTGCTTTATCCGGCGGAGGACGGCACCGTGATGCTGTCCGCCCGGAGCATCGGCAGCACCAACGTGCAGTTGCTGATGGAGAAACTGGGCGGCGGCGGCAACCAGTCCGCCGCGGGCGCTCAGGTACAGGGCGTCTCCGTACAGGAGGCGGAGGAGCGGCTGAAGGCCGCCATCGACGAATACTTGGATTCATAAGGGGGAGAGAAATATGAAAGTCATTTTGCAGCAGGATATCAAGGGTCAGGGGAAAAAGGGCCAGCTGAAGGAGGTCTCCGACGGCTACGGCCGCAACTATCTGCTGCCCCGGGGCCTGGCCATCGAGGCCACGGCGGACAATCTGAACGCCATGCGTCTGCGGGACAAGGCCCGCCAGGCCCAGATCGCCAAGGAGCGGGCCCAGGCCCAGGAGTACGCCGAGAAGCTGGGCGCCGTGGTGGTGCATGTGAAGGCAAAGGCCGGCTCCGGCGGACGGCTGTTCGGATCCGTCACCTCCAAGGAGATCGCCGAGGCGCTGGCCGCCCAGCACGGCATCGCCATCGAGAAGAACCAGATCGTACAGACTGAGCCCATCAAGCAGTTCGGCACCTTCCAGATCAAGTGCAAGCTGGGCTATGAGATCACCGGCACCATCCACGTGATGGTCACCGAGGAGAAGTAATTTCGCGGGAGAGAGTTATGGACGAACTGTTGGGCCGGAAGGTGCCCTATGCCCCCGACGCGGAGCAGGCCATCCTCGGCTCCATGCTCATCGACCCCGCCTGCGTTCCGGACGTGGTGGGGAAGGTCAGGGGCGAAGATTTTTATATCGACCAGAACCGGGACATCTTCGAGACCATGTTCGCCATGTTCGCCATGGGCAAGAAGATCGACCCGCTCATCGTCCTGAACGAGATGCAGGCCCGGAAGTGCTGGAAGGAGAGCTCGCCCCAGTATCTGCGGGAGCTGATGGATGCCACCCCCACGGCCGCCAATGTGGAGCGCTACTGCGACATCGTCCGGGACCGGGCGATGCTGCGGGCGCTGGGCCAGTCCGCCGCGGAGATCTCCGACCAGGTCTATCAGCAGGGAGGCCAGGCCCAGGAGGTGCTGGAGCTGGCGGAGCGGAAGATCTATGCCCTGCGCAAGGAGTCCCTCTCCGGCGGTCTGATTCCCATGACCCAGGTGCTCAAGGACGTGCTCAGCCAGATCTCCCTGGCCGCCGCCGGAGGCAGCCAGCTTCCCGGCATCTCCACGGGTCTGGTGGACATCGACGAGTGTCTGCAGGGCCTGGGGGAGGGAGATCTGGTGCTGATCGCCTCCCGGCCCGGCATGGGCAAGACCAGCATCGCCCTGAACATCGCGGTGAACGCCGCCAAGACCTCCGGCAAGACGGTGGCCATCTTCTCTCTGGAGATGAGCCGCCAACAGCTGGTGCAGCGCATGCTCTCCTCGGAGAGCCACATCGACCTGTACCAGATCAACCAGGGCCGGCTCAGCGGCGAGGAGTGGAGCCGCCTGGCGGAGGCGGCGGGCGCATTGAGCAACGTGAAGATCCGCCTGGACGACAATCCCACCATGACCGTGGCGGAGATGGCCGCCCAGTGCCGCCGGATCGACGATCTGGGCCTGGTGGTGGTGGACTATCTGCAGCTGATGCAGTCCGCCGGCAGCGGCAATACCTGGGCCAACGAGAGCCGTACCCAGGCCGTCAGCGACATCAGCCGCATGATGAAGGTCACCGCCAAGGAGCTGGGGGTGCCCATCGTGTGCATGAGCCAGCTCAGCCGCGCCAACGAGGCCCGGCAGAACAAGCGGCCCATGCTCTCCGACCTGCGGGAGTCCGGCTCCATCGAGCAGGACGCGGACGCGGTCATCGGCCTGTACCGGGAGGGCTATTACGACCGGGAGTGCGAAGACCCCAACGCCGCCGAGGCCATCATCCTGAAAAACCGCCACGGCCGGGTGGGGACGGTCTATCTGCGCTGGATCCCGGAATACACCACCTACGTCAACGACGAGCGCCGCCACGACGAGGATGGATACTGATCTGCTGCCCCGGGACGGGCTGATCCTCTGCGCCGTGTCCGGCGGGGCGGATTCGGTGTATCTGCTGTGCCGGCTGCGGGAGATGGGATATCCGGTGGCGGCGGGCCACTATAACCACGGCCTACGGGGCGCGGAGGCGGACCGGGACGAGCGATTCGTCCGGGAGCTCTGCCAACGCCTGGACGTGGCGTTTTACAGCGAAAAGGGGGACGCGGCCGCCTTTGCCGCGGAGCGGGGCCTGGGTCTGGAGGAGGCCGGGCGGCAGCTGCGCTATGACTTTCTGGAGCGGACCGCGGACCGGATCGGCGCCGCGGCCATTGCCACGGCCCATACCGCCGGCGACAACGCCGAGACCATCCTCCTCCATCTGGCCCGGGGCGCCGGGCTGAAGGGCCTGGGGGGCATCCCGCCCTGCCGGGGCCGGATCGTCCGCCCCATGCTGGGGGTTACCCGGGAGGAGGTGGAGGCATGGCTCCGGGAGCGGGGGATCGGCTATGTGACCGACAGCTCCAACGGCTCCGACGCCTTTGCCCGCAACCGGGTCCGCCGGGGCGCGGTGCCCGCGCTGGAGTCGGTGAATCCGGCGTTTCTCCGTGCCGCCGGACAGACGGCCGCCCTCCTGCGGGAGGACGAGGCCTATCTGGACGGCCTGGCGCGGGATTTTCTGCGCCGACATGGGGACGGCGTGTCCCTGGACGCGGCCGCGCTGGCGGCGGCGCCCTGGCCGGTGGCCAGCCGGGCCGTGCGGCTCATGGCCGGGCGGGAGCTGGGATATGAGCACACCCGCGCGGCGCTTGCCGTCGCCCGGGAGGGCGGCGCGGCGGACGTGCCCGGCATGCGCATCGCCCGGGGCGGCGGACGGCTGTGGTTCGGCGCGTCGGAGACGCCGGCGCTGCGGCCGCGGGCCGTGCCCGTGCCGGGGCAGGTGCTTCTGCCGGAGGCGGGGCTGATGGTGCGGGCGGAAAAATTCACGGGCCCGGCACAGGTTGTTCACAATTCGTACAACATTTTTTTCTTTCAATGTGAGAATATATGTGGTAGTATATCTGTCGCCGGCCGACGGCCCGGGGACGTGATCCGCCCGGCGGGGCGGGGCTGCGCAAAGCAGGTGCGCCGCCTGCTGGGAGAGATGGGCGTGCCGGCGTGGCGGCGAGACAGCGTGCCCGTGCTGCGGGACGAGGCCGGTGTGCTGGCCGTTTACGGCGGCGCCGTGGACGAGCGCGCCGCGGTGCGCGACTGGTCCGCCGCCGTCGTCAAAATAGAGATCCTTCCGGCGGAGGCCGGTTAAAGAGAAGGGGAGAGAGATATGCACCCTGATGTGGAAAAATTATTTGCCAGCGAGGAAGAACTGAAGGCGATCATTGACCGTCTGGGCAAACAGATCACCGCCGACTATGCCGGAAAGAAGCCCCTTTTCGTGGGCGTGCTCCGGGGCTGCTTTATTTTCATGGCCGATCTGGTGCGCGCCTGCGATTTGCCCTGCACCATCGACTTCATGGTGGTGTCCAGCTACGGCGCGGGGACCACGTCCACCGGCGCGGTGAAGATCGTCAAGGACCTGACCGAGAACATCGAGGGCCGGGACGTGATCATCGTGGAGGATATTCTGGACAGCGGCAATACCCTCAGCTATCTGCGCAAGTATATGATGGCCCGTAAGCCGGCCTCCATCCGGATCGTCACGCTCCTGGACAAGCCGGAGCGGCGCAAGGCGGACGTAAAGGCGGATTACGTGGGCTTTGCCATTCCGGACGCGTTCGTTGTGGGCTATGGACTGGACTACAACGAGGAATACCGGAATCTTCCCTATATCGGCGTTTTGAAGCCGGAAATCTATTCATGAGGTAGATCAATGGACAATATGCCAGGCAACAATAACAACAACCAAAACGGGCCCAACCGGCCCGTTGGGCCGGGCCCGGGCGGCCAGGGCTCCGGCGGACCCGGCAACAGGCGCGCCCGGGACATCGGCTTTTATGCCCTTGTGCTGGTGATCCTGCTGGCGGCGGTGTTCTCTCTGACCGGCAACCGGACCTCGGTGGAGCTGCCCTATTCCGAGATCATCGAGCTGTTCGAGAACGAGCAGGTGGAGTCCTATGTGCTGGCCGGCAACGAGCTGACCCTCTATCTGCGCCAGCCCTACGAGGGCCAGACGGAGCTCACCCGCACCCTTCGGGACACGGACCGGTTTTACGAGGACGTGGGCGAGCTGATCGACCAGCAGCGCCAGGACGGGATCATCACCGTATATGACGACAACGAGGGCTTTGTGGCCCCCTGGTGGCTGAGTTTCCTGCCGTATCTGATCGTGCTCGTGGTGATGGGCGTGCTGTGGTATGTGATGATGACCCGCGCCACCGGCGCCGGCTCCGGCAGCGTGGCCAAGTTCTCCAAGGCCCGGACCCGCACCGCGAACGACGAGAGCCAGCGCAAGACCTTCGCGGACGTGGCCGGGTGCGAGGAGGAAAAGGAGGAGCTGCAGGAGATTGTGGAGTTCCTCAAGGACCCGGCATCCTATACCGCCATGGGCGCCCGTATCCCCAAGGGCGTGCTGCTGGTGGGCCCTCCGGGCACCGGTAAGACCCTGATGGCCAAGGCGGTGGCCGGCGAGGCGGGCGTGCAGTTTTTGTCCATCTCCGGCTCCGACTTCGTGGAGCTGTATGTGGGCGTGGGCGCCAGCCGCGTCCGGGATCTGTTCGACCAGGCCAAGAAGGTGGCGCCCGCCATCGTGTTCATCGACGAGATCGACGCCGTGGGCCGTCAGCGCGGCTCCGGCCTGGGCGGCGGCCACGACGAGCGGGAGCAGACCCTCAACCAGCTTCTGGTGGAGATGGACGGCTTTACCAACAACGAGGGCGTCATTGTCATGGCGGCCACCAACCGGGCCGACATCCTGGACAACGCCCTTCTCCGCCCCGGCCGTTTCGACCGGCAGGTGTATATCGGACTGCCCGACGTGAAGGGCCGTGAGGAGATCCTGAAGGTCCACGCCAAGGATAAGCCCCTGGGGGACGATGTGGATCTCAACTCCATCGCCCGGGGCACCGCCGGCTTCTCCGGCGCGGATCTGGAGAACCTCCTCAACGAGGCGGCCCTGCTGGCCGTGCGCCGGCACCGCCGGTTCATCGTCAACGACGACATCGACGAGGCCATCCTGAAGGTGGAGATGGGCCCGGCCAAGAAGAGCCGCGTCATCACCGAAAAGGAGCGGCGGCTCACCGCCTACCACGAGTCCGGCCACGCCATCGCCGCCAAGTACCTGCCCCATGTGGACCCGGTGCACTATATCACCATCATCCCCCGGGGCCAGGCCGGCGGCTTCACCCTCATGCGCCCCAGCGAGGACAAGTCCTTCCGGGCTCGCAGCGATATGTTCGAACAGATCGTCATGGCGCTCGGCGGCCGGACGGCGGAAAAGCTGTTCATGGACGACATCTCCTCCGGCGCCTCCGGGGACATCCAGCAGGCCTCCAAGATCGCCCGGGCCATGGTGATGCAGCTGGGCATGAGCGACCGGCTGGGCCCCATCAGCTTCGACGACTCCGGCCACAGCCTGTTTATCGGCCGGGATTTCGGCACCACGAAGTCCTATTCCGAGGAGACCGCGGCGGTCATCGACGAGGAGGTCAAGCGCATCTTCGACGAGGCCAGCGCCCGTTGCGAGCAGATCCTCACGGAGCACAAGGACACCCTCATCGCCGTGGCGGAGTATCTTTTGGAGCACGAGTCCATGGACGGAGAGGATTTCGACTACTTCTGCGACCATGGCAGTCTGCCTCCCAAGAGCCCCAAGGGCGTCTCCCCCAAGACGCCGGAGCAGCCCCAGCCCTCCCAGCCGGAGCAGGCCGCGGACACCGCCGGCAAGACGCCAAACAGCGGGTATTCCTATCCCGGCCCGAACGGGCCGTACACCGGGCAGTGAGACTGCGACGGACGCGTTGTCCGCCACCCATTCCCGTTTGAATCTATGAAAATTATTTAGCAGAGGCGGGCGCGGCCCGCCTTTGCTGGCAGGAGAATACAGATGAAATTAGGCATTCTGGGACTTCCCAACGTGGGCAAGAGCACGCTTTTCAACGCCCTGACCAACGCCGGCGCGGAGTCGGCCAACTATCCCTTCTGCACCATCGACCCCAACGTGGGCGTGGTGGCGGTGCCGGACGAGCGGCTGGACTTTCTGGCGGAGATGTATCATCCGAAGAAGTATACCCCCGCTACCATCGAGTTCGTGGACATCGCCGGACTGGTCAAGGGGGCCAGCAAGGGCGAGGGCCTGGGCAACAAGTTCTTGGGCAACATCCGCAGCACGGACGCGCTGATCCACGTGGTCCGCTGCTTCGACGACCCCAACATCATCCGCCACGAGTGCTCCACCGACCCCAAGGGGGACATAGAGACCGTGGATCTGGAGCTGGTGATGGCCGACCTGGAGATGGTCCAGCGGCGGCTGGAGAAGGCCCAGAAGTACGTAAAGTCCGGGGACAAGAAATACGCCAAAGAGGCGGAGCTCATGGCCCGGCTGGCCGCGTGGCTTGACCAGGGAAAATCCGCCCGCAGCTTCCCCTGCGAGGGGGAGGAGGCGGAGATGATCGCCCAGTCCGATCTTCTCAGCCTCAAGCCGGTGATCTACGCCGCCAACATGGACGAGGACGGCTTCGCCCAGGCGGAGCAGAGCGAGTATTATCGGCAGGTCAAGGCCATTGCCGACGCCGAGGGGAGCATGGTGCTGCCCGTGTGCGCCCGGTTCGAGCAGGACATCGCCGAGCTGGACGACCCGGCGGACCGGGAGATGTTCATGGAGGAGCTGGGCATCCGGGAGTCGGGGCTGCAGCGGCTCATCAAGTGCTCCTACGCCCTGCTGGGGCTGATCAGCTTCCTCACCTGCGGGCCGGACGAGTGCCGGGCCTGGACCATCACCAAGGGCACCAAGGCCCCCCAGGCCGCGGGAAAGATCCACACTGACTTCGAGCGGGGCTTCATCCGGGCCAACATCATCGCCTTCGAGGATCTGAAGGCCTGCGGCAGCGAGGCGGCCGCCCGGGAGAAGGGGCTTCTCCGGGCCGAGGGCAAGGACTACGTCATGCAGGACGGGGACGTGACCCACTTCCTGTTCAATGTCTGAGCGGATCCGCTGGCTGGACGGGTGGCGGGGGCTGGTCTGCTGCCTGATGGTGTTTTACCACCTGGTGTACGACCTCATCATCTTCGGCTGGCAGCCCTATTCCATCACCCAGCAGTGGCCGCTGTTTCTCCTGCAGCGGTTCATCGCCCTCAGCTTCATCTTCCTCTCCGGCGTCAGCGCCCGCTTTACCCGCTCCAATCTGCGCCGGGCGCTTATCACCGCAGGGGCGGGACTGCTGGTCATGGCCGGCGGCGCCGTGGCGGGGGAGCCCATCCTTTTCGGGATCCTCCAGTTTCTCAGCGTGGCCATGGCGGCCTACCACTTCATCGGCAAATACACGGACCGGGTGCCGGACAGGGCGGCCCCCTGGCTTTGGGGGGCGCTGTACCTCGTCACCCGCGTCATCAGCTATACCACCTACGTCGAGCCGACCTGGCTTTTCTGGCTGGGCCTGCGGGCCCCCGGGTTCCAGTCCTCCGACTGGGTGCCCGTGCTGCCGAACATCTTCATGTTCCTGCTGGGAGCCTGGTTCGGCGGGAGGCTTCTCGCCGCTCCGGCGGAGAGCCGTCTGCGCACCTTGGGCGCGCCGGAGGGCCTGGCCCGGATCGGGCGGCATACGCTCATCGTCTATCTTGTCCACCAGCCGGTGCTGTACGGGGCCTGCTGGGTGATCCACAGGATGCTGGGCTGAGGAAAACTGTCTTTGAAGGAGAGGATCTGCTATGATGGATGAGGCGCTCCAGCGGGAGCTGATCCAAAAGGGGAGGGCGTTCACCAAGGGGGATGGACGGGAGGATCCCTATCCGGATTTTGAGTCGGACCAGAGCCTGCGGCGGCCCCAGCCGCCCCTGGTGAAGGCGCCCATGCGGGGCGATGACGCCAGGATCGCGCTGCCGCGAAATTTTGAGGTGCTGGCGATGCGCAATGATCTGGTGGGCATCATCCGGGACCGGCGGTCCCATCGGGTGTATACGGACCAGGCCATGACCCTTTTGCAGCTGAGCTTTCTGCTGTGGGCCACCCAGGGGGTGAAGGGCATCCGGGGCAAGGCGTACGCCACGCTCCGCACCGTGCCCTGCGGCGGGGCTCGCCACGAGTTCGAGACCTATCTCATCGTGCGCAAGGTGGAGGGACTGGCCCCCGGGGCCTATCACTATCTGCCCATGGAGCACGCGCTGGAGCTGCTGGGCCCCGTGGAGGATCCGGAGGGAGCCATTGAGCGCAGCCTGATGGAGCAGAAATGGGCGGCCAAGGCCAGCGTGGTGTTCTATTGGTCTATGGTGCCCTACCGGGCGGAGTGGCGTTACGGCATCTACGCCCACCGGGTGGCCATGATCGACGCGGGCCATGTGGGGCAGAATCTGTATCTGGCCTGCACCGGGCTGGGGCTTGGGACCTGCGGCATAGGCGCCTTCTGCCATGAGGAGTGCGCGGAGCTCTTCGGCCTGGACGGCGAGGAGGAGTACGTGGTCTACACCGCGCCGGTAGGCACGGTCCGGGAGGAGGATCAGGCGCAGGAGCAGGCCTTTTATCAGTTCGTGGAGGACGAGGGCCTCTGAGCCGCCGGAGCGTCTGCAGCGGACGGCGATTTCCGGCAGCAATACGCTTGACATCGGTTTTCAACCGTGATATATTTCTACAACGAAAGGCGATGACGGGAATTGCGCCGGGATACGCCCCGCAGAGAGAGAGGGTCGCGGGCTGAAAGCCCTCTCGGGAGACGGACCGGACGCTGACCATCCCCGAGCCGCGGGACCCAAAGGCGACGAGTAAGCCCCGCCGTGTGACGCGCGTGAAGCGTTTTCGAGTGAAAGTTTAGGGTGGGACCGTGTGTATTTTACGCACCCCTGACGAGCCGTCAGGGGTGTTTTGTTATTTTGGAGGAGGACACTATGGAATTTAACTTCAGCGACGCCGAATACAGAAAGACGTACCGGCACACCACCAGCCACGTGCTGGCCCAGGCGGTAAAGCGCCTGTATCCGGAGGCCAAGCTGGCCATCGGCCCGGCCATCGAGGACGGGTTCTATTACGACATCGACATCGAAAAGCCCTTCACCCCCGAGGACCTGGAGGCCCTGGAGGCGGAGATGCGCAAGATCTGCAAGGAGAAGATCAAGCTGGAGCGGTTTGAACTGCCCCGGGAAGAGGCCATCGCCTTCATGCAGGAGCGGGAGGAGCCCTACAAGGTGGAGCTCATCCAGGACCTGCCCGAGGACGCGGTGATCAGCTTCTATAAGCAGGGGGACTTCACCGATCTGTGCGCCGGGCCGCACCTGGACTCCACCGGCCGGATCAAGGGCAACGCCATCAAGCTGACCACCGTCAACGGCGCTTACTGGCGGGGCGACTCCAGCCGGAAGATGCTCCAGCGCATTTACGGTACCTGCTTCCCCTCCAAGGCGGAGCTGGACGCCTACCTGGCGCGCATCGAGGAGGCCAAGAAACGGGACCACCGGAAGCTGGGCCGGGAACTGGGCCTGTTCGCTTTCCGGGATGAGGCCCCCGGCTTCCCCTTCTACCTGCCCAAGGGCATGGTGCTGAAAAACACCCTGATCGACTACTGGCGCCAGGTGCATAAGAAGTGGGACTATCTGGAGATCAGCACGCCCCAGATCATGAAGCGGACCCTTTGGGAGACCTCCGGCCACTGGGACCACTACAAGGACAATATGTATACGACGGTCATCGACGAGGAGGACTTCGCCATCAAGCCCATGAACTGCCCCGGCAGCATCTTGGTCTACGATCTGGAGCCCCACTCCTATCGGGACCTGCCCCTGCGCTACGGGGAGCTGGGCCTGGTCCACCGCCATGAGCTGTCCGGCGCTTTGCACGGGATGTTCCGGGTACGCTGCTTCACCCAGGACGACGCCCACATCCTGCTGGCCAAGGACCAGATAAAGGACGAGGTCATCCGCATCGCTCAGCTGTTCGACGAGGTCTACACCCTCTTCGGCCTGCCCTATACCATAGAACTCTCCACCATGCCCGAGGACCACATCGGCTCCGTGGAGGACTGGGACATCGCCACGGCCGCCCTGGCCGACGCCATCACCAGCATCGGCAAGACTTATGAGATCAACCCCGGCGACGGCGCCTTCTACGGCCCGAAGCTGGACTTCCACATCGAGGACTCCCTGGGCCGGACCTGGCAGTGCGGCACCATCCAGCTGGATTATCAGCTGCCCGGCCGGTTTGACCTGGAATATGTGGGCGCCGACGGGGAGAAGCATTGCCCCGTGATGATCCACCGGGTGGTGTTCGGCTCTATCGAGCGGTTCATCGGCGTCATCACCGAGCACTTTGCCGGCGCGTTCCCCACCTGGCTCAGCCCCGTGCAGGTGAAGATCCTGCCCATCACGGACCGGACCATGGACTATGCCAAGGCCGTGGCCGAAAAGCTGGAGGCCGCCGGTGTCCGCACCGAGGTGGACACCCGCAACGAGAAGCTGGGCTTCAAGATCCGGGAGGCCCAGATGGAGAAGGTGCCCTACAAGCTGGTGGTGGGGGACAAGGAGGCCGAGAGCGGCACCGTGGCCGTGCGCACCCGGGACGCCGACAAGGGCGACATGCCCCTGGACGAATTCATGGCGAAGCTGCAGGAAGAGATCGCTACCAAGTCCAAAACTTCGCTTTTTTGACATGGCATAATCGGACGAGCCCCCTCGTAGACTAGCTGTAGTTTGCGAGGGGGTTTTCAACATGAGCAAGGCGAGGAAAAAACTGTGCGCAGCACTGGCGGTGCTGTTTGCGGTGAATATATCTGTGATATGCATGGTCCAGCAGGCCGAGGCGGTCACCTACCAGAGAGGCTCCACCGGTTCCACCGTCACCACCATCCAGGAAAAGCTGTCCCGATGGGGCTATTATTCCGGCAAGGTAGACGGGATATACGGCTCCAAGACCGTGGAGGCTGTAAAGTATTTCCAGCGAAAGAACGGCCTGGCCGTGGACGGCAAGTGCGGCCCACAGACCCTGCGGGCCCTGGGCATCAGCGTCAGTACCACCCAGCAGAGCACGTCGGGGGATGTGGACCTGCTGGCCAGGCTCATCTCCGCCGAGGCGAGGGGGGAGCCATACGCCGGCCAGGTGGCCGTGGGCGCGGTGGTGCTCAACCGGGTGGAGAGCCCGGCGTTCCCGGGCAGTATCTCCGGCGTCATCTATCAGTCCGGCGCTTTCAGCTGCCTGCAGGACGGACAGTTCTGGAAGCCGGTGGCGGACAGCGCCTATCGGGCGGCCCGGGACGCGCTCAACGGCTCCGATCCCTCCGGCGGGGCGCTGTACTATTTCAACCCTGCTACCGCCACCAGCAAGTGGATCTGGTCCCGCCCGGTGCTGACGACCATCGGCAGACACCGGTTCTGTGCATGACGGCCCTCTTTAGGGCCGTTTTTTGATCCGGAACAGACGAATTTTTTTCATAATTTCGGCAAAAAGGTGTTGACAAACCGCCGCTCGGATGGTATATTAGCAAAGCGCCTCGCGGGGAGGCTCCTGCGCGGTGCGGTGTACCTTGTAAATTAAACAATGCAAACA
>CANQSJ010000035.1 GCA_947626495.1 uncultured Oscillospiraceae bacterium | reverse complement strand
CTTCACGGCCTCGGCGCCCATGCCGGCCTCGAAGTCGTCCTCGTACTTCTCCTTCATGTCCCGATACTCTTTCTCGGAGAGGATCTGGCACTTCTGCAGGGGGGAGAAGCCGGGATCGGTGACGATATAGGCGCCGAAGTACAGCACCTTTTCCAGTACCCGCGGGGTCAGGTCCAGCAGCACGCCCATCCGGGAGGGGATGCCCTTGAAATACCAGATGTGGCTGACCGGGGTGGCCAACTGGATGTGGCCCAGGCGCTCCCGGCGCACCTTGGCGCGGGTGACCTCCACGCCGCAGCGGTCGCAGATCTTGCCCTTGTAGCGGATCTTCTTATATTTGCCGCAGTGGCACTCCCAGTCCTTGGTGGGCCCAAAAATGCGCTCGCAGAACAGGCCGTCCCGCTCGGGCTTGAGGGTGCGGTAGTTGATGGTCTCCGGCTTTTTCACCTCGCCGGAAGACCAGGAAAGGATCATCTCCGGGGATGCGATGCCGATCTGGATCGCTTCAAAGGGTGCGTAACTCATAGGTCGATGTCCTCCTCTCCGTCGTCGGTATAGTCGTCGTCAATGGGGCCGTCCTCGCTGCCGAAGTCCAGCTCCAGCTCGCTCTCATCGATCTGGTCGATGCTGTAGCCGCTGCGCTCGAACTCCCGGTCGTCGGACCGGCTGTTCTCCACGGAGCCGAAGGTGGGGGTGAAATCGTCGTCCTCGTCGTCCTTCAGCTCGATCTCCTGGCCGTCCTTGTCCAGCACCTTCACGTCCAGGCACAGGCTCTGCAGCTCTTTTACCAGGACCTTGAAGGACTCGGGCACGCCGGGCTGGGGGATGTTGTGGCCCTTGACGATGCTCTCATAAGTCCGCACACGGCCGGTGACGTCGTCGCTCTTGACCGTGAGGATCTCCTGCAGGGTATACGCCGCGCCGTAGGCCTCCAGGGCCCAGACCTCCATCTCGCCGAAGCGCTGGCCGCCGAACTGGGCCTTGCCGCCCAGAGGCTGCTGGGTGACCAGGCTGTAGGGGCCGGTGGAGCGGGCGTGGATCTTGTCGTCCACCAGGTGGTGGAGCTTGAGGAAGTACACCCAGCCCACGGTGACGTCGTTGTCGAAGGGCTCGCCGGTGCGGCCGTCCCGGAGCTGTATCTTGCCGTCCTCCCGCAGGCCCGCGTCCTTCAGGCACTGGCGGATGGACTCCTCATTGGCGCCGTTGAACACGGGGGTGGCCACCTTCCAGCCCAGGGCATGGGCGGCGTAGCCCAGGTGCACCTCCAGCACCTGACCGATGTTCATACGGGAGGGCACGCCCAGGGGATTCAGCACGATGTCCAGCGGCGTGCCGTCGGGCAGATAGGGCATATCCTCCCGGGGCAGGATGCGGCTGACCACGCCCTTGTTGCCGTGGCGGCCGGCCATCTTGTCGCCCACGGAGATCTTCCGCTTCTGGGCGATGTAGACCCGGACCACCTGGTTGACGCCGGGGCTCATCTCGTCGCCGTTTTTGCGGGTGAACACCTTCACGTCCACCACGATGCCGCTCTCGCCGTGGGGCACCTTCAGACTGGTGTCACGGACCTCCCGGGCCTTCTCACCGAAGATGGCCCGCAGCAGCCGCTCCTCGGCGGTGAGGTCGGTCTCGCCCTTGGGGGTGACCTTGCCCACCAGGATGTCGCCGGAGCGGACCTCGGAGCCCACGGTGATGATGCCCCGCTCGTCCAGATATTTCAGCGCGTCGTCGCCCACGCCGGGGATGTCCCGGGTGATCTCCTCGGGCCCCAGCTTGGTGTCGCGGCTGTCGCACTCGTGCTCCTCCACGTGGATGGAGGTGTAAACGTCCTCCATCACCACCCGCTCGGAGAGCAGGATGGCGTCCTCGTAGTTGTAGCCCTCCCAGGTCATGAAGCCCACCAGGATGTTCTTGCCCAGGCTCAGCTCACCGTCCTTGGTAGAGGGGCCGTCGGCCAGCACGTCGCCCTTTTTCACCTTCTCGCCGGCGGACACGATGGGCCGCTGGTTGAAGGCGGTGGACTGGTTGGAGCGGGCGAACTTGATGAGGGTATAATCCTTCACCTCGCCGCTCTGGTACTTGACGGTGACGTGGTCGGCGTCCACGCTGAGCACCACGCCGTCGTCCTCGGCCAGCACGCACACGCCGGAGTCGATGGCGCACTTGTGCTCGATGCCGGTGGCCACGATGGGGGCCTCGGTGGTGAGCAGAGGCACCGCCTGGCGCTGCATGTTGGCGCCCATCAGGGCGCGGTTGGCGTCGTCGTTCTCCAGGAAGGGGATCATGGCCGTGGCGATGGACACCATCATCCGGGGGCTCACGTCCACGTAATCCACCTGCTCGGGGGCCACAGCGATGATCTCGTCCCGGTGGCGGCAGGTGACCCGGTTGTGGAGGAAGTGACCCTCGTCGTCCACCTCGGAGGCCTGGGCCACAAAGAACCGGTCCTCCACGTCGGCGGTGAGGTAAT
Organism: uncultured Oscillospiraceae bacterium; assembly: GCA_947626495.1. Lineage (GTDB taxonomy): Bacteria > Bacillota > Clostridia > Oscillospirales > Oscillospiraceae > CAJOIG01. The sequence goes on along the minus strand of CANQSJ010000035.1, from coordinate 15,030 downwards.
CCACGTCCTTCGTCACCAGGCCCGCGGCCTTATCCACCCGCCGGTAGGGGGTCACCAAAAAGCCGTACTCGTCCACCCGGGCGAAGCTGGCCAGGTAGGCGATCAGGCCGATGTTGGGGCCCTCAGGGGTCTCGATGGGGCACAGGCGGCCGTAATGGCTGTAGTGCACGTCGCGCACGTCGAAGTTGGCCCGCTCCCGGCTCAGACCGCCGGGGCCCAGGGCGGACATACGCCGCTTATGGGTCAACTCGGCCAGGGGGTTGGTCTGGTCCATGAACTGGCTCAGGGGGGAGGAGCCGAAAAATTCCTTGATGGCCGCGGACACCGGCCGGATGTTGATCAGGCTCTGGGGAGTGATCACGTCCAGATCCTGCAGGGTCATGCGCTCGCGGATGACCCGCTCCATACGGGCAAAGCCGATGCGGAACTGGTTCTGCAGCAGCTCGCCCACGCTGCGCACCCGGCGGTTGCCCAGGTGGTCGATGTCGTCGGCGTTGCCCACGCCGTGGGTCAGGCAGTTGAGGTAGTTGACGGAGGCGAACACGTCGTCGGCGATGATGTGCTTGGGGATGAGCACGTCGATGTTCTCAAGCACGGCGTCCCGCATGGCGGCCTCGTCGTCGCCGAACTGCTCCAGCAGCTGGCGCAGCACCAGCCAGCGCACGTTCTCCTTCACGCCCAGCTCCGCCGGGTCGAAGGACACGAAGGGGGCCATGGGCACCATGCCGTTGCCGAACACCCGGATGGTGTGCCCGTGCTCGTCGGTGACGGTGGCCTCCAGCAGGCCCCGGGCCGCCAGGGCTTCGGCGCGCTCGCGGGTCATCTTCTCCCCCGCCTCGGCGATGATCTCGCCGGTCTGCAGGTCCGCCACGGGGGCGGCCAGGGTGGTGCCGATGATGCGGCTCCACGCCGCCAGCTTCTTGTTGATCTTATACCGGCCCACATTGGACAGATCGTACCGCCGCCGGTCAAAGAACAGGCCGTCCAGCATGGCCTCGCTGGTCTCCACGGTGGGGGGATCGCCGGGGCGCAGCTTGCGGTAGATCTCCAGCAGGGACTCCTCCCGGCTGTGGCAGGTGTCCCGCTCCAGGGTGCTCACCATGCGCTGATCCTGGCCGAAGACCTCCAGCAGCTGTTCGTCAGTGGTGGCGCCCGCCTCATGGTCCGCCACGCAGGTCAGCCAGGTGTAGGGCTTCTCCGGCCGATACTCGCCCAGCGCCCGCAGCAGCCAGGTCACCGGGATCTTCCGGTTCTTGTCGATGCGGACGTAGAAGATGTCGTTGGCGTCGGTCTCATACTCCAGCCACGCCCCGTGGTAGGGGATGGTGGTGGCGCCGTAGAGCTCGGTGCCGGCCTTGTCCTGATGGGCGTCAAAATACACGCCCGGGGAACGGACGATCTGGGAGACGATGACACGCTCCGCGCCGTTGATGATGAAGGTGCCGCTGTCGGTCATCAGGGGGAAATCCCCCATGAAGATCTCCTGCTCCTTGATCTCCTCCGTCTCCTTGTTGCGCAGCCGGACGGAGACCTTCAGGGGCGCGGCGTAGTTGGCGTCGCGGCTCTTGCACTCCTGGACGGAATACTTGGGCTTCTCGTCCATGGAGTAGTCCACGAAGGACAGCTCCAGATTCCCGGAATAGTCCGTGACCGTGGCCACGTCCCGGAACACGTCCCGGAGCCCCTCCTCCAGGAACCACTTATAGGAGTTCTTCTGGATCTCCAGAAGATTGGGCATCTCCTGGACCTCGTCCACCCGGGCAAAACTCTGTCGGACAGTCTTGCCGTAGCTGACTTCCTTCGGCATATACTTCGATCACTCCTTTGGTAAATGATACGCCAGGATAAGTTGTTGAAAATTTTATAAACCGTCTTGATTTTTCGCCGGGATGTGGTAGAATAAAGACGATCCATAAAGATGGGTCTGTATGCCCGTCTATCAGAGCATAGCGCGTTATTTTATCATTTTAAAAGTCTTCTTGTCAAGACAAATCTTGTAAATTTTTGCGGCGGGTAACAGCCCGCCGCCTTTTTCTTGTAGGAGGTGGCCGGACTTGGACTGGAGGGCGACTCTTCTTTTATACGGCGAACTGCTGCTGGCGCTGTGGCTGCTGCGGCGGGAGGGCCTTCTGGACTGCCGGCCCAGAGTGGCGGCCGCGCTGGTGCTGGCGCCGCTGGCCTTCGCGCTCCGGTACTGCTTTCTCACCTACGAGACCCTGGATTTCCAGGACTGGATCCAGGTCTGGATCCAGTCCCTGCGGGAAAACGGCCCCTGGCACGGGCTGGGCCAGGAGATCTGGAGCTGCAACTACAACGTGCCCTATCTCTACTTCCTCTCCCTCATCTCCGTCAGCGGGGTGCGGGATCTGCTGCTGGTAAAGGTCCTGAGCATCTTCTTCGACGTGGTGCTGGCCTGGGGGGCCATGAAGCTGACCGGCGTGCTGACCGGGGAGAATAAGGAGAAAAAACTGACCGCCTTTCTGCTGACGCTGTGGCTGCCCACGGTGATCCTCAACGGCTCCCTGTGGGGCCAGTGCGACAGCATCTACGGCGCCTTCGCGGTGCTGGCGGTGTATTTCGCCCTGTCGGACCGGCCGGCGCTCTCCGTGGCCTCCATCGCCCTGAGCATCTCCTTCAAGCTGCAGGGCATCTTCCTGCTGCCGGTGTATTTCCTGTTCCTCGTCAAGGGGAAGATCCGCATCCGGCACATCTTCGTGTTCCCGGCGGTGTACATCCTCTCCATCCTGCCCGCCGTGTTCGCCGGGCGGAACTTCTGGGAGCTGCTGACTTTGTATCTGCGCAACACCAGCACCATCGGGGACGGGCTGAACTACAACTCCTCCTCCCTTTACGCCCTGGTGAACTTCGACGTCCTCTCCCCCACCGCCGGCGAGCGGATCGGCATCATCCTGGCGTTTTTCTTCTGCGCGGGGCTGTATGTGTGGCTGACCATGCGGCTGAAGGATCTGAACGACCGGGCGCTGTTCGGCGCGTGCGTGCTGTTCGCCGTGGGCGTGCCCTTCCTGCTGCCCCACATGCACGACCGGTATTTCTTCCTGGCGGACGTGCTGACGCTGGTGCTGGCGGTGGTCCGGCCCCGGCTGGCCCCGGTGCCGGTCTGCGTCAGCTTCGGCTCCCTGCTGGGCTATCACGCCTATCTGAAGATGCGCTATCTGCTGCCCATGAAATACGGCGCCGCCGCCATGCTGCTGGCCCTGGTGCTGACGCTGCTCTATACGGCCGTCTCCCTGGACCGGCGCGCGCCGGAGGAGACCTCGCCGTAGAAAGCCGGCGCCCCAAAATATCAAGGCGTCCCGCCCAGCCGGACGGGACGCCTATTTTCTTGCCGCGGAACAATCCGTGGTACACAGCGGAAAGACGCGCTGCGGATCTCTTTACTTTCTCTTCGCCCAGCCGGACAGCTTGTCCGCCAGGGAGTTGACCTGGCCGGTGAATCTGGCTATCTCCTTGTTGGGGATCCCCCGGCAGCTCCGGGCCATGTCGGTGAGCCGCTGGCAGGCGGACAGCAGCGCGCTGAACACGCCGTCGTTGCGGACCTGCTTGGAGGTCTTCTTCTCGATGGGGATGCCCTCGGTCACCTCCGTGAACCGGCCGGCCAGCAGGTCGTAGGACGTGCCGGAATAGGGGGCGAAGGTCTCGAAGCCGTACTCGTCGTGCAGGCACTGGGCGTAGCTCTCGCACACGGTGGGGTCCCCGTGGTTGACGAACACCATCCGGGGCTTTTCCTTGAACGCGGTGATCCACCGGATGAGGCCGCTCTTGTCGGCATGGCCGCTCTTGCCCCGGAACACGCAGATCTCCGCGTTCACGGCCACCTCCTCGCCGAAGAGGTTGACGTGGTCCTTTCCGCTCTGGATGGCCCGGCCGGTGGTACCCGCCGCCTGATAGCCCACGAACAGGATCGTGCTCTCCGGCCGCCACAGGTTGTGCTTCAGGTGGTGGCGGACCCGGCCGGCGTCACACATGCCGCTGGCGGAGACGATGACCTTGGGCTCCTTGTCGAAGTTGATCTGTTTGGACTCCTCGCTGGACACGGCCACCCGCAACCCCGGGAACACCAGAGGGTTCACCCCCTGGTCCAGGAGCGCCAGCGTCTCCGGGTCGAAGTACTCCCTGTCGCACTGCAGGAAGATGCCCGTGGCCTCGTTGGCCAGAGGGCTGTCCATATACACCGGCCACTCCCCGTGGCCGGTGACCAGGCCCTCCAGCTTCACCTGGCGGATGAAGTACAGGATCTCCTGGGTGCGGCCCACCGCGAAGGCGGGGATCACCAGGTTCCCGCCCCGGTCCAGCGTCCGCTGGATCACGTCGGCGAGAAACCGCACGTTGTTCACGTCGGCCTTCTCGTGGTCCCGGTCGCCATAGGTGCTCTCCGTGATCACGTAATCGGCCTCGTCCAGATAGCGGGGATCGTTGATGATGGGCTGGTTCAGGTTGCCGATGTCGCCGCTGAAGACGACCTTTTTCGTCTCGCCGCCCTCCGTCAGCCACACCTCGATGCTGGCCGAGCCCATGAGATGGCCCGCGTCGGTGAAGCGGACGACCACGTTCTCGGAGATATGGAGCATCTCGCCGTAACGGCAGGGGCGCAGATGGCCGATGGCGGCCTCCGCGTCGTCCATGGTATAGACGGGCTCCACCGCCGGGCCGCCGGCCCGTTTGGACTTGCGGTCCTTCCACTCCGCCTCCGACTCCTGGATGTGGGCACAGTCCCGCAGCATGATCTCGCACAGGTGGCTGGTGGCCGTGGTGGCGTAGATGGGCCCGGCATAGCCCCGCTTGCACAGCAGCGGCAGATTGCCGGAGTGGTCCACGTGGGCGTGGGTGAGGAGCACGAATTCCAGCTGGTTGGCCGGGATGGGGATGTCCTGGTTGACGAAGAAGTTCTCCCCCTGCTCCATCCCGCAGTCCACCAGTCCGTATACGCCGCCCACCTCGATGAGGGTGCAGCTGCCGGTCACCTCATGGGCCGCGCCAAGAAATGTCAGTTGCATCGGATCGCCCCCTTTGTTTCTCTCCTATCATGATACACCCTTTTCCCCCGCTGCGCAAGAAAAAGCCGCGCCTCACCGGCGCGGCTCTCTTTACATTTAAATAACTATGCAATGGGCTCGAAATCCTCGGCCCCGTGCTTGCACAGGGGGCAGATGAAATCAGCGGGCAGCGTCTCTCCCTCGTACACATAGCCGCAGATCCGGCACCGCCAGCCCTTGGTCTTGGCGGGCTGGGGCTGGGGCTTGACGTTGGCGTGGTAATAGGCGTAGGTGAGGCTCTCGCCGCCGCCCAGCCGCTCTCCCTCCGTGGCCTCCGCCAGAAACAGCGTGTGGGTGCCCAGGTCCACGGTGTCGAACACCCGCCCGCCGATGTAGCCGTTGGTGTGCTCCGGCAGGTAGTAGATGCCGTTGGCGCCCCGGACGGCGGGCAGATTGTAAAACTTCTCCGCCTGACGGCCGCTCTGGAAGCCGAACCGCTGGAACAGCACGAAGGGCGCGGTGGTGTCCAGAATGGAGACGCTGAACGCCCCGGTGCGCAGGATCATGTCGTGGGTCAGGTTCTGCTTGTTCACGCTCACCGACAGGGTGTTGCCGGACGCGGCCTGCTGCAGGGTATTGATCACGCAGCCGTTGTCCTTGTCCCCCTCCCGGGCGGTGAGGATGTACAGGCCGTAGCTGAGGTTGCGAAAAACGTTCTTGTCCATGTGCTCCTCCTTCAGACAGCGCTCAGCGCTTGGTGGCGTGCATGGCCTCCAGCACGGCGTAACGCTCCATCTGCAGATGCTTGGTCTGCTGCAAAGCCTCCTCGATGGGGGTCAGCACGATGCCGCCCTCCCGGGTGCAGACGATGCTGTTGCCCTTGCCCTCCTTCAGGGCCTTGACGGCGGTATAGCCCATGCGGGCGGCCATCTCCCGGTCCCGGGCGGTGGGGCTGCCGCCCCGCTGGATGTGGCCCAGCACGGTGACGCGGGGGTCCAGACCGATCTCTTCGTGGATGCGCTTGCCGATCTCCACGGCGCTGCCGGCGCCCTCGGCCACCACGATCATAAAGTGGGTGTTGCCCATGAGCCGGGACTGGCGGATGCGCTCCACCACATCCACCTCGAAATCCAGCTCCCGCTCGGGGATGAGCACGGCCGTGGCGCCCACGGCCAGCCCCACGTACAGCGCCAGATACCCGGCGTGGCGGCCCATCACCTCCACCACCGAGCAGCGCTCATGGCTCTGCATGGTGTCCCGCAGCTTGTCGATGCACTCCACGGCGGTGTTGCAGGCGGTGTCGAAGCCGATGGTGTAGTTGGTGCAGCCCACGTCGTTGTCAATGGTGGCGGGGATCCCCACCACATTCACCCCCAGCCGGGACAGCTCCAGCGCGCCCTTGAAGGTGCCGTCGCCGCCGATGGCCACCACGCCGTCCAGCCCCAGCATCTTGCAGGTGGCCAGCGCCCGCTCGCGGCCCTCGCTTGTCATGAACTCCTTGCTCCGGGCGGTGTAGAGGATGGTGCCGCCGGCGGCCAGGATGTGGCTCACCGAGTCGGTATCCATGGGGAAAAAGTCGCCGAACACCAGGCCGTTCCAGCCCCGGCGGATGCCCACACATTCGATCCCGTAGCCGATGGCCGCCCGCACGACGGCCCGCACCGCGGCGTTCATTCCCGGGGCGTCGCCGCCGCTGGTAAGTACGCCGATACGCTTGATCTGTTTGTCGCTCATACGCAATGAATCCCCCGCTATGTATGTTTCGGTCGGCATTTATCCCATCCGGCCCCAGTTTAATTATACTCTGTCCGGTGGCCTGCCGCAAGGGGAAACCTGCCCGAGACGGACCCTTTTCCGCCCGAAAATTCCGGCAATATCTCCCAAAACGTCCCCCGCCGGCAGGCGGATGGACCCGGCCGCCGGGCCCGGTCGGTTCGAATTCACAAACTATTAAGATTTACCATGATTCACCATCTTGATTTGACTCTTTTTGTGTGATATATTCAAAATAACGATCCGCCTTTCTATTTTTTGCCAGCCGGGCAGCCGGCAGAAGGCGATCGCCGGTCTGCGCGTCAATCTGCGGAAAGGACGGGACAGCCGATGGCCAGTGTCCGGGAAAAATTCGAGTATATCCGCGCCCAGCTCACGCAGCTGGGGCTGTTTGACGGGGATTCTCTCGTCATGCTGGGCCCCGTGGGCGAGCGGGCGGTGCTGGACGCCGACGGGAACGAGACCTCCCCGGAGCCCTTTTCCGGCGTCTCCGCCCCGCTGGCGGTCCTCACGGCCGGCCGGTACGCCAGGGCGTATGCCGCCGCCGGCTCCGCCCTCCACGCCCCCACCGACGACATGGCCCAGATGTTCGGCCCCCGGGTACGGCTGACGGAGAGGGCCTCCGGCGGCGCGCCGGCCTTTCTCATCCGGGACCGGGGCTTTCTGGTGACGGCCCGGTTCGACAGCGAGCTGATCGCCGCCTGTATCCTGATGGAAAAGCTGTGCATGGCGGGCGTGCTGGCACCGAAGCTGGGCGGGCTCCGGCCGCTGGGCGGGCCTCTCTGCTCGCTGGAGCACCTGTTCTACCTGAAAAAATACTCCCGCGGCGCCCGCCAGGCCGCGGCCGATCCCCGGCCGCCGGCCCAGACCGCGGCGGCGGTCCCCGATCCCGACCTCCGGCAGGCGGTAATCGAATACGGCCGGCAGCTGGTGGCGAACCGGCTGATCCAGGCCACCTGGGGCAACGTGTCCGTGCGGATCGACTCCGACCGCTTCCTCATCACCCCCTCCGGGGTGGATTACGGCCGCATCCGGCCGGAGGAGGTGGTGGAGGTCCGGGTGGCGGACGGCGCCTACGCCGAGGGACTGCACCCCTCCAGCGAGCGGAAGATGCACCAGCTCATCTACAAGGCCCGGCCGGATATCCGGGCCGTGATCCACACCCACTCGGCCTGCTGCCAGGTGTTCGCCGCCTGCCGGAAGGATCTGCGGGCGGAGGGCGTGCTCTATCCCTGCGCCGGGTACGCGGTCAGCGGGTCGGCAAAGCTGGCGGAGAACGTGGCGGCGGCGATGGGGTCCCACGACGGCTGCATCATGGCCAACCACGGCTTCGTGGCCGGCGCGGACACGCTGCAGGGCGCCCTCGCCCGGGCGATGGAGGCGGAAAAGCTGGCAAGAGGGCTTTTGGAGGCATAACGGGACCGTTCATAAGAAAGGATGAATGTCATGGGCGAGAATTTTGCGAGAGGGAGATCCGCGGAGATCTTCCACGTGGACGACGGGAAGATCCTGAAGCTGTTTTTCAGCGACTATCCCCGGGAGTTTGCGGAGGAGGAGTACCGGAACACCAAGGTCGCCGCCGAGCTGGGCTGCACGGGCATGAACGTCTACGAGATGGTGGAGAAGGACGGCCGCTTCGGGTTCGTCATGGACTACGTGGACGGCGTGTCCCAAAACGACATGCCCGGCAAAAACCCGCTGTATCTGCTCCGGGGCGGGAAGGATCTGGCCAAGTGCCACGTCCGGGTGCAGTCCAAGCACACCCGGCAGCTGAACGACGTGCGCCAGGTCTGCCTGGAGCTGCTGGGCGACAAGACGATGGCCTTTCTCACCGACGGGGAGAAGAAGAAGGCCGCCGACTACATCCGCTCCCTGCCCGAGGACGACACGGTGCTGCACCTGGACTTCCACACCGGCAACGTGCTGGTGGATAAGAGCGGCCAGTGCAAGGTCATCGACTGGATGACTGCGGCCCGGGGGAACCGGGCGGTGGAGGAGGCGATGATGGAGTTTCTCTTCACGGAGGCGGAGCTGTTCCCGGAGGCGTCGGCAGCGCAGAAGAAATTCTTCCACGCGGTCCGCGGCTTCGTGGGAAAGCAGTTTTTCAAGGAATACCAGAAGCTCTCCCCCCTCGCCGAGGAGGAGATCGACCGCTGGCGGCTGCTGGCCCTCATCCTCCGCCGGAGCTGGAACATCGAATTCGAGCGGCCCTATCTGACGGCGACCATCCGGGCCCTCATCGAAAAATGCCCGGACTGACGGCCGGGCGCTGAAAGGAGATCCCTATGAAGATCGTATGTGTCTGCGACGCCGGCGTGCCGGAGATGCTGATGCAGAAAATGAAGGGCCTGCCCGGGTGCGAGGTGGAGCTGTACACGGAGAAGACCCTGACGGACATCAAGGCCATCACCATGATCGGCCGCATCGCCGAGGTCCACGGCGCGGAGAGCTGCCCGGTCACGCCGGAGATGCTCCAGGCGGTCCGGGACGCGGACGCCGTCGTGGTGCACACCGCGCCGGTGAACAGCGCGGTGCTGGATGCGGCGCCGGCGCTGAAATACGTGGGCGTGCTGCGCACCGGCGTGGAGAACGTGAACGTGGAATTGTGCACCCAGCGGGGCATCGCCGTCTACAACGCCGACGGGCGCAACGCCGCGGCGGTGGCGGACCAGACCGTGGCCATGATGCTGTGCGAGATGCGCAACATCGCCCGGGGCCACGCGGCCCTGATGGCGGGCAAGTGGGTGAAGGTGTTCCCCAACGTCTACGACAGCCACGACATGGCCAACTGCACCGTGGGCATCCTGGGCGTGGGCAAGATCGGCTCCATGGTCGCCCGGCGGCTGCGGGGCTTCGGCTGCAAGATCCTGGGCTGCGACCCCTTCCTGCCCGAGGGGGAGATCCTCGCCCGGGGCTGCGACGAGGCGGTGGACAAGCAGACCCTGCTGCGCCGGTCCGATTTCGTCACCATGCACATGGTCTATAAGGAGGGCGACGCCCCCCTCATCGGCGCGGCGGAGCTGGCCCTGATGAAAAAGAGCGCCATTCTGGTCAACTGCGCCCGGGCCGGCCTGGTGGACACCCAGGCGCTGGCCGCCGCGCTGCGGGAAAAGCGCATCGGCGGCGCCGCCGTCGATGTGTTCGACGAAGAGCCGCTGCCGGAGGGCCATCCCTTCCTCTCCCTGTCCAACGTGACTCTGACGCCCCACTCCGCGGGCACCACCGTGGACGCCTTCGCCAACTCCGTGGCCATCATCCGCGGTCAGTTTGAGCAGCTTCTCGCCGGCGGGACGCCCCGCAACCGGGTGAACTGAGCGGCAAAGAATCAGGCGGGGGAGCCGTTATCGGCTCCCCCGCTCTTTCTATACCGTCTCAAACTGCGCCTGATAGAGCTCGTGATAGAACCCGCCGGCGGCCATCAGCTCGTCGTGGGTCCCCTGCTCCACCACCCGGCCGTCGCGCATCACCAGGATGTGGTCGGCGGCGCGGATGGTGGACAGCCGGTGGGCGATGACGAAGCAGGTCTTGTCCTTCATCAGCTCCCGCATGGCCGCCTGGATCTGCTGCTCGGTGCGGGTGTCCACGTTGGAGGTGGCCTCGTCCAGGATCAGCATATTGGCGTCCAGCAGCATGGCCCGGGCGATGGTGAGCAGCTGCTTCTGGCCCTTGGAGATGCTCGTGCCGTTGTCGGCGAGGACCGTGTCGTATCCCTCCGGCAGGCGGGAGATGTAGGAGTGGATCTTCGCCGCCTTGGCCGCCGCCACCACGTCCTCCATGGTGGCCCCGGGCTTGCCGTAGGCGATGTTCTCGAAGACGGTGCCGTAAAACAGCCACGTGTCCTGCAGCACCATGGTGTAGGCCCGGCGCAGAGAGTCCCGCGTCACGGAGCGGATATCCTGCCCGTCCACCCGGATCGCGCCGGCGTCCACGTCGTAAAACCGCATGAGCAGGTTGATGACCGTGGTCTTACCGGCGCCGGTGGGCCCCACGATGGCGGTGAGGGAGCCGGGCTTGGCCAGCATGCTGAAATCCCGGATGACGGGCTTTTCCGGCACGTAGGAGAAGTCCACGTGCTCCAGGGTCACCTGTCCGCGCACGTCGGCCAGATCCGCCGCATCCGGCGCGTCCGGTTTTTCCGGCTCCGCGTCGATCAGGCTGAACACCCGCTCCGCGGCGGCGAAGGCGCTCTGCAGCTCCGCGATGATGTTGGCCACCTCGTTGATGGGGCCGGAGAACTTGCGGGAGTACTGCACGAAGCTGGACAGATCCCCCAGCCGGATGTCCCCCCGCAGAAACAGCAGCGCCCCGAACACGCACACCATGGTCAGGGAGATGTTGTTGATGCACGTCACGGCAGGCCCGGTAACGGTGCCGTTGGCCTCCGCCCGGGTATAGGCGTCCACGGCGATCTTGTTCTTTCCCTCGAACCGCTCCTGCACGGCGTCCTCCCGGCCGTAGGCGTGGATGGTCTTCTGCCCGGAGATCATCTCCTCCACAAAGCCGTTGAGCTCCCCCAGCTTCGCGCTGCGCTCCCGGAACATGGGCCGCACCCGGTTGGCGAGCCATCGGGTGAACACCGCCGTGGCGGGAACGGTGAACAGGAAGATGATCACCAGCTTCGGCGCGATGGTCATCATCATCAGGAAGGACACCGCCACGGTGACCACGCTCTGGAGGATCTGCAGCAGATCCGAGGACAGGGACTGGTTCACCGTGTCCACGTCATAGATGACGATGCTGATGATGTTGCCGGTCTGGTACTGGTCGTAAAAGCTGATCGGCAGACGGGTCATGTTCTCAAAAATATCGTGGCGCATCTGCTTGGAGATGATCTTGGACAGCCGGATCATCACCGCGTTCAGCAGATAGGTGAGCAGTGACGACAGCAGATAAAAGATGCCCATCAGGATCACGCAGGACCAGACCGTCTGAAAATCCACCTGCCCCCGGCCCAGATCGATGGCGTTGATGGCCTTGCCGGACAGCTTGGGACCGTACAGGGCCAGCAGACTGCTGGATACGGACAGCACCAGCGCCAGCGCCAGCAGCAGCCGGTTTTTGCCCAGATACTGCCACAGCCGCCGGAGCAGTCGGTTTTTCGCCTGCTTTTCAGGCGTTTTTTCCATCATGCCGACTGCCTCCCCTCTCCCATCTGGGACTGGGCGATGACGCGGTACTCCTCGCATGTCCGCATCAGCTCATCATGGGTGCCATAGCCGATGGTCTTCCCGTCGGACAGCACCAGGATGTGGGTGCAGTTGCGGATGGAGCTGATCCGCTGGGCGATGAGGATCATGGTGGTGTTGCCGTAGCGGCCGTGGAGCGCCCGGCGCAGCATGGCGTCGGTGCGGTAGTCCAGCGCGGAGGAGGAGTCGTCCAGCAGCAGGATCTCCGGCCGCGCCGCCAGGGCGCGGGCGATGAGCAGCCGCTGCTTCTGCCCGCCGGAGAGGTTGTTGCCGCGCACCGCCACCGGCGCCTGCAGCCCCTCCTCCCGGGCGGCGATGAACTCCTCCGCCTGGGCGTCCCCGGCGGCCCGGACCAGGTCCCCGTCGTCCAGGGACCGGAAGAAGCGGATGTTGTCGGCGATGGTCCCCTCCATGACGAAGTCGTTCTGGAAGGCGACGCCGAATTTGGCGCTCAGCTCGCCCCGGGGGATGGTCCTCACGTCCCGCCCGCCGATGAGCACGGCGCCCTGCTGGGGATCGTAAAAGCGCATGAGCAGATTCAGGATCGTGGACTTGCCGGAGCCGGTCCCGCCCAGGATGCCCAGGCTCTCCCCCCGTTTGAGCGAGAAGCTGAGGTGGTCCAGATTGGCGCCGATGCCGGTGTAGGAGAAGGTCACGTCCCGGAATTCGATGTGCGCCGGCTCCTCCCCCTCCCCGGCGGCCGCAGGAGACGAAGCTTCCTCCTCCACCTTCAGGTCCTCCGGCATGGCCAGCACATCCGCCACCCGGTGGGCGCTGGCCTCGCCCTTGGACCACATCACGAAGATCCTGGTGATGCCCAGCATGGCGTTGAGGATCATGACGAAGTACTGCAAAAACGCGATGATGACGCCGCTCTGGCTGTTGCCCGCGTTCACCCGGAAGGCGCCCACCAGCACCACCAGCGTCAGCCCCAGATTCAAAATCAGGGAGGTGGACGGGTTGGTGACCGCGGTGACCATGCCCGCCTTCTGGTCGATGGCCGTCAGCTCGCTGTTGACCTTGTGAAAGCGCCCCTTCTCGTAGTCGGTCTTGCTCAGCGCCTTGATGACCCGCACGCCGGTGATATTCTCCTGGAGCACCCGGACCATGTGGTCCAGGACGGTCTGCTCCTCCTTGTACATGGGCACGCTCTTTTTCGTCACCACGTACACGATGATGCCGATGAAGGGCAGCATGCCCACCAGGGCCAGGGAGAGCACCGGGTCCATGCCCACCATCATGCACACGCCCCCCAGCAGCATGATGGGCGCGCGGATGCCCAGCCGCTGCATGCGGGCCAGCAGCTGGTTAATGTTATAAGTGTCGCTGGTCAGCCGGGACTCCGCGGAGGAGACCGTCAGCCGGTCCATCTGGCTGGCGGAGAGGTGCTCCAGCTTTTCAAAGAGATCGTACCGCAGTCGGCGGGTGATCCTGCCGGAGCTGAAGGCCGACATGCGGTTGGCGCAGACGTTGGCGGTCAGACACCCGGCCGCGCACAGGAGCATCAGACCGCCGTAAAGAAAGATCGGCTCCCGCTGTCCCGTGGGCACCACGTCGTCCAGAATGATCTCCATAAAAAAGGGGATCATCAGCTCCATGACCGCGCCCAGCAGTTTGATCCCCATCGTCAAGGCCATGTACCAGGCATGGGGCCTGATATACCGTCCCAGCTTTTCCATTCGTTCCCTCTCTCAAAAAACGCGTCCGCTCTTGCCGGACCCGCCGTTCCTGCCAAATCGTTTCGCTTGCAACCGAATCTATCACAGACGCCCCCCTTTTGTCAATCACACGCCGGCCGCAGACAAAAGCAGCAGCCGCCAGAGACAATCTCTGGCGGCTGTTGGTTCTTCCCACGCGGAAAAGAGAACTTGTACATAAGGAGATAGACATGTCGGGGGTGCGGGCGAAAAGAGAGAAACGCCCGCTGCTGCGCCGGAGGCGATGCGTCCTCCGGCCATTGGCCCGCGTGGGACGGAGGCGGTGTCCCGGCCACCCGCTATGGCTGGACGAATGGGCCGGTCTATTGTTAGTCATTACTAACAATAGACATTATAGCCCTTCTTTTTCTGTCTGTCAACCGTTTTTCAGATCTTTTCCGGCCGCGTCTCAGCCGTTCAGCTGCGCCTGCATGTTCGCCAGCACCTTCGTCTTCTCCAGGGAGAACAGCAGCACGCCGGACAGGGCGGAGCCGACCGCCGTGGAGATCAAAAACGGGACGATGTAGGCGTAAAAGGCGATGTCACCGGCCTGCTGGCCCATGAACAGGATCGCCACGGGATAGGCGCACAGCCCGCCCAGAACGGCGGTGCCGAAGACCTCCGCCAGGAGGGTTGCCAAAAGATTCTTCGTCTTCCAGTAGACCACGCCGCACAGCAGCGCGCCGATCATGCTGCCCGGAAAGGCCATCAGACTCCCCAGGCCCAGCAGATTGCGGATCAGACTGGCGCCGAAGGCCACGGCCACGCCGTACCAGGGGCCCAGCAGCACGGCGCAGATGATGTTCACCATGTGCTGGACGGGGGCGCACTTGCTGCCGAACACGGGGAAGGAAAACAGGCTTCCTACGACGGCCACCGCGCACAGCAGCGCCGCCACGGTGAGTTTGTGGGTGTTGGTGTTCTTCATGTTGGGTACTCCTTTGAAACAGATTTGAGAAACGGCGTATCACAAGCGGCGCTTCCCATCATGGAGGGCGATGCCCTCTGAAAAGCGGTCGGAGCTCGCTGGCTCCCTCTCACCCCGGAACACGGGTTCCCATCGCTGCGATACAAGACACGAGGCGCTCCCCTCCTGTCCGCCACGGACTGACCGTGGGTGCCGTCGCTCACATCCTTTCTCTGGAAGATAAGCCATTATAACCCCCCGCCCACCCTTGCGCAAGATGGAATTTCCCTTTTCTCTCCGTTCTCATAAACCTGCCCCGCGCCATGACTCGCCATGGCGCGGGGCAGAAATACATTTTCTTTTCTTTTTCTTTTGGGCGGCCGTTCGGCTTACACGGAAGACTTAGCGATGCGGAAGTAGCCGGGCATGGTGATGATGACCAGCGTCAGGCACGGAAGAATCATGTGGTGGAG
>CANQSJ010000034.1 GCA_947626495.1 uncultured Oscillospiraceae bacterium | reverse complement strand
GGCGTGAACGGGCGAAAGCTGGACGCCATCCGATTCTGCCGGGAGCTGCGCAAGATGCAGGACGCGGACGCCACGGAGGACGAACAAGCGGCGCTCATCAAACAGTATTTCGGCTCCGTGGGGCGGGACGTGTGCCTTTGCCCGGGCTTTCTATGCGACAGCGGGAAAAACATCCATGTGGGCGACCAGTTTCTCGCCAACTACAACGTGACCATCCTGAACATCATGCCGGTGCGCATCGGGGACTATGTGATGATCGGCCCCAACACGCTGATCTCCACGGTGAACCACCCCATGACGCCCCAGGGCCGCCGGGACCATCTGGGCATCGGAAAGCCCGTCACCATCGGTAACGACGTGTGGATCGGCGGGAATGTGACCATCCTGCCCGGCGTGACCATCGGCAATAACGTGGTGATCGCCGCCGGGGCGGTGGTGACGAAGGATGTGCCCGACAACTGCCTTGTGGGCGGCGTCCCGGCGAAAAAGATCCGGGACATCGAAAACGATGTAAAATAAGCCCGCTCCGCCGGTCCGAAGACCAAACGAAAGGACACGTCGCAGGACGTGTCCTTTCCCAGTGCCCCCAAAAGGGCGCCAGCCCTTTGGGGAAAAGGAGAAAGCGCCTTGACCGATGGAGGGTACCCGCTTGCGGGGACCGGACATCTTCAAGGCGCTTTCGACGTGGCAAAGATTGCGCTAATTGATACAATGCAACGCTCGAAGCGGGAGCGTTGCATTTTGCTTTGAGCGTTGCATGTGGCCGGAGCGGCCGGTCACATGGTCTTGCGGAACAGGCCTTGAAGGCCTCCCGATCGACGGGCTTGGGGCTGCCGGGAGTCTCCGTGTTATGATCTGGAACTAATCCGTTACGCTCCAATATGGATCCGCACCCGCTGGAGTTTATCCGGGACCTGCTCATGGTCTGTTTCCATCTCAGCGCGGCAGCGAGCGATGGCCGCGTCCAGCTTCTGCAGCATAGCTGTGCGCTTTTCCGGCAGCTGCCCCCAGACGTGGAACTCATGCCATCCATGAAAACCGTCATAGTTCACGCCAATGCGAATGTTCTCGATCAGCGTCCGCTCCTCCTTCAGCGATTCAAGGGTCCCGGCCTGCATAAACTCGCCTGCTGAGATCTGCCTGAACAGCTCTGTGCCGCGGTGGGCAAACATCTCCACATTGATGATATCTGTCGGATGCGTATCGTTCAGGAACGCAGCTGTTTGAAGCGCCGTCTCATGACCTTTGCCCTGACCGCTGCATCCCAGCATCAGATGCGCGCCCCAGTCGATGTCCGCGGCCTGAAGGCGGGCCGTCTGTTCCCTGGCCCGGGAAAGGGTGAATCCTTTTTGCAGCTTGGTCAAAGCGGACGCATCCCCGCACTCGATGCCAATGTAGACCTTCCGGACCCCGGCCAGGCGCAGGGCCCGCAGCTCCTCATCGCTTTTCCCGGCTACATTGGCCACAGTGGCATCCAGATGCACCGGAGGCATTTCGGGGAAATGGCGCCGGATCATGTCCAGAATGGTCAAGAGCCGGTCCGTCGGCAGGACGAACGGATTGCCGTCACCCAGAAAGATGCGGCGGGGGATGCGGCCGGTCTCAGATGCCCGTGCCAGTTCCGCTTCCACCTCTTCCAGAGGGATGATCCGAAACTTCTTGTCCTTGTAAAACGCGCAAAACGTGCATTGATTGTGGGTGCAGCCCACGGCAACAGGCAGTAGAAACGCGCCCAGTTCCATAGGTGGGCGGCAAATGACGCCTTCATATTCCATCGCACGGTCCCCCCCTTAAAACAGTCTACCATACAGCAGGCGCGATTGACAAGAGACGATATATGGATACGATGGGCACGCTTGCTGAAAGATTTATTAATATATCTTATAAATCGAAGGGTAAATCGTTTGTAGGTATATGTACGCCGGAATCCTTGTCTTTTTTTACACAAGATGATAGATTTATATGATGTGGTGCGTTTCGCGCCCGTAAAAATTCTAACTGGAGGCACATGATGAAGAAACTGATTGCATTTCTGCTGGCGCTGGTGACGCTCTTCTCCCTGGCGGCCTGCGGCGGAGCGCCTGCGGCCACGGAGGAGCCCGAACCCGAGGCTGAGGAGCCCGTTGCCGAGGAGCCCGAAGAGGGCGGCGTGGAGCTGCCGGCGGAGGACGTGGCCATGCAGTATATGACCGCGGACGAGACTCTGGCCATCCTGGGTCAGGACGGCTACACCATCATCGACCTGCGCAAGGCCGAGGACTATGAGACGGCCCACATCCCCGGCTCCGTGCTGCTGAGCATGGACCCGGCGGTGAACGGCGACACCGATGACGGCATCGCCACCATGAAGGCCGGCATCGAGGGCGTGGACGACACCTTGATCCTGGTCTGCTACTCCGGCAAAAAGTACGCCCAGATGGGCACCAACATTCTGTCCGCTCTGGGCTATGACATGACCAAGGTCTACACCCTGGAGGGCGGCTTCAACAACTGGATCGAGGTCAATCCCGACTCCGTGGAGCCCGCCGCCGAGTAAGCTGAAAACCGAGATCGAACGGTCGCAGGGCGCGCCATGAGTCCCATGGCGCGCCTTTGCGATACAGAGGAAGGGCTGGCTCTGCGCAGAGCGGTGCGTCCTGCTGGGAGCCGGAAGAGGAGAGAGGAACAAGATGGACAAAGAGGACAAAACAGTCGTGAAACCGCAGACTGGGACCGCTCCGGCGGAGAAAAAACAGTCCCGGGCCGGCAAGATTGTGCTGCTGGCGGTGATATTGGCGGCGCTGGCCGCCTATCTGGCGGTGCCGGCGGTGCGCCGGAGCGTCAACTCCCTGGTGGATATGTTCCGCACCGGCGACTTTGAGGCCATGCGCAGCTTCATCGCCAAGTACGGTCCCTGGGCCATGGCGGTGTCCTTCCTGCTGATGGTGTTCCAGTCCATCGCCGCGCCGCTGCCGGCCTTCTTCATCACCCTGACCAACGCCAACCTGTTCGGCTGGTGGCAGGGGGCCATCCTATCTTGGACCTCCGCCATGGCGGGGGCGGCGGTGTGCTTCTACATCGCCCGCATCCTGGGCCGGGACGTGGTGGTGAAGCTGTGCACGGCCAAGGGACTGGCCCAGATCGACGATTTCTTCAAGAAATACGGCCGCAAGAGCATCCTCATCGCCCGGCTGCTGCCCTTCATCTCCTTTGACATCGTCAGCTACGCCGCCGGGCTCACGGGCATGGGCTTCTGGGAGTTTTTCATCGCCACCGGCATCGGCCAGCTGCCGGCCACCATCGTATACTCCTATGTGGGCGGCATGCTCACCGGCGGGGCCAGGCTGCTGTTCACGGGGCTTTTGTGCCTGTTCGCCCTGGCCATCCTGGTGACCATCATCCGCTCCGTGTGGGTGAACCGGCAGAAGGCCAAGGCGGAGGCACAGCCCCGGGACGCCGGGGAGGATGAGGATTGAAGCGGTACTGGAAGCTGATCGTCTTCGCGGCGCTCGTCGCGCTGGTACTGGTGCTGGACCATATCTACGGCTGGTCGGACTATCTCCGGGGCGGGGACGGCCTGGCGCTGCTGAGGGCAGCCGTCCGGGAGGATCTGCTCCGGGCGGCGGCGCTGTACTGCGTGCTGACGGTGGTGGGCTGCGTGGTGCTGTCCCTGCCGGGGGTCACCTTCGCGGTGATCGCCGGGGTGCTGTTCGGCCCCTGGCTGGGCACGGCGCTGTGTCTGATCGCCACCACCCTGGGGGCCATCGCCGCCTTCCTGGCGGGGCGGTTCTTCCTCAAGGACGCCATCGAGCCTCTGGTGAAGAAAAACGCCCTTTTGAACCGGCTCCTGTTCGAGGACGCGGGCCGCAGCGACATTGTGCTGCTGATGATCACCCGGCTGGTGCCGCTGTTTCCCTATAATCTGCAAAATTTTGCCTATGGGGTCACGGATATCTCCCTGGGGGCCTATTCGCTGTATACGTTCCTGTTCATGATCCCCGGGGTGGCCCTGTTCACGGTGGGCTCCGTGGGCCTCACCGCCGGGAGCGGCCGGTGGGGCTATCTCGCCGCGGCAGCGGGACTGCTGGTGCTGGTGGTCATCCTGGCCTGGGCCGTCAAACGGCGGTTTCTGGACAGGCAGGAGAAGGAGAAGTGAGGTGCAGCCCATGCGCAGAGCGGTCATTTTATTCGCCCGGGCCCCGGTGCCCGGAGCGACGAAAACCCGGCTGATGCCTTTCCTCACGGGGGAGGAGTGCGCGGCGCTGCACAGCTGCTTCATCCGGGATATGTACGATACCTGCGCCGGGACCGGGGCGGACGTGCTGGTGTACTATACGCCGGAGGAGCGCCGGGACACGCTGGAGCGCCTGCTGGGGCGCGGCGTGCCCCTGGCCGCCCAGCGGGGGGACGGCCTGGGCCGTCGGATGGACGCGGCCTTCCGGGAGGCGTTCGACCAGGGCTATGAGGCGGCGGTGCTGGTGGGGACGGACATCCCCCAGCTCACCGCCGGAGCGATAGAGGACGCCTTCGCCGCCCTGGCCGGCAGCGACGTGGTCCTGGGCCCCACGGCGGACGGGGGGTATTATCTCATCGGCATGACCCGTCCCCAGCCGG
Organism: uncultured Oscillospiraceae bacterium; assembly: GCA_947626495.1. Taxonomy (GTDB): domain Bacteria; phylum Bacillota; class Clostridia; order Oscillospirales; family Oscillospiraceae; genus CAJOIG01. The sequence goes on along the minus strand of CANQSJ010000034.1, from coordinate 15,359 downwards.
CGGCCTGGGAGGTGCGCCGCTACGGCACGGGCACGGTGTTCGACGAAACGGCGTCCCACCTGCGCCGGGCGGGGGTGCGCGTGGCGGCGATCACCCCCTGCCGGGACGTGGACACGCCGGAGGATCTGCGGGCCCTCTATTCTGCCTGGGCGGGCACGCCCGCCATGGAGGCGACCCACACCGGCCGGTGGCTGGCGGAAAAATTCGCAGAAAGGCGGGAGGGGTGACATGGGCGCGGACGCGGAAAAATGCGTACACTGCGGCCGGTGCACGGCCTCGTGCCTTTTTTTGGAGAAGTACGGCCTGGACCTGGCAGCGCTGGCCCAGCGGCCGGAGCTTGCCTACAGCTGCTTTCTGTGCGGCCGGTGCGCCGCCGTCTGCCCCATGGGCATAGACGGGGCGGCCATCGCCCTGGATATGCGCCGGAGCCAGGCCGGGGACGGCAAGGCTTTGCGCCATGATCCGGCCTATCGGCTGCTGCTGTGGGAGAAATCGCCCTATAAATTCGCCGGCTATCGGCTGGCGGCGGGCCGGTCGGTGCTGTTTCCCGGGTGCAATTTCCCCTCGTTCTTCCCCAAGACGATGGAGAAGCTCTTGGCAGTGATGGCCTCCCACGGCGTGGGCGTGGCCTACGACTGCTGCGAAAAACCGGTCCATGAGCTGGGCCTGGCGGCGGACGCCGCAGAGCACGTGCACCGGATGGAGGAGAGGCTCCGGGCCAGGGGCGTGGAGGAGCTGGTGATGGTCTGCCCCAACTGCTGGCGGTTTTTGGACGGCAGGATCGGCATCCCCATGGTGACGGTCTATGAAAAGCTGCGCCGGCTGGGCGAGGGCGAAGCGGTGAGACGGGACGCGTTCCCGCTGTACTACCCCTGCCCCGACCGGGCGGAGAGGCGGTTTTTCACGGATATTCTCCCCTTCCTGGAGGGGGAGGTGACGGACGCCTTCGCGGGCGTGCAGTGCTGCGGCCTGGGGGGCTGCGCCGCGGCACGGGAGCCGGACCTTTCACGGCAGATGACCGCCCAGGCGGCGGAAGCGGCGGAGGACGGGGAGCTGTACACCTACTGCGCCTCCTGCGTGAGCAATTTCCGCCGAAAGGGCCTGGCGCGGGCATACCACCTGCTGCCCCTGATCCTGGGGGTGGACGAGGCGGTGCCCCTGGGGATGAAACCGCTTCTCAATCGGATGAGGAGGGCGCTGTGAAGCTATCTGTCATCATCCCGGTGTACAACGAGGAAAAGTCCCTGCCCGCGCTGCTGGATTCCCTGGGGCCCCTGGAGGGCCGGGCGGAGGTGCTCTTCGCGGACGGGGGCAGCACCGACCGCACGGCAGAGCTGATCCCTCCCTCCTGCCGGCTGATACGCGCCGAGAAGGGCCGGGCCCGGCAGATGAACGCCGGGGCGGCGGCCAGCACGGGAGACGTGCTGCTGTTTCTGCATGCGGACAGCGTCCTGCCGCCGGACGCCCTGGCGGAGATCGAACGGGTCATGGCCGCCCACCGGGCGGGGTGCTTCGGCATCGCCTTCCGCTCCCGGGATGTATGGATGAAGTGCTGCCAGGCCCTCTCCAACCTGCGGGTGCGGGTGTGGGACGTGGCCTTCGGGGACCAGGGCATCTTCCTGCGGCGGGAGCTGTTTTCCGAGATGGGCGGCTTTCGGGAGCTGCCGCTGATGGAGGACTACCAGCTCTCCCTGGATCTGCGGGCACGGGGGGTGCGCTTCGCCATGACCCGCTCCCGGATCGTCACCTCGCCCCGCCGCTTCACCCAGGGCGGGCCATTGCATGTCATGGCCCGGATGTGGCGGCTGCGGGCCATGTATCGCAAGGGCGCGGACATCGACGCCATCGCCGCGCTGTATAAGGATATCCGATAAGCATAAGCACAGGAGGAAAGAAAATGAAAAAGAACATACTGGCGCTGGCCCTGGCCGCGCTGATGCTGGCCCTGGCCGCCTGCGGCGGCGGTGGGAAGAGCGCCGCCGGCCAGGCCGATCCGGCGGACATGAGCTTTGAGGAGCTGACGGAGGCGGCCCGCGGCACCACGGTGACCTTTTACGGCTGGGGCGGCGACGAGCTGCTCAATCAATGGCTGGACGACGTGTTCGCCCCCAGGATGAAGGAGAAGTACGACATCACCATGGAGCGGGTGCCCATGGACATCGACCAGGTGCTCAGCCAGCTCTCCGGCGAGATACAGGCCGGCGAGGAGGACGGGAGCATCGACATGATCTGGATCAACGGCGAGAACTTCCAGTCCGCCAAGGAAAACGGCATGCTCTACGGCCCCTTCGTGGACAAGCTGCCCAGCTTCCAGCAGTACATCGACGCCGAATCCGAGGACGTGACGCTGGACTTCGCCTATCCCATCGAGGGCTATGAGGCCCCCTACGGCAAGGCCCAGATGGTGCTCATCGCGGACACGGCGGTGACACCGGACCTGCCCAAAAACACCGATGAGCTGATGCAGTTCGTCCAGGCCAACCCCGGCAAGGTGACTTATCCCGCTCTACCGGACTTCACCGGGAGCGTGTTCGTGCGCAATATCATCTATGACATCTGCGGCTATGAGCAGTTTTTGGACATGGAACCGGACAAGGAGACGGTGCGGGCGGCCATCGAGCCGGCGCTGGAATATCTGCGGCAGCTCAATCCCTATCTGTGGAACGAGGGAAAGACCTTCCCCGAGTCCTCCACCACCGTGGACAACATGTTCGCCGACGGGGAGCTGGTGCTGAACGTGACCTACGAGGCCTACTCCACCTCCGTGAAGATCGAAAACGGCACCTACACCCCCACCACCCAGACCTTCCAGTTCGACAAGGGCACCATCGGCAACACCAACTTCATGGCCATCGCCGCCAACTCCGGCAACAAGGCCGGGGCCATGGTGGCCATCAACGAGATGATGACCCCGGAGGTGCAGGCGGACCGCTACAAGGTGCTGAAGGTGCTGCCGGTGGTGGACTACGACAAGCTCTCCGACGAGCAGAAGGCTGCCTTCGACGCGGTGGAGCTGGGAGCGGGGAACATCCCCCAGGACGAGCTATTGTCCAAGCGGCTTCCGGAGATGCCCGCGGAGCTGGTGCCCATCATTGAAGAGATATGGCTGGAGGAGGTCGTGGGCAAGTGAGCGGCCGCAAGGCGGCTCCCTGGCTGCTGCTCCTGCCCCACATTCTGCTGACGGCGCTGTTTCTCGTAGGGCTGGGGGCGGGGCTGGTCCAGAGCCTGGGCGTCATCCCGGCCCTGGGCCTGACGGAGCCCACCCTGGACTATTACAAAGAGGTGCTCACCCGGCCGGACATGCTCCGCTCGGTCCTCTACAGCCTGCGCATCGCCCTTCTCTCCGCCCTCATCGCCACGGGGGCGGGGGTGGGGATATGCGCCGTGCTCACCGTCAGCCGCCGGGCCCATGACCGGCTGGTGGGGCTGGTGCGGCTGCCCATCGCGGTGCCCCACGTGGTGGTGGCGCTGCTGACCGTGCTGCTGTGCTCCCAAAACGGGCTGCTGGCCCGGCTGGCCTGCGCCCTGGGGCTCATCGGCGAGCAGAGCCAGTTCCCCGCGCTGCTGTATGACGGGGCGGGGGTGGGGGTCATCTTGGCCTATGTGTGGAAGGAGACGCCCTTCATCGTCTACTTCGTCCTGGCCCTGATGGCCAACGTCAACGAGAACCTGGGCCAGGCCGCCGTCAATCTGGGGGCCCGGCCCTGGCGGGCCTTCTGCCGGGTGACGCTGCCCCTGTGCCGCAACACCATCCTGAGCGGCTTCCTCATCATCTTCGTGTTCGCCCTGGGGGCCTATGAGCTGCCCTTCCTGCTTGGGGCCACCGTCCCCAAGGCCCTGCCGGTGCTGGCCTATATCGAGTACATGCACCCGGACATGCGCCACCGGCCCTATGCCATGGCCCTCAACGGGATCGTCATCCTCCTGTCTGTGGTCAGCGCCATGGCCTACTACGCCCTGATGCGCCGGAAGGTGGCGGCCCTGGAGAGAGGAGGCGGCGCATGAGACGAAGGAGCGTTCTCTCCGGCGCCCTGCTGGCAGCCGGGGCAGTGGTCATACTGCTGCCCATGGCGGTGATGGCGATATGGGTGTTCACGGAGCGGTGGGCCTGGCCGGCTCTGTGGCCCCAGAGCTTCTCCCTGCGGGCGGCGCGGGAGGTGCTGCACCGGAGCGGCCAGCTGGCGGGGGTGCTTGCCTCCAGCGTGGGCATATCCCTGGCGGTGGCGGTGCTCAGCGTGATCGTGGGGCTGATGACCGCCCGGGCCGTCACGGCGTACGACTTTCCCGGCAAGGGCCTGGCGGTATTTTTCACCAGCCTGCCCCTGATGGTGCCGGTGACGGTGTTCGCCATGGGAGTGCAGGTGACCTTCATCCGCCTGGGGCTCAATAACACCGTCCACGGGGTGATCCTGGCCCATCTTCTGTACTCGCTGCCCTATGCGGTGTATCTCATCACGGACGGCATGCGTGCCCTGGGCACCGCGCTGGAGGAGCAGGCCCGGGTGCTGGGGGCCACGGGGCCCGGCGCCTTTCGCCGGGTGACGCTGCCCCTGCTGGCGCCGGTGCTGCTGGCGGCCTTCAGCATGGCCTACATCGTCTCCTTCAGCCAGTATTTTCTCACGCTGCTGCTGGGGGGCGGCCAGGTGAAGACCTTCACCATGGTCATGGTCCCCTACCTGCAGGGGGGAGAGCGGAACATCGCCAGCGTGTACAGCGTTCTGTTTCTGGCGGTGACGTTTTTGCTGCTGACGCTGTTCGGGCGACTGGCCCGCCGGTGGATGCGCCACGGCGGCGGGGATTTTTACGGATAAAGGAACGGAGCGGGAATGGATCTGTCCATCAGAGACCTGCGGGTGCGCCTGCAGGACACAGAGATCCTCCACGGGGTGGACCTGGATATCGCGGACGGGGAGTTCGTGGCCCTGCTGGGGCCCTCCGGCTGCGGCAAGAGCACCCTCATCAAGAGCGTGGCGGGACTGCTGGACGCGAGCGGCGGCGAGATACGCGCCGACGGGCAGTCCCTTCTGGCCGTGCCGCCAGAGCGGCGGGGAACGGTCATCGTGTTTCAGGATCTGCGGCTTTTCCCCCATATAACGGTGTATGAGAACATCGCCTTCTCCCTGACGCTGAAAAAGCGGCCCCGGGAGGAGACGGTGCGGACGGTGGAGGGTCTGCTGGAGGAGGTGCAGCTGCCCGGCTACGGGAAGCGACGCATCCGGGAGCTGTCCGGCGGCGAGATGCAGCGGGTGGCTCTGGCCCGGGCCCTGGCGGCGGAGCCTAAGCTGCTGCTGCTGGACGAGCCCTTCACAGGGCTCAACGAGAAGCTGCGTTTCGAGATGGGCCGGCTGGTGCAGAAGCTCCACCGGGAGCGGGGCCTGACCACCGTGCTCATCACCCATGACCGGCAGGAGGCCCTGCGCCTGGCGGACCGGGTGGCCCTGATGCAGGATGGACGCATCCTGCAGCACGGCGCGCCGGAGGACATCTTCTGGCATCCCGTATCCCGGACGGTGGCGGAGTATTTTGGCAAGGTCAACTGCCTGCCCGGCCGGGCGGAAGACGGCCGGTTTTCCTGCGTGCTGGGCGACTGGCCCTGCGATCTGGCGGACGGGTCCTGGACGGCGGCCATCCGCCCCTTCGACATGCATCCCGTCCCCGGTGGGGCGGACTATGCCGTCACCGGCATCGACTTTCTGGGGGAGACGGCGGAGCTGACCCTGACGGGCCCGGCGGGGGCCGTCACATGCGCTCTCACCGCCGGGGCGCTGGCGGAACTGGGCCTGGCCGTCGGCAGCCGGACCGGGCTCATGGCCGACCCGGGCCGGGCGGTCTATTTCCGGGAGGAGGAGCGGGCATGAAGAAGGTCCTCTTCGACTGCGACAATACCTTCGGCGTCCCGGGCTGCGACGTGGACGACGGGCTGGCGCTTTTGTATCTGCTGGGCCAGAAGGATATCGACATCCGGGCTGTCACGGTCACCTACGGCAACAGCCGGACGGACGTGACTTACGAGGCCACGCGCCGGCTGCTGCGGGACGTGGGCCGGGAGGACATCCCGGTGCTGCGGGGCGGCGACGTGCCCGGGGACTATGACAGCGAGGCGGCGGACTATCTGGCCCGGGCGGCCCGGGAGAGGCCGGGGGAGCTGTCCCTGCTGGCCACCGGGTCGCTGACGAACCTGGCGGGGGCCTGGCGGAAAAACGGGCAATTTTTCCACCAGCTCCGCCAGGTGGTACTCATGGGCAGCGTCACGGCGCCGCTGGCGTTCCGGCGGCAGACCATGGAGGAGCTGAACTTCTCCTGCGACCCCCAGGCCAGCTTCACCGTGCTGACGGAGGGGAAAAATCTCGCCGTCATCACCGGCAACAACTGTCTGAAGGTGCTGTTCACCAAGGAGGAGTACGCCCGCCGGCTTCTTGCCTCCGGCCGGGCCGCAGGCCGGTATATCCTGGACAGGACCGACAGCTGGTTCGGCTACACCCGGGAGGGCTACGGCATCGAGGGGTTTTACAACTGGGACGTGACCGCGGCGGTGTATCTGGCCCGGCCCGAACTATTCATCGAGGACAGGGGCCGCTTCGCCTTCTCGGCGGAGGACCTGAGGACCGGTTATCTGCGCCGGGACGGGAACGGCCCCTGGGTATGCAACCTGCCGGAGATCGGCCCGGCGGCGCCCTTCAAGGAGGAGATATACGACGCCTGGGAGAGAGTGGAGATGGAATACCATGGATAGAATACCGGGCCTGAGGGACTATATCCGCCTGCCCCGCTTCCGGCAGGCGCTGGGCATCCCCGCCGGGGCGGAGCTCGCCCCCCGGCTGCTGGCCCAGGGGGAGTATAACATCAACTACGCGTTTGCCCACCCGGTCACGGGGCAAAAGCTGGTGCTGCGCGTCAACACCGGCAGCCAGATGCACCTGGCCGACCAGATCGGCTATGAGTATAACGCCCTGCGGCTGCTGGAGCGCTCCGGCCGGACGCCCCGGGCGCTGTATGTGGACGGCAGCCGGGAGGCCCTCCCCTATGGGGTCATGGTGATGGAGTTCCTGCCCGGGCGGGCGCTGGACTACCGCCGGGACATGGACGCCGCAGCGGCGTGCCTGGCCGACATCCACAGCGTACCGGTGGACGGCCCCCCGTCCGGCCTGCTGGCGCCGGAGGACCCCCTGGGCGCCATATTGGACGAGTGCGGGCAGATGGTGCAGACCTATTACCGCTCGCCCCTGGCCGACGCCGCCGTACGCGGGCGCATCGAGCGGCTGCTGGCCGCCGGACATGCCAAAGCGGCCGCCGCCCGGGCCATGAGCGGGTACCGCTGCTGCATCAACACAGAGCTCAACTCCGGCAACTTTCTCATAAACGGCCCCGGCCGGCCCAGCTATCTGGTGGATTGGGAAAAACCCCTTTATGGGGATCCGGCCCAGGACCTGGGGCATTTTCTGGCCCCCACCACCACCTTCTGGAAGACGGACGTGATCCTCGCCCCCGAGGAGATGGACGCCTTCACGGCCCGGTACCGGCAGGCGGCGGCGGGCCGGTTCGACACGGACGGTCTGGCGGAGAAGCTGGCGCTCTTTATCCCCATCACCTGCCTGCGGGGCGTGACCTGGTGCGCCATGGCCTGGGTGCAGTACCAGCAGCCGGACCGCCTCATCCGCAACGAGGACACCTTCCGCAAGATGGAGGCCTATCTGGACGAGAGCTTTCTGGAGATGATCGAACGGCGGTATTTCCCCTGACGCCGCGGCGGAGGAGCGGTCCTCTTCCCCGGCGGCAAATCATGAAACGGTGACCGTGCCCCGGTCACCGTTGTTCTTTTGTATTCACTTGCATAAGCAAGCTTCCAACCGCTCCTTTTGGGGCGGTTTTTTTGTATGTCCTGGGCCGTTTGACCCCCACCCCCCGAATTTCGCGAAAATTTGCGCGAGAAGGGCCCGCGGTCTCTAAGGAGAAACGCCCCTAACCGACGAATGCAGACCTGTTTACAGGTCTGCATCGTCTTCAGGAGCGTTTCGACGCTGGTACGGCTGACCACACTATACGAACTCTCTGGGTTCGTATGATGGAGGATTGGTACGGGTGTTCTTATAGGATTTTACAAGAAATTCAGTAATATCAAGGGTTTGCGGGCATCAACACAGCGATATTTACATCCAAAAGCGGATTTTTTGTTCCGCAAAACCGGCGTTCCTCACCTGGAGCGCCGTTTTTTCATGCCCGTTTCCACCCTGCAAGTGGCGAAGAAGCACCCCGTCGAAGCCTCGTCTTTTTCCATTACATCATATCACATTTTTGAGCGCATGGAGGTTACAAATTGAATACTTTGAAGCGCATTATTCCCCTCCTGCTTGTCCTGATCCTGACACTTGGGCTGCTCCCCTTGAGCGCGTTTGCCGCCGGGGATGAGGTCATACCCGCAGAAGAACTCTGCGGGGAGATCACAGAAGCCTCGTCTAGTTCAGAGGCCAATCCCAACGAGCAGGAAGATGAACCTGTTTTGCTGACAGCGCCGCCCGCCGAAACAGACGACAATGTTTCAGAGCCGGGGGCAGCGTCAGAAACGCAAGATGAAACTGCCCCGCCGGAGGCTGTTCCTTTCGATGCTGGGGAGCCTGCGCCGGGGGCAGAGGAAACCGAGGTGCCCCAGGCCACTCCACCCGATACGAGCAAACCATCGCCGGTGCCGGAGGAAACCGACCAGCCGGATTCTATGCCTCCGGCTGATGAACCTGCCAACAATCCTGCTTCCGGCCAGGATGATCTCGCTGCGCCTCCCACCCCGGAGGCAGAGGCAGATGATGAAGAAGCCGAGCCGTCACCTGAACCGACCGATGAACCGGCCCCGGAGCCGACGACTGAACCCACGCCTGAACCGACCGCCGAGCCATCCCCGGAGCCCACGGTTGAACCTACGCCCACGGCGAAGCCCCGTACTGGCCGGAACATCCTCCCGGACCCCATCCCTGGGTATGATCCGCTGGACCCGTCAAATCCATATCCCTACGGGGAACCGGTAGACAACTTCTATCCGCCGGAGTTTGATGTGGATGATTCCAACGGCATGATGCTCATGTCCCAGGGCAGCATCCCGGATTCCATGTGGGACAACAGTATTCTCCGGGCTTTGGCCTATACGGGCTTCAACGTCCAGAAGCTGAAGGATAACAACTGGCTTTACAAGTATGAGTATATCAGTACGAATTTGCCGTCCCATGATTCCAGCATCCTTTCCGACATCGGATATGGCGAATACCCCAACGGCGATGAGACTGTATCGGACGGCAGCACTCCCACCGGGAAAGCCCCCAATATCTCTTACTTTGAGAGCAACGGCCTTGTCTGCGCCTCCTTCGTCAATTACTACGTCAACAACTATCTGCGAAATATCGAGGGCGTTGACACATCTGCCATTTCCAGTGCGTTGAGCAAGGTCGGCACCAGCGTCCGGGTCGTGTCCACATGGGTGAGCGCATTGACATCTCTTGCGTCAGACCCGAACAGCGGCGTGACAAGGTACACCAGCGCCAGCACCGCCTATGCCAACCTTGTGCCCGGTGACATTATCGCGTTCAAGAACGACAGCGGAACGTGGATGCACTTGGCCGTCTATGCTGGCACCTACACTCTTTACCGCACCAGCGGTTCCAGCATTGGCACCTACCATTTCATCATTCACGTCGGAAATGACCGAGGCCCGGAGATTTCCACGGCTGAGTTTATGGCAAACGCCGGTGTAAAGACATCTAAACCGGCTGAGTGGTATCATTTGAGCTTCAACTCTACCCAAAAGGGCGATTTGAAGATCGTCAAGACTTCGGATGATGGAAAGGTCAGCGGCATCACTTTCACCGTTCAGGGCGGGAGCGTCAATCAGACCGTCACCACCGGCCCGGATGGGACCATCACCATAGAGGGCCTGACTGCCGGTACTTACACCGTGACAGAGACTGTCCCCGCTGGCTATACAAACAGCGCCGCCTCCCAAAGCGTTACTGTGGTAAACGGCCAGACGGCTACCGTCAACTTCCATAACAGTCTGAGGATCGGCGATCTAAAAATCGTCAAGACCTCGGAAGATGGCAAGGTCAGCGGTATTACTTTCACTATCACGGGGAACAACGTCAATCAGACCGTCACCACCGGCTCGGATGGCTCCATCACTGTCCCCGGCCTCAAGCCCGGAACCTATACCGTGACAGAGACTGTCCCCGATGGGTATTCGAGCAGCGCCGCCTCGCAGACCGTGACCGTGAAATACGATCAGACCGCCACCGTCAACTTCTATAACAGCCTGAAAACGGGCAATTTGAAGATCATCAAGAAAAGTGACGACGGCAAGGTCAGCGGCATCCAGTTCACGATCACGGGCAACGGGGTCAATAAAACGGTGATTTCCGGCACAGACGGCACCATCGTCGAAAATGGGCTGAAACCCGGCACCTACAATGTCACCGAAAAGGTCCCGGATGGCTATGTGTGCGACAATTCCACCCAGAGCGTCACCGTGAAATACGATCAGACGGCTTCTGTGACATTCAACAACAAGCTCAAAACCGGCGATGTCAAAATCGTCAAGACCTCCGACGATGGCAACGTCAGCGGCATCACCTTTACCGTCCAGGGTGGGAGCGTCAGCCGATCTGTCCTGTCCGGCCAGGACGGGACCATCACCGTCCCCGGCCTGATCCCCGGCACCTATACCGTGACGGAGCAGGTATCGGAGAACTATGTGTGCGACAATCCCTCGCAGACCGTGACCGTGGAATATGATAAGACCACCACTGTGAACTTCAAGAACACCCTTAAACAGTGGCGCGTCACCGTGGTAAAGGAGGACGCGGAGGGCGATGTGGCCCGGTACGGCGACGCGACGCTGGCGGGAGCTGTGTATGGCATCTATAAAGACGGGCAGATCCAGAAAACCTACACCACAGATGACCAGCACTCTTTCACCACGGACTACTTTGTGTGCGGTTCCGGCTGGACGCTTCGGGAGATCACCCCTTCCCCCGGTTATACCGTTGATCCCACCGTGTATGAGATCGGCGCGGAACCGGGCGATTTTACCATTGCCGCCAACAGTCTGGACATGAATGTGCCGGAACGCATCATCAAAGGCACTCTGGTCATTCTCAAACAGGACGAGGAGGATCAGCACCCGTTGGAGGGGGCCACTTTCCACGTTTTTGACGAGAATGGGGTCAAGGTCGCAGAAGCAACCACCGGGCCGGATGGCAAGGCCACATTCCCGGACCTTCAGTATGGAGAATACACCTACCAGGAGATCGTACCGCCCAAATACTTTGAGCTGGACGAGAATACCTATGATTTTTCCATTCTGGAAGATGGCAAGACGATCACGCTCACCCGTGATGATACCCGCATCCCCGGTTCCATTTCTGTAAAAAAAGTGGACACCAAGGGCAACAATCTCTCCGGGGCCGTATATCTGCTGGAATGGTCCAATGACGGGCGAAACTGGACTCCGGTTACTTCCCGTACTGATACGCCGGTCATAGCCGGAGGCTGCACCAGCCCTGGCCTTTCCAACGGCCATCTCACCACCGGCAGCGATAGACTTGTGACCTTCTCCGGCCTCCGGGCCGATGGAGTGATCCAGTACCGGCTGACGGAGATCAAAGCGCCTCCTGGCTTGGCTCTGCTCAAAGACCCCATCTTCACCGGGACCCTCCCCTTGGAGAACCGGGATGAACTCACCTACGACATATCCTATGCCATCACCGACAACCGCATCACCGAGCTGCCGCACACCGGCGCTTCCGGCTTCGATCCCGCGATAATCGGCACAGTCCTTACTGGACTGACCGGATGCGCGGGCTTTTTTATTTCCAAAAAATCGAAAAGGAGAAACGTAAAATGAAGTTTCTGAAAAAGGCTCTCTGCCTTGTTCTGGCCCTCACGCTGTCCCTGTCTCTGGCCGTGACCGCCTTTGCAGCCGGTTCCACCATCGACACCAGCAAAACGGCATCGCTGAACGTCTACAAGTACGATCTGACCCGCGCCGAAGCTGATGGCGTATGGAGTACCGCCGACTACGTTTCCAACGGTCTGTACGACGGCTCCGTGACCGCCACCCTGGGCAACACGTCCTTCACCAACAATTCCGGCACCAACAACACCGCCTATGGCTATGCCATCCGGGGCGTGGAGTTTTCCTACCTGAAGATCGCGGACATCACCACCTATTCCGAGGACGAGGGCAACGGTGTTTATAAGACGATGGTGCTGTACGGCATGACCGCCAACGACAGCACGGCGCAGTTTCTCAGCGACATCGGGCTTTCCTACGCCAACGCCCACCATTCGGAACGTGTCAGCGATACCGTCAACACCTACTACTTCGTGTCCGACGTGCTGATCTCCGCTCTGGCCAAGTCCCTGGACACCAACGCCACGTCCACCAAGGACGCGCTGGAAAGCTACCTAATCGCCAACGGCGGCTCCGTCATGCCTGAGACGGACGAATACGGCCACACCTCCGTTTCCGGCCTCCCCCTGGGGCTGTATCTGCTGGTTGAAACCTCTGTCCCCGATATGGTCACTTGCACCACCGACCCGTTCTTGGTGTCCTTGCCCATGACCACCATTGACGGCAACGAGTGGAATTACGATGTGACCGTGTACCCCAAAAACAACACCGGGATGCCCACCCTGGAAAAGACCCTGCGGGAGAGCAAGAGCGACACTGGCAGACACGGAGGCTCCACCACCGACATCACGGATGGCTATGCTCATACCGGGACCGGCTCGGACGGTGATGTGGTGGATTACCAGATCATCTCCACGCTGCCTACCATCACCAGCGCCGCCTCCTACCTCACGGAATACACCTATGTCGATACGCTGTCCCAGGGCATCGAGTATAACCGTGACGATGTGAAGATCGAGTTTTTCCGGGACACCGCCTGCACCGACCTCATTTCCACCTGGAACCTGTCCGATCAGAAGTTCGATGTTTCCTACGCTGACCAGGGCAACGGCAGTTCCACCATGACAGTCAGCATGACCGCCACCGGTCTGGCCGAGATGAACGAGAGCCAGAGCGTCCACGGCACCAGCGGCAGCCAGCGAGGTTACTCCGGCTGCACCATGCGGATCACCTACGCCGCCACCATCAACAGCGACGCCACTGTGGTCTATGGCGACAGCGGCAATCCCAATGAAGTGCAGCTCACTTGGCGGCGCACCAGCGAAGAATACTACGATGTGCTGGACGACGATTGCCACGTCTACACCTATGGCATTGACCTGACCAAAGAGTTTTCCGATGGCGCTGGCCGCATGAGCGAGGTCAAAATGACCGTCCATGACGACACGGACGACTACTACCTCCAGGCAGAGCTGAAAGATGGCGTGTACTATGTGACCGGCCATGTCTCTGACAAGGACTCCGCCACCGTGTTCGTTCCCACCGAGGCCGGGAAGCTCATCATCAAGGGCATGGAGGACGATACCTACTCCATAACCGAGGAGGCAACGGACGACGGCTATGTGCTGCTGAAAGAGGACATCAAAGTGGTGATTGCCACCGCCGAGGGCGAAATCTGCGAGAAGTGCCACAAGCCTCTGCTGACTGCCTCCGCCACCATCGACGGCAACAGCGTGGATATGTCCCCGGATGGCAGCTCCGTCCATGCGCTCGTTCCTTTTAAGGTGGTGAACGTGAAAGGCTTCACCCTGCCCCAGACCGGCTCTTACAGTATGCTCATCTACACCTGTGTGGGCATCCTGGTCATGGCCGGAGCTGCCGCGCTCATCATTCTCCTGTGCCATCGCCGTCCCGCAAAGCGCAGCCGCAGATGAGGGGCGTAAAGATCGCCCTTTGTGTCCTGGCTTTCTTTGCCGCGCTGTGCCTGACGCTGTACCCGCTGGCAAGCAACTATCTGGCGGACAAGTATCAGTCCACAGCCATGAGCGACTATGTGGCCGCCGTTTCCGATATGGACGACACCTACCGCACTACGGCGTGGCAGCAGGCGCAGGACTACAACCGGCGAATAGCAAACCGGGCCGTCCCCATGGACGGCCCCGATGCTGCACTCTACCTGAACACCCCGGAATCCGGGTATGACGAGCTTCTCAATCTGAACGGCGACGGCATTATGGGCTATATCCGAATCCCGGTGATCGACATCGTGCTGCCTATCTACCACGGCGTTGAGGGCGAGACGTTGGAGGCGGGTGTGGGTCATATGCCCGGTTCGTCTCTGCCGGTGGGCGGCGAAAGCACTCACACGGTACTTGCCGCTCATTCTGGCCTCGCGTCCCAACGGATGTTCTCTGATTTGGAGCAGCTTCAGATCGGGGATATGTTCTACCTGTCCATCCTGGGCGAGACGCTGGCCTATGAAGTGGATCAAATCCTGGTGGTGGAGCCGGAAGATACATCTTCCCTCGGCATTTTGTACGGAGAGGATCATACCACGCTCATCACCTGTACGCCCTTTGGGGTCAACTCCCACCGGCTGTTGGTCCGTGGCCGTCAGGTCCCATATGTGCAGGAGGCGGAGGCACACGTTGAAGCCTCTGCCGCCAGTCCGTCGTCTAACTGGCAGATGCAGTATATCCGCGGCGTTGCCATAGGGCTGTGCATCTTGCTGGGCGGCTTTGTTGTGCCGGTGCTTCTTTGGCGAATTTATCGGCTTTACCATCCCCGAAGGAGGTACAAACATGAGATTCGTTAGGGCGTTCCTGCTGACCATTCTTGTCCTGGTGTTCGCCGTGGGTTTGGTGATATGCCTGTGGCCGCAGCTCGTCGGTCTGCATCTGGGTTATCAGGCCCATGTCGCCGTGAGCGATTTCTTTGAGCTGGCCGACGCGGATGAAGTAGCAGAATCGGAGAAGCTGCCCGTGTCTTTAGAGTATGTGGCGGCCCCTGAATCCACGCCCGTACCAACCTACCAGGAACTGTACGCCGCTATGCAGGAGTACAACGAGAACATATACGCCACCGGCCAGTCCGGGCTTTGCGACGCCTGGGCCTATCAGCAGCCATCCTTTTCCCTGACCGACTACGGCGTGGAGAGCAACACCATCGGCGTGATAAACATTCCCGCTATGAATGTGGAGCTGCCCATCTACCTGGGGGCAACCAGCGAAAACATGGCAAAGGGCGCGGTCCATCTGTCACAGACCAGCCTGCCCGTCGGCGGGGAGAACACCAACTGCGTGATCGCCGCCCACCGGGGCTGGTACGGTGCGCCGTACTTCAGGTATATAGATGTGTTGAAGATCGGGGATGAAGTGACGATCACGAATCTGTGGGAAACGCTCGTCTACCGGGTGTCGGAGGTAAAGGTCATTGACCCGGACGATATTGACGAGATACTCATTCAGCC
>CANQSJ010000033.1 GCA_947626495.1 uncultured Oscillospiraceae bacterium | reverse complement strand
AGCGAGCACTCCGCCATGAGCACCTGCATCGGCGCGGAGGCCGCCGGCTGCCGTGCCATCAGCGCCACCAGCTCCTGCGGCCTGATCTACATGGCCGAGATGCTGTATGTGGCCGCGTCCGACCGGCTGCCCATCACCCTGGCGGTGAGCTGCCGTGCCCTGAGCGGCCCCATCAACATCAACAACGACCACTCCGACGCCATGGCCGTCCGGGACGCGGGCTGGATCATGCTGTTCGCGGAGACCAACCAGGAGGCCTATGATAACTACCTGCAGGCCATGCGCATCGGCGAGGCCGTGGGTCTGCCCATCATGGTGTGCCAGGACGGCTTCATCACCTCCCACGCCATTGAAAACATCGAGCTGGTGGAGACGGAGGATGTACGGAAGTTCGTGGGCGAGTATAAGCCCCGGCACTACCTGCTCAACAAGGACGAAAAGATGTCCGTGGGCGCTTATGCCACCCCGGTGTACTACATGGAGGCCAAGCGGCAGCAGGCCCAGGCCATGATGGACGCCAAGGACGTGATCCGCAAGGTGAGCGCACAGTTTGCCCAGATGACCGGCCGGGAGTACGGCCTGATCGAGAAGTACAGGATGGACGACGCGGAGCTGGCCGTGATCCTGATGGGCTCCTCCGCCGGCACGGCCAAGGAGGCCGTCAACCAGCTGCGTGCCCAGGGCAGGAAGGTGGGTCTGGTGAAGATCCGCTCCTTCCGGCCTTTCCCCACGGAGGATCTGGCCGAGGCCCTCAAGGGCGTGAAGGCCTTCGCCGCCATGGACAAGGACGACAGCTTCAACGGCCACTGCGGCCCCGTCTTCGCGGAGACAGCCGCGGCGATGTATGCCCAGGGCGTCAGCGGTCCCAAGGGTATCAGCTACATCTACGGCCTGGGCGGCCGGGACGTGCGGGTGGAGAGCATCCAGCATGTCTTCGCCGACCTGGAGAAGATCGCCGAGACCGGCGATGTGGGCGAGACCTACCGCTACCTGGACGTGAGAGAATAAGGAGGGAGAAAGCCATGAGTTATAGCCTGAAAGAAAACGTCATGAAGGAAGACCGCTTCGCGGCAGGCCACCGGATGTGCGCCGGCTGCGGCTCCCCCATCGCCATCCGTACCGTGCTGCGGGCTCTGGAGCCGGAGGACAAGGCCGTCGTCTGCTCCGCCACCAGCTGCCTGGAGGTGTCCACCTTCATGTACCCTTACACCGCCTGGAAGGACAGCTTCATCCACAACGCCTTCGAGAACGCGGCTGCCACCCTCTCCGGCGTGGAGACGGCCTATCGGGTCATGAAAAAGCGCGGCAAGCTGGACGATACCTATAAATTCATCGCCTTCGGCGGCGACGGCGGCACCTACGACATCGGCTTCCAGAGCCTCAGCGGCGCCATGGAGCGGGGCCACGACATGGTGTACGTGTGCTACGACAACGAGGCCTACATGAACACCGGCATCCAGCGCTCCTCCTCCACCCCCCACTTCGCCGACACCACCACTACCCCCGTGGGCAAGGTGATCCCCGGCAAGCTGCAGCAGAAGAAGAACCTGACCAAGATCATGGTGGCCCACAACATCCCCTACGTGGCCCAGACCACCTTCATCGGCAACTTCAAGGACATCTCCGAGAAGGCCCACAAGGCCATCTACACCCCCGGACCGGCGTTTCTGAACGTGATGGCCCCCTGCCCCCGGGGCTGGCGGTATCCCAGCGAGAAGCTGATGGAGGTCACCAAGGCGGCGGTGGAGACCTGCGTGTGGCCGCTGTATGAGGTCATCGAGGGCAAGTACCAGCTGACCTATGAGCCGAAAAACAAGCTGCCGGTGGAGGAATACCTGAAGCTGCAGGGCCGTTTTGCCCATCTGTTCAAGCCCGGCAACGAGTGGATGATCCAGCAGGTCCAGCAGGAAGTGGACCGCAACTGGGAGGACCTGCTCAAGCTCTGCAACCTGTAAGAAAAAACGAAAGCGGCGACCGCGATGCGGTCGCCGTTTTTGTTATGTCCGGGGCTCGGTTACCCCGCCGTGGCGTAGGCCAGCTTTCCGGCATGGGTCCCGTCGGCGGGATCGAAGTCCGCCAGCCGCAGAGGCGTCAGCTTCCAGCCGTCCTCCGTGCGGGCCAGCAGCGCCCCGTCATGGTCCGGCCCGGGGCTCTCGGCCCAGAGGGGGTCGTCGGCGGCGATGGGGGTGCCGTCGGCCCACTGCCAGCCGGCCGCGGCGTCATATTCCACCCCCAGCCACAGGTATGCCACATCCCCGTCCAGCGTCCCGGTGAGGGCCGCCAGCTCCTCGTCGGTCTTCGCCACGGCCAGACCCCCATGGGCCGCGGCCGCCTCCTTGGCCTGGGCGTAGGTCAGATCCTCCGCCGTGACCGTATAGACCGGTCCGGGGGAGGGGGCGGGCGCCTCCGTGGGCGCGGGAGAGGCGGTGGGGGAAACGGCGGAGGCGTATTGGCTGTACACGAAGCCGGTGACGCCCTCGAACCGGACCTGGCTCCAGTCGCCGGAGATCCCGGTGCGGTGGAGCGTGTCGCCGGCGCTGACCGTGCCGATGATGGGATAGTTCGTGCCCGGGCCGGAGCGGACGTTCACGCCGATGCCGGTGATGGACACCGTGTCGTCCGCCGGCTCGACGGTGTAGCTGCCGGTGCTGCCGGCATTGCCTGTGCCGCCGGTACCGCCGGTATAGCTGCCGCCGGCGCTGCCCGTATAGCCGCCGCCTGTGCCGCCGGATGCGCCGCCGGAACCGCCCGGGTAGGCGGACAGAGGCGCGGGAGAGGGCGCGGCGGGGGAGGGCTCGGCAGGCGCCTGGGGGGAGGGCTCCGCCTCTTCCGGGGCGGGGGTGTCCTCCGGCGCCGGGGAGCCCTTAAGGGCCCCGCCGGTCACGTCCGGGTGGGGCGTGATCACCACAGGCGAGGTCTCGGGCCGGTCGTCGGTCTGGGCCGTCTGGGTGGGGAAGGGGGCGGAGGCCTCCGGCCTGCCGCCGCCTCGGCCGAGGAGGAAAAATCCCACGCCGGCCAGGATGGCCAGGGCCGCCGCGCCCCACAGGAAGGGCGCCGGGGAGCGGCGCTTTTTCCGCTCCCGGGCGGGGGCGGTCTTCTCAAAATGCTTCTGGACCCGGTATTCCGGCCGGGGCGCGCTCTTCGCCGCCGGGGCTGTATGGGGCGGCGCGGCGTCCGTGACGCCCTCCGCCAGGGGGACGGCCGCGGCGGTCGCGGCGGCCGCCTCCTTCCGCCAGCCGCCGTCTCCGTCCTCGGGAAGGGGCTCCGGCGGGGACGGGGGCTCCGGGGATGCGCTCTCCGCCGGGACCTGGGATATCGGCTCCTCCGGGACCGGCTCCTCCGGGAGAGGTTCCGGGAGGGTGTCTTCCCCGGGGAGGAGATCCTCGGGGGTATCCTCTTCAAATGGGGTCTCCGCGGGGATGGCCGCTTCCGATGCGAACTCCCCGGGGTCGATGTCATCCGGTGCGGGTTCTTCGAAGATGGCCTCTTCCGGCGCCGATTCGTCAAATGCCGCCTCCTCCGGAGACAGATCCTCTGGGGCGCTTTCCTCGGCGAACAGGACCTCTTCCGCCGCGGCCACGGCGGCGGCGCTGACGGCGGCCGCCCGGGCCGGGTCCTGCCGGGCCTCCTCCACCCCGTTCAGGGCGGCGAGCATCTCCTTGGCGGTGATGTACCGGTCCTCGGGATCGTAGGCCAGGGCCTTCTCGATGACCCGCTTCAGCCCCTGACTGACCCCCGCCGGGGCGGTCACAGGCTCGCCCTTCATCCGCCGGCGCATGGCGTCGGCCCGGTCCTTGTCGGAGGGCTCCCGGCCCTCGGGCTGGAAGGGGAGACGGCCGCCGGCGCATCCGGCGTAGAGCATCAGGCCCACGGTGTAAACGTCCGCCGCGGCGGAACCGTCGCCGGACCAGAAGAACTCCGGCGCCGTATACTCCGCCTGGGTGGCGGAGCGCTGTCTGGCGCGGACGCGCAGGGGCCGGCCCAGCCGGGCGGCGCCCTCCAGATCCAGCGTCACATTTCCCGGCCACACGCCGCCGTGAAAGCTGTCCGGCTCCCCCTCCAGCTGGCCGCACAGCTCCCGCGCCAGCTTTACAGCCTGGCGCGGCGTCGTCTCATGCAGAAACCCAACCAGGGAGGATACCGGGTCCATTTCCCGTTCCGACATCGTGTTCACCTGCCATTGAAAAGAGTTACATTTCGGTTACGGCATGGAACAATTTATCACAAAACCGGCAGAAAGTCAACAAAAAACGACAAAAAGTGGGGGAAAAGGGCAAAAAAAGCCCCCGCCGGAAGGCGGGGGTGGGGTGAGTATGGCGGTTTTTACGCTTTGTGCCACTTGACGCCCTGGGGGGTGTCCTCCAGGATGATCCCGGCAGCCTTCAACTCGTCCCGGATGCGGTCGGCCTCGGCCCAGTTCTTGGCCTTGCGGGCGGCCTGCCGGGCGGCGATCTTCTCCTCGATCTCCCGGTCCAGGTCCTTCTCCCCGCCGAAGGGGATGCCCAGCACGCCGCACAGCTCCAGGAAGATGTCCCGGCAGGCGGCAGCCAGCGCCTTGGTGGGGTCGGCGGCGGGGGAGACGGCGGCGTTGATCTCCCGGGCCAGCTCGAAGATGACGGACACCGCGTCGGCGGTGTTGAAGTCGTCGTCCATCACCTCGACGAACCGCTGGCGGTACTTGTCCAGCCCCGATACGAAGGCAGCGTCGGCCTCGCTCAGCGCGCCGTCCCGGCCGTTTTGGGCGAAGAAGTCCAGGTTGTCCTTGGCGGTCTTCAGCCGGTCCAGGGCGGCCTGGGTCTGGACCAGGATGTCCACGGAGTAGTTCAGCGGGGAGCGGTAGTGGCTCATGAGCATGAACATGCGGATGCAGTCGTACCCATAGACGCCGGCGGCCTCCCGGACGGTGAAGAAGTTGCCCAGGGACTTGGACATCTTCCGGTTGTCGATGTTGATGAAGCCATTGTGCAGCCAGTAGTGGACGAAGGGGACCCCGTTGGCGGCCTCGGACTGGGCGATCTCGTTCTCATGGTGGGGGAACACCAGATCCTTGCCGCCGGTGTGGATGTCGATGGTCTTGCCCAGATAGCGGTTGGACATGGCGGAGCACTCGATGTGCCAGCCGGGCCGGCCCATGCCCCAGGGGGATTCCCAGGCCGGCTCGCCGGGCTTGGCGGCCTTCCACAGGGCGAAGTCCATGGGGTTTTCCTTCACGTCGTTGACCTCCACCCGGGCGCCGTTCATCAGGTCGTCCAGGTTCTGGTGGCTCAGCTTGCCGTAATCCCGGAATTTCAGGGTCCGGTAATACACGTCCCCATTGGCCTCGTAGGCGTAGCCCTTGTCTATGAGGGTCTGGACCAGCTCGATGATCTGGGGGATGTTCTCGGTGGCCTTGGGGTGGACGGTGGCGTCCTGCACGCCCAGGGCGTGGGCGTCGTGCCAGTACTCGGCGATGTATTTTTCCGCCACCTCCGCGGCGGAGACGCCCTCCTCGTTGGCCCGGCGGATGATCTTGTCGTCCACGTCGGTGAAGTTCTGCACGAAGGCCACCTCGTAGCCCCGGTATTCCAGATACCGGCGCAGCACGTCGAACATGATGATGGGGCGGGCGTTGCCCACGTGGATGTAGTTATACACCGTGGGGCCGCAGCTGTACATGCGCACCTTGCCGTCCTCGATGGGGGTGAAGTCCTCCTTGCGCATGGTCAGGTCGTTATAAAAACGCATAGATCAGTTCTCCTTCTCCTTTGCAAGTTGCTGTTCCAGTTGAATGACGCGGCTGCGCAGGGCGCACAGCTCCTGGACCACCGGGTCGGACACGCTGATCTGGTCCACCCGGGAGGCGAAATCCGTGCGCTCGCCGGCGATGCGGGTGATGTGGGCGGGCACGCCCACGGCAGTGGAATCGGGGGGCACCTCGCTGAGCACCACCGCGTTGGCGGCGATGCGGCTGTTGTCCCCCACCTTGAAGGGGCCCAGCACCTTGGCGCCGGAGCCGATGAGCACGTTGTTGCCGATGGTGGGGTGGCGCTTTCCCTGGTCCTTGCCGGTGCCGCCCAGGGTCACGCACTGATACAGCAGCACGTCGTCCCCGATCTCGGCGGTCTCGCCGATGACCACGCCCATGCCGTGGTCGATGACCAGCCGCCGGCCGATGGTGGCGCCGGGGTGGATCTCGATGCCGGTCTTCTTCCGGGTGCGCTGGCTGATGGCCCGGCCCAGGAACTTCAGCCCATGGGTCCAGCACCAGTGGGCCCGCCGGTGGCGCATCACCGCCTTTACCCCCGGATACATGAGCCAGATCTCCAGGGCGCTCCTGGCCGCCGGGTCCCGGGCCTGGTAGGCCTGAATGGTCTCTTTCAGATAATCAAACATAGAGGAAACGATCCCTTGATCCTTTATCGTTTATTTTTACAGTGTGGCCCGTGAGGAAGCCGTCCTCCTGGCCGTCGATGCGCACCCAGGAAAACTGCCCCGGGGCGCCGTCGCCGGTGAAGAGGACCTGGCCGTCCACCTCCGGGGAGTCGCCGTAGCTGCGGCCGACCCAGCGGCCGTCCTCGTCCTGACCCTCGCACAGGACCTTGAGCGTCAGACCGATGTGCCGGTCGTTGTACGCCTCCATGATGCGGTCCTGCAGGGCCATGGCCGCGTCCCGGCGGCGCTCCGCCTCCTCCTGGCTACAGCGGTCGGGCATCTGAGCCGCCGCGGTGCCCTCCTGGGGGGAGAACACGAACACCCCCACCCGGGGAAGCTGCTGCTCCCGGAGAAAGTCCATGAGCTCTTCAAATTCCGCCTCCCCCTCGCCGGGCAGGCCCACGATCAGACTGGTGCGCAGCACCACGTCCGGGATGCGCGCCCGGAGCTTTTCCAGCAGCGCCTCGATGGACGCTTTCGTCTCCGGCCGGCGCATCCGGCGCAGGATGGCGTCGCTGACGTGCTGGATGGGGATGTCCAGATACTTCACGATCCTGGGCTCGGCGGCGATCAGGTCGATGAGCTCACCCGTGATCTCGTGGGGGTAGAGGTAGTGCAGCCGTATCCATTCTATGCCCTGGACCTTCACCAGTTCCCGCAGCAGGGTACACAGGCCGGTCCCGTCCCGGAAGTCATGGCCGTAGGCGGTCACGTCCTGGGCCACCAGGAGCAGCTCCTTCACCCCGTCCGCGGCCAGCGCCCTGGCCTCCGCCAGGATGGCGTCCACGGGCCGGGACCGGTACCGGCCCCGGATGGAGGGGATCACGCAGTAGGCGCAGCGGTTGTCGCAACCGTCGGCGATCTTGATGTATGCCCAGCCCGGGCCGGTGGTCACCGTCCGGTCCAGCTCCGGCAGGGGGGCGTTTTTGTCCGCGAAGCGGGCATAGTGATCCTCATCCGTCTCCAGCGCCGCCACGATGTCGGGAAAGCTGCCCACCCCCAGCACCGCGTCGATCTCCGGGATCTCCCGGAGGATGTCCCCCTGGTACCGCTGGGGCAGGCATCCGGTGACCACCAGCCGCTGCAGCCGGCCGGTGCTTTTCAGCTGGGCCAGCTCCAGGATGGCGTCGATGGCCTCCTGCTGGGCGGCCTCGATGAAGGCGCAGGTATTCACCACCGCGGCGTCCGCCTGGGCGGGATCGTCCACGATCTCGTGGCCCGCCGCGGTGATGAGGGAGAGCATCTGCTCCGAGTCTATGAGGTTTTTCGCGCAGCCAAGCGCGGTGAAATGTACGTTCATCTTTTACGCGGTGCGTCCGCGGTTCGCAGGCCGCCGGAGGGCGGCGTCCATTTCCTTTACAGGTCGTCCGCGCCGGCGCGGCGCAGGGCGGCGCGGATCTCCTCCCAGCCGTAGCCCTTGCGGTACAGGACCGCGGCGGCCTTGTCCCGCTCCTTGGGGTTCCGGGGATCCTGGCCCCGCAGCTTGGCCGCCAGCAGCCGGTCGAGGGTGTCCGTCTGATCCGGCAGCTGCTCCAGCGCCTGGTCCCACAGCTCCTTGGGCACGCCCCGGCGGTTCAGCTCCGCGCGTATGCGGCCGGGGCCGAAGCCGGCGGCGGCGTAATGGCGCACGATGCTGCCGGCGTATTCCTCGTCGTTGACGAAGCCGTAGTCCACGCACAGGGCGACCACCGGGTCGATGTCCTCCTGGGCGCAGCCCCGGTCCGCCAGCTTCTTTCGCAGCTCCTTCTCCGAGTGGGGCCGCTTGAGGTAATCCAGCGCGATTTTTTTCGTCCGCTCCAGGGGCGTGGTCGGGTTCTTTTTCGGCGGCTCCAGCTCCCCGGAGGGATCGTTCATCACCGATCGGACGGTGTGTTTATACTGTTCGTCTAACAGATTCATTCGTCGCTGCCGTCGTCGAAGTCCTCGGCGGACACGTCCACCGCCCGGCCGGCGGCCTTGGCGGCCTTCAGAGCCTGGGGACTCATGAGTTTGTGGGCGTTGGCCCGGATCTGGGCCTCAATCTCGTCGGCCTTGTCCGGGTTCTCGATGAGGTATTCCCGCACGCCGTCCCGGCCCTGGATGCGCTCGCCGCACACGGTGAACCAGGCGCCGGCCTTCTCGATGATGTCCAGCTTCACGCCCAGGTCGATGATCTCGCCCACCTTGGAGATGCCCTCGCCGTAGATGATGTCAAACTGGGCCTCCTTGAAGGGGGGCGCCACCTTGTTCTTGACGATCTTCACCCGGGTGCGGTTGCCGATCATCTCATCGCCGGACTTGAGGGTCTCCACCCGGCGCACGTCCAGGCGCACGCTGGAGTAGTACTTCAGCGCCCGGCCGCCGGGGGTGGTCTCCGGGTTGCCGTACATCACGCCGATCTTCTCCCGCAGCTGGTTGATGAACACCACGATGCAGTTGGTCTTGGATACGATGCCCGCCAGCTTCCGCAGAGCCTGGCTCATGAGCCGGGCCAGCACGCCCACGGTGGAGTCGCCCATCTCGCCCTCCAGCTCGCTGCGGGGCAGAAGCGCCGCCACCGAGTCCACCACGATCACGTCAATGGCGCCGGAGCGCACCAGGGCCTCGGTGATCTGCAGGGCCTGCTCGGCGGTGTCCGGCTGGGAGATGAGCAGGTTATCGATGTCCACGCCCAGAGCCCGGGCGTAGGCCGGCTCCAGGGCGTGCTCCACGTCGATGTAGGCCACCTCGCCGCCGCCCTTCTGGGCGGAGGCCACCAGATGCAGGGCCAGGGTGGTCTTGCCGCTGGCCTCGGGGCCGTAGATCTCCACGATGCGTCCCCGGGGCACGCCGCCGATGCCCAGCGCCAGGTCCAGCCCCAGGGAGCCGGTGGAGATGCTCTCCACGTTCACGGGGATGTCCTCGCCCAGGCGCATGATGGCCCCCTTGCCATAGTTCTTCTCGATCTGGGCCAGCGCCGTCTCCAGCGCTTTCTTCTTGTCCGCCGCCTGGCCAACAGGTGCCGGGGGCGCCGACTTCTTCGCTGCCATGATAATACTCCTCTCTCTTTCCCGGGGAAAGCTGACTGTGCCGCCTCATGACGGGAGGCGGACCGGATTGGTTCAGCGGCTCCGCAGCCGGGCCACGACGACCCGCTCGGTGCCGGCGGTGTCCTGCAGTGTGCGAATGGCGGCAAAGCCGGCGTCCTTCAGCAGCGCGGCCACCGCGGGGGCCTGGCCCTCGCCGATCTCCAGCATAAGAACGCCGTTGTCCCTTAAAACGGACTTCCAAAGGCGGATGACCGGGCGGATGACGTCCAGCCCGTCCTCGCCGCCGTCCAGAGCCTGGATGGGCTCATAGTCTTTCACGGAGGGATCCAGGGTCTCCAGCTCCGCCGTGGGGATATAGGGGGCGTTGCAGGTGACGAGATCAAAGGTGCCCAGCAGCATGGGGGGCTTTTCCGTCACGTCGGCCTGCACGCACAGCACCCGCATCTCCAGACCGTTTTTGCCGATGTTCCGCCGGCACACGCTCAGAGCCTGGGAGCTGTTGTCCACCATGACGACCCTGGCCCCGGGCATGCGCACGGCCATGGCCACGCCCACGCAGCCGGACCCGGCGCACAGGTCCAGGATCCGGGGGGTGCCGTTGCGGCCCTGGAACAGGGCGATGGCCGCCTGGACCAGCAGCTCCGTGTCGGACCGGGGGATGAGCACATCCCGGGTGATGTCCAGGGGCACGCCGTAAAACTCCCACTGGCCGGTGATGTAGGCCACCGGCTCGCCGGCCAGCCGCCGGGTCACCATGTCGTCCACCTGCTGGGCGAACTCGTCCGATGCGTACAGGTTCAGATCCCGCATCAGCTTCTCCATGGTCTTCCCCGCCGCCTGGCTGACGATCAGCCGGGCCTCCAGGCTGTGCGCCTCGATGCCCGCGTCCTTCAGCCGCTTGCGCGCCTGTATATAGATGTCGTTGTATGTTTTTGCCATAGTTTTATCCCATTTCTCTATCGCCGTAGGCGATACCATATCGTCGGCCCCCTTGTGCAAAGGGGGCTGTCAGCGAAGCTGACTGGGGGATTGTAACAACCCCTCCGCCTCGCTCCGCTCGGCACCTCCCCTTGCACAGGGGAGGCTTTTGGCATTACCAGGTGTCTGCCCCTTTTTCGTCGGGGATGACCAGCTTCAGGGCGGTGATGGCCACCTCCATCATGCCGTCGTCCGGCTCCCGGGTGGTGAGATGCTGGAGCATCCGGCCGGGCCAGGACAGCACCCGGGAGATGACCAGATCGTCGTGGCGGCCCAGCCACCGGTTCAGCTCGTAGCTCAGGGCCACCACCACCGGCAGCAGCGCCAGCTTCACCAGAATCCGCAAAAAGACGCTGTCCACGTGGAGAAAGGCGTTGGCGACCACGAACACGAACACGCTCAGGATGATCACCACCAGCATAAAGCTGGTGCCGCAGCGGGGATGGAACCGGCTCTCGGTGCGCACGTTCTCCACCGTCAGGTCCCGGCCGTGCTCGTAGCAGTAGATGGTCTTGTGCTCCGCGCCGTGATAGCGCCACATCCGGCGCATCTCCTTCATCTGGCTCACCGCGCCCATATAGCCCAGGAAGATGACCAGCTTCAGCACGCCCTCCAGCAGGGTGCGCAGCCCGTCGTGGCCGTGGCGCAGAGGCGGGATCAGCCCCACCAGCGCCGTGGGCAGGAAGATGAACAGTCCCGCCGCCAGCGCCAGGCCCAGCACCACCGCCAGGCCGATGACCAGCTTTTCCGCCTTGTCGGAGCTGAAGTGCGCCTCGATCCACCGGTCCAGCTTGCTGGGCTCCTCCTGTTCCTCCTCGGGGATGAACTGGGAGGAGTAGGTGATGGCCTTCATGCCGTGGGCCATGCTGTCCACGAAATTCACCACGCCCCGGATGAGGGGCCAGCCGCAGATGGGGTGCCTCTCCTTGGGCGGGTGCAGCGGCTCCACCTTGGTGACCAGCTCGCCCTGGGGGGAGCGGATGACGATGGACTGCTTGTCCACGCCCCGCATGAGGATGCCCTCGATGAGGGCCTGCCCGCCGATGGACGTGCGGAAGGAGCAGCTGGTATTTGTCTGGGATTGCTTTGCCATTAAGATGCCTTCTTCCTTTTATGGCCCCCTTGTGTAAAGGGGGCTGGCTCCGGCGTCAGCCGGAGTCTGGGGGATTGTGATGTTGGTCCAACTGCGCAGTAACAACCCCTCCGAGCCGCCTTGCGGCGGCCCACCTCCCCTTACACAGGGGAGGCTATGAGGTGCGGTCAAATCTTCAAGTCTTCTTCCTTCATCACCGGCAGCATGACGGTGACGATGAGGCCCGAGCGGCCGTCGGTGGCATTGGCCAGCTCCAGCGTCCCCTTGTGCCGGGTGACGATCTCGTCGCAGACGGACAGGCCGATGCCGCTGCCCCGCTCCTTGCCGCTGCCCTTATAGAACTTCTTCTTCACGAAGGGCAGCTCCTCCGGGGGGATGCCGGGGCCGAAGTCCCGGAACCGGACGATGACCCAGCCGCCGGCAGAGCCGATGGTCACCAGAATGCGCCCAGCGGCCCGGCCGTACTTGGCGGCGTTGTCCATGATGTTCAAAAATACCTGCTTGAGCCGGGAGCCGTCGCCCAGCACCGGGGGGATGTCCTCCTCCGGCGGGGTGTACTCCACGTTCATGCCCTCCTGCTTCATCAGGTTGCCGTAGGTATAGATGGCCTCCTCCAGCTCGCTGGCCACGTCCAGGGTCTCCACGTTCAGATTGAACCGGCCATCCTGGATGCGGGTGAATTCCAGCAGCTCCTCCACCATCTTGGTCAGCCGGCCGGACTCCTTGGAGATGATGGCGATGCCCCGCTGGGCGTCCTGGTCGATGGAGTCGTCGTAGGCCAGGGTCTCCGCCCAGCCGGTGATGGCGGTGAGGGGGGTGCGCAGCTCGTGGGAGACGGTGGAGATAAACTGGGTCTGGGTCCGCTCCGACTCGCCGATTTTGGCGCTCATCTCGTTGATGGCGTCGGTCAGGTCGCCGATCTCGTCGTCGTATTTCTTCTGGGCCTGGATGCCGTAGCTGCCCTCGGAGATGCGCCGGGCCAGGGCGGTGAGCTCCACCAGCGGCTCGGTGACGGTGCGGATGATATAGAGGTTGCACAAAATCACCGCCAGGATCACCAGCAGTCCCACCCCCGCCGCCACGGCGGACACCACGGCGATCTGCCGGTTCACCAGGCGCAGGCTGGTCACGTACCGCATGGCGCCGATCACCGCCCCGTCGGGGCTGATCAGCGGCGCGGACACCGCCATGATGGGCTCGCCGGTGGCGCTGCGCCGGCCGTGCCAGGAGCCGATCTGCCGCTCTGACAGGGCCGTGCGCACGTCCGGGGAGTCGGGCTGGGTGCCGGCGGAGATGCCATAGCTGGACACCTCCACGATGCCCCGGGTGTTGATGAACTGCAGCTCCAGCCGGTCCTTGTCCTCAAAGCTCTCGGTGTAGCGGTAGGCGCTCTGATAGTATTGGCTGTAGGTGCGGGATATGTAGCCGGTGAAGAAGTTGGAGGCGGACTGCGCCTTGGCGGTCATACCCGTGCGCACGGCGCTGTAATAATAGCTGCGGGCGCCCAGGGAGAAGGCCAGAGTGAACAGGATCACGATGGCGATGGTCAGAAGGATACCCGAGCGCAGCCAGCGGCTCTTCAGCCCCCGGAGATGCGTTTTTCCCAGGATCTTTCCCATAGATTCCTCCATCGCACAGGCGATATTATGTTATCGGCCCCCTTGTGCAAAGGGGCTGGCTCCGGCGTCAGCCGGAGTTTGGGGGATTGTAACAACCCCTCCGAGCCGCCTTATGGCGGCCCACCTCCCCTTGCACAGGGGAGGCGTTCGATAAGGAACGGGGATCAAAACCCCCACTTGTAGCCGTATCCCCAGACCGTGGTGATGTAGGTGGGGATGGTGGAATTGTCCTCGATCTTGATGCGCAGCCGGCGGATGTTCACGTCCACGATCTTCAGCTCCCCGAAGTAGTCCCGGCCCCAGACGGCGTTGAGGATGTCCTCCCGGCTGAGGGCCCGGCCGGGGTTGTCCATGAACAGCTTCATGATGGAGTATTCGATCTGGGTCAGCTTGATGCGCTCGCCGTTTTTCTCCAGCGTCCGATTGCGGGTGTTCAGCCGGAAGGGGCCATGGCGCAGCTCGCCCTTATCGGCCTCCGGCTCCTCGGCGCCGGTGCGGCGGAACAGCGCGTCGATGCGGGCGGTCAGCTCCGCGGGGGAGAAGGGCTTGGTCACGTAATCGTCCGCGCCGGTCATCAGGCCGGTCACCTTGTCCATCTCCTGGGCCTTGGCGGTGAGCATGATGATGCCGATTTTGGAGTCGGACGCCCGGATGCGCCGGCAGACCTCAAAGCCGTCGATGTCCGGCAGCATCACGTCCAGCAGGGCCACTTTGATGTCCGGATTCTGCTTGAGCTGCTCCAGGGCCTGCTCGCCGGTCTCCGCCTCGATGGGCTCGTAGCCGGAGCGCTTGAGGTTGATGACCACGAAGCTGCGGATGCTGGATTCATCCTCCAGAACCAAAACTTTTTTCATTGCTGCTGCCTCCTTGTCACAGATCGCCCAGCTGCCACTGGTCGTATGCGATGTAGAAATTGTTCAGAATGTCCTCCTGGGTCAGCTCGTCGGTGAGGAGCTGAGCGGCGAAGACGATGTTCTCCTCCTGCCGGAGGATGAACCGGCCGTCCACCTCCGCCCGGTCCTGCCGGTTGGGACCGGTGAGGGTGTAGATGGCCAGCACGGTCCGCTGGGGAGCGGAGCCGTCCCCGGCCACGATGAAGGCCGCGGCGGGCTCGTCGCCGCCCACCCCGTGGCGCTCCACGGTCAGGCCCTCCTGCAGGATCCCCGTCAGGATCAGGTACCACCCGCCCTGGTCGTCGTAGTAGGACGAGGCGGCGGGGGTCAGGGTTCCGGCGGCGTCCAGGCCGTACCAGGTGAGCCGGTCCCCGGAGCCCGACGGGATTTCCAGGGCGCCGTCGCCGTTGATATCCGCGGCGTAAAGCCCGTCCGGGCGGAGCAGACTGCTCCGGCCCAGGGGAGACATGGCCAAATTCTCCAGCTGCCCGCCGGCGTAGGCGAACACATCCGTCACCAATCCGCTCCCGCCCAGATCGCTCTCCACGAACAGGGCGGCCGTGCCGTCCGGGAGCGTCCCCGGCACGGCCCGGCGCAGACTGGTGACGCCGGCGGAGAGGGAGGCGGTGGCGGCGGACACGGCGTCGGAGCCGGTCACGTCATACACGGTGAGGCTGCCGCCGCCGGCGCCGGTCTGCAGGGCCAGCAGGTCCTCCACGCCGTTGCCGTCCAGATCGGTCACCACGAAATCCGAGCAGCCGGCGGAGAAGATGCAGTCCTGGCTGGCGCTGTCCGGGCTGCCCAGGGAGTAGACCGACAGCAGCCGCAGATCTCCCGCGCCCTGCCAGGCGATGATCAGCTCCGCGGCCCCGTCGCCGTTGAGATCGGCGTATTCCACCCGGGCCACGGCGGAGCCCTCCCCGGGGAGGATGGCGTCGTGGTAATAGTCCCCGTCCCCGTTGCGCCGGTAGATGCACACCAGGGGGGTGTGGGACTTGTCGGCCAGGAAGGCCAGGGCCTCCGGCACTCCGTCCCCGTCCAGATCCCGGAGCTGGACGGACTGGCGGTTGCTGCCGCCGGTGGGGGCGGCGTAGGTGTCGCCCTCGTCGATGCGCTGACCGATCAGCTCCTGGAGCTGGACGTACTCCTCGCTCATCTGGGGCAGGGAATACAGCTCCTCCACGCTCCCGGTCATGCATCCGGCGCAGGAGAGGGCCAAAACCGCCGCCAGAAACAGCGCCGCAGCGCGTCTGCATCCGGGTTTCATGCCATCACCTCTCCTGTAACTTTTTTTCCTATCTTTATCATTGTATCACATTTGTTACGCAATTCCTAGAGAAAAGTTACAAATTATCGGGGAACTTTTTCATCGGGCCGGAAATCTTTTGCGGAATCCGGGGCCGGACCACTTGCGGACAAGGGGAAATGCGGCTATAATATCAATTTACAAACGGCAATTGTCGCTGAACATACGCAGCCGAAACGGCAGGAGGAAAGAAAATGGAGATCAAGATCACGAAAACGACGGTGTCCCGTCAGCGGCCCGATCCCAACAACATCCCCTTCGGCACCTACTTCTCCGATCACATGTTCCTGATGAACTATGACAAGGGCGTAGGCTGGCACGACGCGCGGATCGTCCCTTACGGCCCCCTGACGCTGGAGCCCTCCGCCATGGTGCTGCACTATGCCCAGGAGGTATTCGAGGGCATGAAGGCGTATCGCACCGCAGACGGCCACATCCAGCTGTTCCGGCCGCTGGAGAACATCCGCCGCATGGCCCGCTCCTGCGAGAAGCTGTGCGTGCCCCAGATCCCGGAGGAGGATTACCTGCAGGCCATCAAGGCGCTGGTTGAGGTGGACGCGGACTGGGTCCCCTCCGCGCCGGACACCAGCCTGTACATCCGCCCCTACGTGATCGCCACCGACCCCAAGCTGGGCGTGCACGCCTCCTATACATACATCTTCGGCATCATCACCTGCCCGGTGGGCAGCTACTACCCCGAGGGCATCAACCCGGTGCGCATCGCCATTGAGAGCCGGGAGGTCCGGGCTGTCCGCGGCGGCACCGGCTTTGCCAAGTGCGGCGGCAACTACGCCGCCAGCCTCCATGCCAGCGAGCTGGCGGAGAAGCAGGGCTTCTCCCAGGTGCTGTGGCTGGACGGCGTGGAGCAGAAGTACATCGAAGAGGTGGGCTCCATGAACGTGATGTTCAAGCTCAACGGCGAGATCGTCACCCCCTCCCTGGAGAGCGGCTCCGTGCTGCCCGGCGTCACCCGCAAGAGCTGCATCCACCTGCTGCAGGAGTGGGGCTATGAGGTCCAGGAGCGGAACATCTCCATCGCCGAGCTGATCGAGGCCGCCGGCTCCGGCGCGCTGGAGGAGGCCTGGGGCTCCGGCACCGCGGCGGTGGTGAGCCCCATCGGCGAGATCTTCTATCAGGGCCGGGACTACACCATCAACGGCGGCAAGATCGGCCCCGTGACCCAGAAGCTGTATGACACCCTCACCGGCATCCAGTGGGGCAAGACCCCGGACCCCTACGGCTGGATCGAGCCGGTGTGCTGAGACGGGAGGCTGCCATGACCATACTGCTCCCCGGCGCCGCCGGATACATCGGCTCCCATACCGCCATCGCCCTGGTCCAGGCCGGGTACGACGTGGCCATCGTGGACGACTTCTCCAACGCCAGCCCCGAGGCGGTGCGCCGCTGCGAGGAGCTGACCGGCAAAAAAATGCCCCTGTACGAGGCGGACGTGGCGGATAAGGCCGCCATGGAAAAGATCTTTGACGAGGTGAAGCCCGCGGCGGTGATCCATTTCGCCGGGTTCAAAGCGGTGGGGGAGAGCGTGGCCAAGCCCCTGAAGTACTACCGCAACAACCTGGACACCACCCTGACCCTGCTGGAGTGCATGGCCGAGGCCGGCTGCAAGGCGTTCATCTTCTCCTCCTCCGCCACGGTCTACGGCGCCAGGGCGGCGGTGCCCTACACGGAGGAGAGCGAGACCGGCGGGTGCACCAACCCCTACGGCTGGACCAAGTTCATGATCGAGCAGATCGCCGCCGGCGCGGCCAAGGCGGACCCGGACATGAGCGTGGTGCTGCTGCGGTACTTCAACCCCGTGGGCGCCCATCCCAGCGGCCGCATCGGGGAGAATCCCTCCGGCATCCCCAACAACCTGATGCCCTACATCACCCAGGTGGCCGTGGGACGGCTGCCCCAGCTGAGCGTGTTCGGCGACGACTATCCCACCCCCGACGGCACCGGCGTGCGGGATTACATCCACGTGATGGACCTGGCGGAGGGCCACGTGAAGGCCCTGGAGTACGCCCTGGGCCACAAGGGCACGGAGGTGTTCAACCTGGGCACCGGCCACGGCGTCAGCGTGCTGGAGCTGGTCCACGCCTTTGAGCGCGCCTCCGGCGTGAAGATCCCCTACCGGATCGCCCCCCGGCGGGCCGGCGACCTGGCGGAGGTGTACGCCGACCCGTCCAAGGCGGAGCGGGTTTTGGGCTGGAAGGCCACCCGGACCGTGGAGGAAATGTGCGCCGACTCCTGGAGATGGCAGAGTAATAATCCCAACGGATATTGATCGTCCCGCAGGGGGAGCTCGAGGGGGCGGGAGCCCGCCTCGAATGGGATCTGACGCCCCGCGCTGAGCGCGGCGAACGAAGTGAGGACTTTTGCGCAGCAAAAGTAACGGCGTCATAGATGGCAAAGTAATAACCCAAACGGATATTGAGCCTTTATTGGGCTACAAGCTGGCAAAAACTTACAAAGACCCCCTCTTTTGAGGGGGTCTCATTATCCTATTTTTAGAATCGACGCCGATCGGCAAAAGCCGCTTACTTTCTCAGGAAAAAAGTGGTACAATATACGTGGATAAATGTACGTGTGACGGGTTTTCAGTGGGCCGCGGGAGCGGCCGGATCAAGGAGTGTGGCTTGTTTGTACCAGATCGGCGAACTCATTCTTTACGGCGGCACCGGGGTGTGCCGGGTCACGGACGTGGTGTCCAGAAAGCCGGGGCGGGCGGAGCCTGAGCGGCTGTACTATGTCCTCTCTCCCCTGTATCAGACGGGCACCATCACGACGCCGGTGGACAATGACAAAGTGTTCACCCGGCCGGTCATTTCACGGGATGAGGCCATGGACCTCATCGATCAGATCCCATCCATCCAGCCTGAGGTCTATTATAACCAGAACCTGCAGCAGCTGGAAAACCATTACAGGACCGCCATGGAGGACCACGACTGCCTCAGCCTGCTGCGTCTGACCATGTCCACCTACCGCAAGAAGGTGGAGCGGGAGGAGAAGAAGCTGAAATTCGGCGCGGTGGACCGCCGGTATATGGAGCGGGCGGAGAACCTGCTCTACGGCGAGCTGGCCGTGGCCCTGGGCATCGCCCGGGAGAGCGTCCGGGATTTCATCGCCCAGCGTCTGCAGACGCGGGAGGAGGACCTGGAGGCCGTCTGATCTCCGGCGGAAAAAAGAAAAATCGCCGCGGGCGCTTTGCCCGCGGCGATTTTTTACGCCCGCTCCAGCATCCGGCGCAGCAGCGCGAATATCGGCGCGCCGTCGGCCATGCCCGGCCGGGCCCAGGCGGGGGCCATCCGCTCCGGGTGGAACTGGACGGTGAGGATGGGGAGGGAGACGTGCTCCGCCGCCTCGACCACCCCGTCCGGGGCGGCGGCGGTCACCCGCAGACCGGCGCCTAGTTCGTCCAGCCCCTGGTGGTGGGAGCTGTTGACGGCGGCGTCAGGGCCGTAGAGGCCGTACAGGGCGCTGCCCGGCGTGAACCGGATGGGATGCAGGCCGTCCTTCCCGTCCCGGGCCACGTGGTCCCGGGCGGTGGGCAGGTCCTGGATGAGGCTACCGCCGAAATATACGTTCACCAGCTGGTGGCCCCGGCAGATGCCCAGTACCGGCTTTCCCGCCCGGACGAAGGCGTCCAGAATGGCCAGCTGGGCCCGGTCCAGGTCCGGGTCGATGTCCCGGGAGCCCCGGTTCTCCTGGCCGAAGCGGGACGGGTGGATGTCCCCGCCCCCGGGCAGCAGCAGTCCGTCGCATCCGGCTGCCTCCGCGAGATCCAGCGTCACGGCGCAGCCCATGTCCGCCGCCTGAAGAGCGGCGGTGTAATAATCCACCCGGCCGGCGCGGCCGGCCACAGCCACCAGGAACATTGCCCTCACCTCACAGATCGTATTGGACCATGTCCTCCGGCGTCTCCCGCCGAACGATGAGCCGGCCGGTGCCGCCCCGGACGGCCACGATGGGAGGCCGGGGGACCCGGTTGTAGTTGGAGGCCATGGAGTAATTATATGCGCCGGTGACGAAGACCGCCACCGTATCCCCCGGCCGGGGCCGCTGCAGGGGCACGTTCTCGCCGATGAGGTCGCCGCTCTCGCAGCAGCAGCCCGCCAGCGTCACCGCCGCGTCCTTCGGCTGGTCCGCCCGGTCCGCCACGGCGGCGGTGTACCGCGCGCCGTAGAGGGCGTAGCGGGGGTTGTCGGTCATGCCCCCGTCCAGGGCGGCGTAGGTGCTGCCCCCGGGGACGGATTTCACGTTCTGCACGGTGTACAGCGTCGTGCCCGCATCGCCCACGATGCTGCGTCCCGGCTCCAGCAGGATGGCGGGGGCGGAATAGTCCATCCCGGCGAACAGCTCGCCCAGCCGCCGGCCGGTGTCCCGAAGCATCCCCGCCAGATCGGGCCGGGGGTCCTCCGGCGTATAGGCCACGGCGAAGCCGCCGCCCAGGTTCAGCGTCCGGGCGACGAAGCCCGTCTCCCGGCGCACCTGGCCGAGAAACGCCGTCATCACCTCCGCCTCCAGACGGAAGGGGCCGGCGTCGAACACCTGGGAGCCGATGTGGCAGTGGAAGCCCTCCAGGGAGATGTGCTCCAGCCCCAGGGCCAGCTTCGTGGCGTCCAGGGCCTGGCCGGTGGGGATGGGCACGCCGAACTTCACGTCCACCACCCCGGTGTTCACCGCCTTGAAGGTGTGGGGGTCGATGTCCGGCGTCACCCGCAGCAGCACCTTTTGCCGCACGCCCAGGGCCGCCGCGACCCGGTCGATGCGCTCCAGCTCCTGGGTCCCGTCGGCGGCGATGAGCCCCACGCCGCTTTCGACGGCGTACCGGATGGCGTCCTCCGTCTTGGCGTTGCCATGAAAGCAAAGCCCCGCCGGGTCCGCGCCCGCCGCCAGGGCGGTGTACAGCTCCCCGGCGGAGACCACGTCCAGGCCAAGCCCCTCCTGGGACGCCCAGCGGCAGAGCTCCTTGCAGCAAAGGGCCTTGCTGGCGTACAGGGGCCGGCTGCCGGCGGGGAAATGCTCCCCCATGGCGGCGGCGTAAAGCCCCATCCGGGCGCGGACCAGGTCCTCGTCCAGCACATACAGCGGCGTTCCGTATTCCGCCGCCAGGTCCAGCGCGTCCGCTCCCCCGAGGAGGAGGTGGCCGGCGCCGTTCACGGTGAGATCAGGTTGTGTCATGTGTTCCCTCGTTTCCGTAGACAAAAACTGCCTGCTCATGTTACAATATGGCACATATTACAGCACAAACGGGCGGATTGCAAGGCTTTTCGCGGGAGGGACCATGAATACACCGAAACAGATTGCGGCCGGCTACGTCGACACCGGCTATGGCAAGGCCGTCATGGCGAAGGGGCGGATGTTCCTGCTGGCGGTGCTGGCGGGGGCGTTCATCGCCCTGGCGGGAGTGGGCTCGGCCATCGGCACCGCCCAGTTCGGAAAGCTGGCGGGGGCCTGCAGCTTCCCGGCGGGGCTGGCCATGGTGGTGCTGGCGGGGAGCGAGCTGTTCACCGGCAACAACCTGATGGTCATCTCCCTGCTGGCGAAGCGGATCACCGCCGGGCAGCTTCTGACGGCCTGGGCGGTGGTGTACGCGGGCAACTTCGTGGGCGCGGCGGCTATAGCGGCGCTGAGCGTGTGGAGCGGGGTCTTCGGCGGGACCTACGAGGCCCTGATCGCCACGGCCCAGGCCAAGGTGGCCCTCACCCTCGGCCAGGCGCTGCTCCGGGGGTTCCTGTGCAACGTGCTGGTGTGTCTGGCGGTGTGGATGAGCATGGCCGCCCAGGACGCGGCGGGAAAGGTGATCGGCCTGTATCTGCCCATCATGGTATTCGTGCTGTGCGGCTATGAGCACTCTGTGGCCAACATGTTCTATGTCCCGGCGGGCCTTCTGGCGGCCCTGCAATACGGCGTCCCCGCGGACGGCCTGGGGATCGGAGCCTTTCTGGGGAGGAACCTGCTGCCCGTGACGGCGGGCAATCTCCTGGGCGGCGCGGGCCTGGGGGCGCTGTTTTACGCCATCTACCTGCGGGACGACCGGTGAAGTGAACTTTCATTAGAGAACGCAGACAGATAACTGAACACTTACTCTGAAGCACTTGCTGCTGACCGAAAGAAACGGTCAATCGGCAGGTGCTTTTATTTTTTCAAAAAATCAGAACACAAGGATAAAACAGGCAATCCTTTTTGGCTACTGGGTGAGAGGACAATCCTCCCGCCCTTTTTTATTGCCGCAGAATAGGCGGCGATAAAATCCTCGCTTGAAAATTGAATAGCAGCCGCC
>CANQSJ010000032.1 GCA_947626495.1 uncultured Oscillospiraceae bacterium | reverse complement strand
TATGTAATACCTCCTTGGTGGTGCTTCTATTCTACACCCT
Source organism: uncultured Oscillospiraceae bacterium (assembly GCA_947626495.1). Taxonomy (GTDB): domain Bacteria; phylum Bacillota; class Clostridia; order Oscillospirales; family Oscillospiraceae; genus CAJOIG01. Next base: position 22,247 of record CANQSJ010000032.1, on the reverse strand, counting down.
CTGTGGAAGTTTACACAGTTTTTGGGATGGACCCGTGAAAAACTATCTACCTACAAGATGCTGCCAAACGAAACGTCTCGCGTCTGCACGGGTAGTATTTTTCCAACTGACCGATTCGTCTACCACTTTCCCCGGTTATATTGCGTTTTTAGTGCATTTGAAATATCATAAAAATGACAGGGAATAAAGTACTATGACAGCACTCCAACTCCACGTCAAGACACACTTCGAGTGTTCATAAGGGATTTCCCTTTATGAGCACTCGAATTTTTTATTTGCACCTTATGCAGGGCAGGCCCTCGGGCCTGCCCTGCCTTCATTTTGCCGCCGGTTCGGTGAATCGCTCCATGGCAATACCCTTGCGGGCAAAGACATGAAATGATAGCCGACCTGACCGGCTTACCCCGATTTCAACCCGCCCCGCCCATAGGGGCGGAGACCCACACTTCGTTCCAAACGACAGGGTCGACATACCCATTTCAACCCACTCCGTCCATGAGACGGAGACGCATTATACTGAACCAGGCGGCTTCCGACCGGGAATTTCAACCCTCTCCGCCTGTGCGGGCAGAGACTAGAGTGTCCAGATCCCTACAAACTACATCTACAAATTTCAACCCGCTCCACCCTGTGAGGGTGGAGACCCACGACAGTCCAGTCCGAATCGACGGACTTCCATTTCAACCCGCTCCGTCCGTGCGGACGGAGACCTTGTGGTGAGTATTTTGTGGTAGCGCAATTCCGGATTTCAACCCACTCCGCCTGTGGGGCGGAGACGTCGCAGAGAGAGTGCTGGACGATCTTTCCCTCATTTCAACCCGCTCCATCCGTGTGGACGGAGACCACGGTAAGCTTAATCTGTTCCCGGCAAAAGGTCTGATTTCAACCCGCTCTGCCCATGAGGGCAGAGACCCGTTCATCGATGCCTAGGGGCAGGTCGCAGTAATTTCAACCCGCTCCGTCCGTGCGGACGGAGACCGGAACATGGTGAACGTCAACCAGTTCTATTCTGAATTTCAACCCATTCCGCCCGTGAGGCGGAGACCGCCGCGGGATTCATCCCTTCCGGATGCATGTCACGCCCGCCGGAAGGTTCGCCTCGTCCACGGTGACGGCATAGTCGCTGTAGGCGCGGGGCGCGGCAACGCCGGGCTTTTTCTCCGCCTTCACCAGCTCGAACAGCTTATAGGCCGGGGCGTTGCCCAGCTCGCTGTCGTGCTTGAAGATGATGAGCTCCCGCACGGCCATCTTGCCCCGGCCGGCGCTGCGGTCGTGCTCGAACATGTTGAGGATGGCCTCCCACAGCAGCTCCAGGTCCGCCTCGGAGAAGCCGGTGGTCTTCCGGGCCAGATTGGCGGAGACATACCCCTCCGCCCGGTACAGGCCGTAGGGCACGATATACTTGCGGCCCATTTCCGTGCCCTTGTTCTCCGCGTCGGCCTCGGTGGTGATGGCCACGCGGGTGATGGTGACCTCCTGGGGAAGGACGGGGTCCACGCTGCGGGCAAAGCCCAGCTGCACCGGGCCGCGGACCTGACCGCAGTTGAGCGCGCCCCTCATAAAGGTGGTCATGACCGCCCCAAAGGTGCGGATGTCGAAGAAATTGCCGCACATGAAGTCCCGGATCTTCTCATCCAGTTTATCGTCCTTTTTCTTGGCTTGCTTCAGGACCTTCTCCGCGTCCTTGCTGTCCCTGACAGGCAGTCCCACATACTTACAGGCCTCGGCGTCGCTGCGGTTCAGGGGCACGCCTTCCTTCACATAGATGCGGTAGCCGGGGCAGTCCTCCCCTTTCACCGTCTCCACATAGTTGCGGATCTTCCGCTTCAGGCACACGTCCGTGACGAGACCGCAGCCGGTCTCCGGGTCGGTACGGGGCATGTTGCCAGCGTCCGGGTCGCCGTTGGGGTTGCCGTTTTCCACGTCGAACAGGATGACGAATTCATAGCGATTTTTGATGGGCTCCATGTTATTTATCCTCCTTTTTCTCAAAACGCTTTTGTCTCTGGTGATAGTAACCCAGATTGAACGAGCCCTGCTGGGGCAGGGTCAGCCGCAGCGGGTATTCCTCTCCCAAAACGTCCTTGATCCGGCCCACCTGCCTGTCCATATTGACGCGCTGTCCCTTCGGCAGCTTCCGCAGGTGTTTCTGGCAAAGATTGTCCAGCACCGGAAATATCATAGCCGGCGTGGCCGCCGCAGCGTTGAAGTATTTGTCTTTGATGGTGGCGTTGATGCCGGGGCTGGCCGCCTCCTGTATGGCCTCATAGACGGCGAACAGGCGCCCAAGGGTGTAATAGGGATTGGTGCTCGCTTCGTTCAGACTCACTTGCAGGACCTCCTTCGGACAGTCTTTATTTTGGTTCTTTGCGTAATAGGCTTTCAAAATTGCAGCCTTCTGCCAGTTGATATTCCGCTCGGCCCTGATGCGGATCGTGACCGCCTCCAGCAGGGCCGCGGGATAAGGCGTGCCGGCGTAGATGGCCCTGGTCACCGTCCCCGCCAGCGCGGGGCTGGACTGCTTGTCCTTGCTCTTTGGGTGGACTGTCTGGCGCAGCAGCGCCCACAGGGGCACCAGCTTATTCTCCGCGTGGTCGGGACCCACGATGCGCATGCGTTCATGGTGCTCCCAGATGTTTTTCATCATCGCGCCAAAGGTGTCCTGCAGGAAAAACCGCACGGACAGCCGCGCCGCGTTGGGCGCCAGTCCCAGCACGGTAAAGTGTCGATCCGGTTCCAGCGGCAGACCCTTATATGGCTCCATATTCGCCAGACTTTTCAGCGCCGCCTGCAGGTCCCTGTCCGTCAGCCCCGCCGGGGGCGGCGCTCCGAACAGGGATGCGCTGGAGAAGGCCTGATAGAGCGGGTCTGCTCCCTCCGCCCAGCAGACGACCGTCGTGTCGCCGACGAGCTGGACGCTGTTTCTGTCTGACAGCAGATAATTGAGGGCGCTGGTGTAGGCAAAGGCCGCGTAGCGGCTCACCGGCGCGTTCAGACTCTGCTCCTGGCCGTAGGAGCAGAACGCCGGCGCATTGAAGGACACCAGCGCCGCTCCGGAGGACTGGGCGCCCCGCACGCCCTGGATAGACGGATGGACCGCCGCCACCGGGCCTACAGCACCTGTGACCAGGCACTGCATCACTTCGCCCTCTCCGGCGTCATAATGCGCCTGCCAAGCCGCCCGGATGGCGGGATCGTCCTGGGGAAACATGCCGTCGACGCGAAACACCAGATTGGCGCCGCTCAGCACCGCGTCCATGTACCCGTCTGGCAGCGGCTCGGCCGCCGGCGGCCGCCAGTCATCCAGATAGGCCAGGATCGCCCTTGCCGCCGGACTGTCCACACCGTCAAGCACCCGATGGTGCAGCCGGCGGCATGCCTCGAAGCATTTGCGGCTCCGCTCCGGCTTCCCCTTGCCGTCGATGCCCAGCAGATAGCCGGCGTTGTCCCACAGAAAGTGGGGTTCGATCCCCACCGTCCGCTTCACCGCCGCCGGCAGCTCCATGATCCGGGGCGCCAGCGCCGTCTTATTCCCCCTCTGCCGCTCCTCCTGCAGGGAGACGATGTCCGTCAACTGCCCGTCGGCGTCGATGCACAGGGCATAGCTGATCCTGGCCGGGCCCCAGCCGGGCCGGGCGATCTTTCCCTGGGCGGCCAGGTCCTCGTACAGCTGTACCAAAGCCTGCAGGATCATCCGACCACCTCCCCGTCCGTCATCGCCGGCACCTCCATCACCCCGTCATGCAGCCGCGCCCGGAAGAACCGGGGCTTGATGTCGGCCGGGTCGGTGTAATCCATGTCCAGCAGCATCCATCCCAGGTCCCACTCCCCCTTCAGCTCCTCCGGGCAGGGCGGGATGTCCCGGCAGGGGGCAAAGTTGGCCGAAAACTCCCGCACGCCGAAGCAGGGCTGGTGATAGCACGCGCCCCTCTCCAGCCGCCGGCGCACGATATCCTGGAACTTGCCGGGGTTGTCCCCCGGCGTGGCCCTGTCCGTTATGACGAAGTGGGCCTCGATCACGTACCGCACATCCCGCAAAATCATGGCCGCCCGCTGCTGGATGCTCTCCGGCGCGGCCAGGTACAGCTCCCCTGTCCCCTTCTCCATCACAGCCCTGGCATTCCGGGCGCTGATCACGTCCTTGACCTCGTTGCGCCGGATGTTGGTGAAGCGGATGGGCCTGCACACGTGGATGCGGTCGATGACCCAGCGCAGACCCGGGTGCCAGTAGATGGCCTCGATGAGCCCCCGGGCGGCCGACGGCGTCATCACATCATAGCTGACCCGCTCCACCTTCATCTCCGGTCTGGTGAAGCAGGCGTAGTCCCCCCACACCTCCACACAAATGGGCATGAGCGTTCACTCCTCTCCGCGTTTTTTTCAAAATATCGCACTTGTTATCCAATTAAACGGACATCTGCACTCAGCCGAACAGCGCCTTGCCCCGATCGGCTTTTAGAGACAGGCCGGTGAGATCGCTGTAAAGCGCCCTGTCGTTCAGTACGGCGCTGTCCTCATCCAAACAGGTGAGCGCCGGGGTCAGGGCCTTGAAGTGCTGTTCATATACCGACACGCTGTACTGCCCCGCCTGGCGATAAAGCGCCCGGCTCCGCTCTCCGGCCAGCAGCCGCTCTGTCAGCGCCGCGCCCTCGCCCCAGGGGATGTAGACCGTCTTCGTGGCGTCGTCTATCAGGTGAAAGCGCTCCGCTACAGTCCGGAAAGGCATGGAACAGCCCTCTATGCCGCGCCGGAAGGCGTCCAGCACGCCGCATTTGTCCATGCTCCGTTCGCCCCGCAGATCGAATAGGCTGTGGAAATACCGCTCCACCGCCTCCGGCGCGTCCGGGTCCGCCCCATTTTTCAGCGCCTCCCGGGCCGCCTGAACGTTGGCCTGGAACAGGGGCGGTATCTTCCCGCCCTCAAATACGGTGACGACGCTGTCTGCCGCCGGGCGCTTTCCTTCCCGGTTACAGCGGCCTGCCGCTTGGAGAACGGAGTCCAAACCCGCCATCTGGCGGTAGACCGCCGGGAAGTCCACATCCACGCCGGCCTCCACCAGGGAGGTGGACACCACCCGGCAGGGCTCGCCCTCCCTCAGCCGTTTCCGTATCTCATCCAGCACCGCCCGCCGGTGGGCGGGACACATCAGGGTAGACAGATGAAAGCTGCCATCCTGCGGCAGAGCGGCGAACAACTCCGCCGCCTCTTTTCTGGTGTTTACAATGCACAGCACCTGCTGCCGGTCAGACAGCTCCGCCGCCAGCGCGTCTGTGTCCATCCGTCCGACAAAGCGGAACGTCACCCGCCGGAAGGGTCCGGCCATGGAGGCCGCGCCGGGACACAGCTCGGCCGGCGTCAGTCCGTAGGGACGAAACTGCATATTCAGCGCCGGCTGGGTGGCCGTACACAGCACCGCCGTGGCCCGAAAGTTCTTCACCAGCTGGGCGATGGCCGCCACACAGGGCTTCAGGTGCTCCACCGGCAGCATCTGGGCCTCGTCGAAAATGAGCACGCTGTTGGCCAGATTGTGCAGCCGCCGGCACTTGGAGGAACGGTTGGCGTACATCGTCTCGAAAAAGCGCACCGCCGTGGTCACCACCAACGGCGCGTCCCAGTTCTCCGTCGCCAGGGCCCTCATTCGCTGCTCCGGCGTGGCGTTCTCATCCATGTCCGCCAAGGAGCCGGCATGGTGCTCCAGGACGTTGTTGTCCCCCAATATCTCGCGAAAAACCTGGGCGTTCTGCTCGATGATGGAGGTGTAGGGCACGATGTATATCACCCGGTCCATGCCGTTTTTCACGGCATGGGCCAAAGCGAAGGCCAGGGACGCCGCCGTTTTCCCTCCGCCGGTTGGCACCGTCAGCGTGTACAGCCCCCGGGGCCTGGCGGCAGCGTCACGGCAGGCGGTCAGGATGTCCCACCTGGTCTTGTTCAGGGCCGTTTTGGGATCACTCCACCGTTCGGCATAAACGTTCAGCCGGTCCAGCAGCACACGGAGCTCGTCATATCCGCCCCGCACACGGGCCGGGTCCATGAACCGCTCCGTGTCCAGAAAGTCTGCATCCACCAGACAGGAGTAGAGCATCCGCACCAAAAAGGAGTCCGTCACGCCGTCCTGCCCCCATCCGGCCAGGACCGGCGGCCGCGGCAGATCGCCACGCCAGCAGGGAGCATAGTCCGGGATGCCGCCGGGCAGCAGGCCCTTTCTCAATCGTCCATAATATGTGGGCTCGCCCGGCGCGTCGTCCAAACTCCCCACATCCGGCAGTCCGCCGTGGTGTCCCATCACAGCGCAGGCGGCCCAGTCCGCGCCCCGGCGGGCGCACTCGACGGCTCCGGCTGTGGCGTGATCGCACCGGGGCCCGCCCCGGATCCGCCGTTGAAACGCCATGGCATACTTGCCAATATCATGGGCGAGCGCGGCGAATCGTCCCGCCTCCGATGCACCAAATGCAGCCGCGAACTTCGCCGCCATCTCCGCCGTGCCGCGAAGGTGTTCCCCGATCGTCTGCTCCCTGCCGTCTTCCGTGATGTGCGCAAGGTATTGCTCTTCGTCCATACGCTCTCCTCCCTTCAAATGAAAAGTAGCACACTTATCGCCAACCTTCAATGCCTGCTGGCCGCTTGGCTGGATGACGCGGGGTTCCCCTCCGGCACCGCCGACCGAGTAGTGCTGAGGGCACGGATGATCCGAAAGCCGCACTCCAGCCCGAACCGGACAAAGCATAATGATAAAATCTGAAGATATAACCGTGGAAGCCGCCAGCAGGTCCGATCTGCAAATTTTTTGCTGTCCTGGCGGGGAGAAAAAGGCAGGTTGGTGTTGCGTTTTCGGTCCGCACCTGATATAATTCTAACAATGATAGCAACTAAGGTAAAATATTTTTATAAAACCATCCGGAGACCGTTTTATGGATAAGATGACAGCTTCCTCCATGCGGGACTACAACAGAAAGCAGGTATTCAACGCCATCTATCAGCAGCGGCGCCTCTCCCGCCAGCAGATCGCCGAGATACTTCATTTGAGCCTTCCCACCGTGACCCAGGACCTACGGTGCCTGGAGGAGTCCCACCTGATCGAGCGCAATGGATTTTTCCAGTCCACCGGCGGCAGAAAATCTGTGGTCTACTCCTGTGTCAGCAACACCCGGGTGGCCATCGGCGTGCAGATTCAGAAATATTATTTGCGAATCGTGGCCGTGGATATTTACGGAAGTATCCTGCGTCGGGAGCAGGTGGATCTGGAATACACCCACGACCGGGCGTATTACCGTACCGTGGCCCAGCGCATCGACGAGTTCATCCACTCGCTGAACCTGTCCACCAAGCGCATCCTGGGGGTGGGAATCGCCCTGATGGCTCTGCTGAGCCGGGACCGGCAGACGGTCACCAAGAGCGTTCTGCTGGGTGAGACCAGCGCCACGCTGGCCGACTTCAAGGAGTGGATCCACTACCCCTGCCAGCTGTTCCACGACAGCGAGGCCTCCGCCAACGCGGAGCTGTGGCTGTCCCCGGGGATCACCGACGCTCTGTATCTGGGCCTGGACCACCACCTCAACGGTATGCTCATCGTCAACGGCAAGCTCCATGTGGGCAAGGAGTACACCGGCGGTCTGGTGGAGCACATGACCCTCTACCCCGACGGGCGGCCCTGCTACTGCGGGAAAAGGGGCTGCCTGACCCGCTACTGCTCGGCGGGTCGGCTGTTCGACGAGCACGGCGGCGACCAGTTCTTCCAGCGCCTGCGCAGCGGCGAGCCCGAGGCCGCGCGGGCCTGGCAGGACTACACCCACGATCTGGCCATGGCCATCGGCAGCATGTACGCGCTGCTGGACTGCGACGTCATCCTGGGCGGGACGGTGGCCCGGCACATGACGGACGGCGACCTGCGGCAGCTGCAGCAGGCCGTGCGCAGCAACTTCCTTTACGCGCCCGTGACCGATTTCATTTACTTGGGCCACAGCGACGTGGACATCTGCGCCTGCGGCGCGGCCATCCCCTACATCGCCGATTTTTTGGAGAGCGTCTGATCTGCTCCCCTTTTATGCAGCAAAACTCCCGGCGCCGAATGACGCCGGGAGTTTTTTGTATCCGCTCACATTCTGCCCTTGGCCCGCAGCAGGGCGTAGAGTTTGGGCGTGGCGTGGTCGAAAAACCGCATGTATGCCTGGCAGAAATAGTTCTCCCCGATGCCCTCGGGGCCCTGGCGGTCCCGGCGGCAGCCCCCGCGGCAGATCGACCTGTGGCGGCAGGACGCGCACTTTTCCAGGCCCTGGCGGGACTGCTCCAGGAAGGGCAGACGCTTCTTGTCCATCTCTTCGAAGCCGTCGGTGTTCACGTTGCCCAGCCGGTACTCGTCCAGCGCGTAGAAGTCGCAGGGGTACACGCTCCCGTCCGCCTCCACCACCGTCTGCACCGAGCACACGCCCGTCATTCCGCAGCTGGCGGGCGGATAGCCCTGCAGCATGCCGGCCAGGCACTCGAAATAGTGGATATACACCGGCTCGTCCCGCATCCGGTCGTCATACCACCGGTCGAACAGCCGGATCAGAAACTGTCCGTACGCCTCCGGCGTCAGGGACCAGCTGTTTGCCCCCCGCTGCTCGAAGATGGGGTCCAGACAGGGGATATACTGCTGGTAGAGCAGGCCGTTTTTCTTATAGAAACTGTAAACGCTCTCCACATTCCGGGCCACCCGGCTGTTCACCACGGTCAGGATATTGAAGGGCACTTCGTGCTTCTCCAGGAGTCTGGCCGCCCGCAGCACCCGGGAGAAGGTACCGCTGCCCTTAACGTCCACCCGGTTCAGATCGTGGGTCTGCCGGTCGCCGTCCATGGAAAGCCCCACCAGAAAATCGTTCTCCTTCAAAAAGGCCGCCCACTGCTCGTCCAGCAGCAGCCCGTTCGTCTGGATGGAATAGCTCACCTTTGCCCCACCGGTATTGTATTTGCGCACCAGCGCGACGAAGTCCCGGAAAAAGTCCAGTCCCCGCAGCGTGGGCTCGCCGCCCTGGAATCCGAACACGCATCCGTCCCCGGCGTACTCCACGGCCCGCCGCACCAGATTCTCCGCCGTCTCCATGGACATGGCGCCGAAGCTGGGGGCAGCGCGCTTTTTCGCCTCGTCCGCATAAAAGCAGTACTTGCATCGCATATTGCAGCTGCCCGAGGCCGGCTTGATCAGAATGTTCAACTGAGGCATGGCAGGGCTCCTTTCAATATCCGAATCTCTCCGCCAAAAACCGGCCGATCCCGTCCGGGTCCGCCGGGTCCGTCACATACCGGGCAGCCGCCTTGAGCTGGGCGTCTCCCCCTCCCATGGCCACGCCGCAGCCGGCGAAGAGGAGCATGTCCATGTCGTTGTCGTCGTCGCCAAAGGCCGCCACGGCCTCCGGAGGGATCCCCAGCCGGTCGCACAGCGCCCGCAGAGCCCGCCCCTTGGTGACGCCCTGTGCGGTCACCTCAAAGGCGCCCCGGTAGGAGCCCGGCAGCTGCAGCCCGCCCACGTCCTCCAGCGCCCGGCGGAAGCCCGCCCGGTACTGGGCCGGCAGGCGGATAAAATTGATCTTGTGCACCCCCTGCCCCGTCCGGCGCAGATACTCCGTGAAGGAGTTCACCACCACCGGCGGCCGCATCTGCAGCAGCTCGATGTGGCAGGCGGGGGCGTTCCACGCCGGGAATCGATCCCACACCCGTCTCTCCACCAGCACCTGGCTGCCGATGAACAGCTCCATCACTCCCTCGTAGCCGTCCAGCGCCTCGATCGCCGCCGCGGCCCGTCCGGCTTCGATCGTCTCCGACCAGAGCACGCGGCCGTCCTGCCTGTCCAGCACCAGGGCCCCGTTAGCATAGATGCCGTAGCGGAAGGGCGGGAAGTTGAAATCCGGCGTCAGCTGGGGGCTCCGGCCTGTGGCGGGCACGAACAGCACGCCGTCCTCCCCCGCCCGCTCCACGGCGCAGCGCGCGCCCGGGCGCAGGTGCATCCCGTCCGGGTCCAGAATGGTGTTGTCCAGATCCGACGCGATCAGTTGCAGCTTTGCCGTCATAACTCGCTCCTTCCAGACAGGAAAAGACCGGCCCTCCCTAAACTACCGCAAATGGGAGGGCCTGTCAATAGATCCGCCGCCCTCCGGCCCGGCAGAGCCGGACCTGGGTCAAGGGCGGCGGCATTTTTGTCAGTTGTCGTCCTCCGGGATGTCGTTGAGGTAGGTCCGGCGGTTCTTCGTGAGCATCTTGAACAGCTTCTTGATCAGCGGGAAGAACGCCACGATCACCACCAGCACAAAGATCACCTTGGAGTAGCCGGACTTGACGAAAATAGACAGGCTCCCGCCGGACAGCTCCAGGGACCGGCGGAAGTTCACCTCCACCGTCTGTCTCAGCACGAAGGCCACCACGATGGGCGCCAGGGGATATTTCTTCCGCTTGAGGAAGTATCCCACCACGCCGATGATCAGCGCCACCCACAGGTGCAGGAACACCTTCTTGCCCGCGTACACGCCGATGAGCACGAACGTGAGGATCACCGGAACCAGCGCGGAGCCAGGCACCGCCAGGATGCTGGCGAAGAAGGGGGTCATCAGCTTGCCCAGCACAAACATGATGATCACCGCGAAGAAGAAGGCAATGTAGATGCCGTTGAGCAGCGCCGGGTCGGTGGTAAACAGGTTCGGTCCCACCTTCACCCCGTGGATCATGAAGGCCGTGGCCAGGATGGCCATGGAGGTGGAGCCGGGGATGCCCAGGGCCAGCAGGGGGATCAGCGAGCCGGATACGCAGGCGTTGTTGGCCGCCTCCGGCGCGGAGATGCCCTCCGGTTCGCCGGTGCCGAAGGTCTCCGGATGGCGGGAGGCCTTCCGGGCCATCATATAGCTCATCCAGGCCGCCACGGCGCCGCCGATGCCGGGGAACACGCCGATGCCGATGCCGGTGACGGAGCCGATGGCGATGGGCTTGGCCATCTTCGCGTAGTCCTTGGGCTTCAGATCGCTCTTCAGGTCCTTCATATCGGTGACGTATCGCTTGTGCAGCGCGTCGCTGATGATGCCCAGCATCTCCGGGAAGGCGAACACGCCCACGGCCACCGCCACGGTGTAGATGCCGTCGGTCAGGTTGGGCAGCCCCAGGGTGAACCGGGACGCGCCGGTGACCGTGTCGGTGCCGATGGTGCTGAGCATCAGGCCGATGCACACCGACACCAGACCCTTGAGCACCTCCTTGGAGGAGATGGTCACGATGCCGAACAGCGCCAGCAACGCCAGCATGCAGAAGTCAGGGGAGTTGAAGCGCAGGGAGAAATTCGCCAGGGGCTTTGTCAGGAACATCAGCGCCAGCGCGCCGATGAAGCCCCCCGTGGTAGAGGCAAACAGAGAGTACGCGATGGCCCGGCCGGGCCGGCCGTTCTTGGCCATGGCGTAGCCGTCCAGCACCGTGGCGGAGGCGGAGGGCGTGCCCGGGACCCCCAGGGTGATGGAGGAGATGGAGCCGCCGTACTCCGCGCTCTGATAGGCGCACAGCAGCAGCACGATGGCCGACATGGCCTTCATGCTGTAGGAGAAGGGCATCAGCAGCACGATGGCCATCGCCGTGCCCAGACCGGGCATGGCGCCCACCAGCAGGCCCACGAAGGAGCCGGCAAAGGCCAGAAGCAGATTCTGCCACGTAAACAGAGAGGAAAGCTCTATCATAGCCGTCACCTCACAGCCGGATGCCCATCGCTACCTGGAACGTCAGGAAAATGAACCCGAACAGCACCCCGGTAATGAGGACGATCTTCAAAAGATTCTTCCATTGGAAGCGGTTCTCCCGCTTCGAGAACAGCAACAACAGCCCCACCGTGTAGATGGGTCCGAAGAGATAGAACATCCCAAACTTCTGCCACAGCAGGATCATCAGCGCGGTGGCGCCGATGGCCGCGACGAAGCACAGAGGATTGCCGATGCGGAAAGGCTCGCTCTTTTGCCCTCTCCCATCCCACAGGGTCCTGGCGATGATCACGACGCACAGCACCGCCAGCGCGATGCCCAGGATCTTGGGAAACGCATAGGGTCCCACCGCCACGGAGGCATACTTTCGGCCGGTAAAGCACTTATAGAGATAATAGCCGTCCAAACACAGCAGAAATGCCGGCACGGCCACATCCATCTTTTTTTCCGTCATTTTTCATCCCTCCCAGGGGTATCCCGGAAGGGCGTGCCGTGCGCGGCACGCCCTCCACTGTGTTTGCCGATCTCTCGGCGATCAGCCGTAAAGCTCCTCCATCAGGCCGGTGTCCGTGAGGACCTGTTCATAGAACTCGTAGGTGCTCTTCACCGTCTCGGTGAACTCCTCCCGGCCCTGATAGGTGCCCTCGTACCACAGGCCCGCGGCGTCCAGCTGGCCGATCACATCGGGATCGTTCAGCGCCTCGGTCAGCGCCGCGTCCAGCTTCGCCACCACGTCGGGGTCGGCCCCGGCCTTGATGGCGATGCCCTGGAAGGCCACGCCCTTGGAACTGAAGCCCAGCTCCTCGAAGGTGGGGATGTCCTCCATGCCCTCGGCCTTGGAGGTGGTGGTGAAGGCCAAGATCTTCAGATCGCCGCTCTCCACGCCGGAGTACAGCTCCATGAAGCCGGTGACGGCGCCGTCGATGTGGCCGCCCAGCATGGCCTGGGTCAACTCAGAAGAGCTGTAGGCCACGGTCTTGAAATCCAGGCCGGTCTCCAGCATCAGGCCCTGGAGGGCGAAGTTGTGCACGGAGGAGACGCCGGGAACGCCGATGTTCACCTCGCCCGGATGCTCCTTGACGTACTCGGTCCACTCCTCAAAGGTGTTGTAGGGGGCGTCGGCGCTGACGAACAGGCACTGGGGCTGGCTCATCACGTTGCACATCAGCTCGAAGTCGGTGTAATCATAGGTGCAGTCCTGGGAGAAGGGGGTCATGCACAGGAAGGCCACGGCGATGCTGGCCAGGGTGTAGCCGTCCGCGTCGGCGGCCAGCACCGGGTTCAGCTCGTTCATGCCGCCCGCGCCGTCGGCGTTCTCAATGACCACGGTGGTGCCCAGGATCTCTCCCAGCTTGGGAGCGATGATCCGGGCGATGGTGTCGGCGATGTTGCCGGCGCCCTGGGTGTACCAGGTGATGTTCTTCTCAGTGGCGTATTTCTGCGCCGCCTCGGAGATCTCCGCCTCAGGCTCTTCCTCGGGCTCGGCCTCGGGCTCCGCTTCCGGCTCAGCCTCGGGCTCGGCCTCCGGTTCGGCTTCGGGCTCCGTCTCCTGCTGGGTCTCAGGGGCCTTCTCCTCCGTCTTCTCCGCGGAGGATCCGCCGCCGCAGGCGGCCAGGGAAAACAGCATGCACAGTGCGAGAAGCAGGGAAAGCAGTTTGGTCAGTTTACGCATTTTCAAGTTCTCCTTTCGATCTTTTCGTCGGTTTTCAGTCAGTCTGTTCGGGGGTACGCCTGTGCCTGGGGATGATTTGAATGCCCTTTCAGCACGTCGCTCGTTGGTACGTATGACCGCCCTCCCGCCGCCGGGAGACGTCACACTTTCAAAAAATCTCTTTTCCTTTGTCTGCATAGTATCATGTTTTCGCCGGATGTGTCAACCTTGAAAATGTAAATTTTAGGATATTCATTTTGTCGAGTTTGACAAATCGTATATTTTATATTGCTTTTTTCTGAGCGAATTGTTATAATACGTTACGATTTGAATGCCTTTTGGAACATCTCTTGTCAAAACGAAGTTGAAAAAGTAAAACACCTTATCATAACATCCCATTTTGGAGGCGGCCGCCCCCTCCGGCAGTTGGGTGTTCGACGGGAGGTCTTATCATGCAGCGTCCCAACATTATCTGGTTCTGCACGGACCAGCAGCGCTATGACACCATCGCCGCCCTGGGAAACCCCTACATCCACACCCCCAACCTGGACCGTCTGGTTCGCCAGGGCGTGGCGTTCACCCGCACCTACTGTCAGAATCCCATCTGCTCCCCCAGCCGGGGCAGCTTTCTGACCGGGCGCTACCCCAGAACGACCCGCTCCTCCATCAACGGCAACGACCACTTCTCCAAGGACGAGGTCCTGGTGACAAAAATGCTGGCCGACGGCGGCTATACCTGCGGTCTGATCGGAAAGCTCCATCTCACCTCCCACTACCACCGGGAGGAGGAACGGGTGGACGACGGCTACACCTATTGGCAATACAGTCCTCAGCCCTGCGACGACTGGGCGCCGGGGATCAACAAGTACATGGACTGGCTGAAGGAAAAGGGCGTGGATTGGTATAAGGAATATACCATGCCCTGCCAGTGGCCGCCCAGAAACGGCTATGTGCTCCCGGAGCGCATCCACGGCCTGCGGGAGGAGGATCACCAGACCACCTGGTGTGTGGACAAGGCCATCGAGTTCATGTCCGGCCGGACGGAGGATACGCCCTTCTGTCTGAGCGTGAATCCCTTCGACCCCCATCCCCCCTTCGACCCGCCCGACGAATACAAGGAAAAGCTGCGCATCCAGAATATGCCCCTGCCCCTGTGGAAAGAGGGCGAGCTGTACAACAAGCCCTTCGCCCACAAGGACTGCTACCTCCACGGCAACCAGAAGGGCATGGTCCGGGACACCGTGTCCATGACCGACGATGAGAAACGGGAGGTCACCCGGGACTATTACGCCCAGATCGAGCTGATCGACCACCAGCTGGGCAGACTGCTGGACTATCTGGACGAGAGTGGCCTGCGCAAGAACACCGTGGTGGTGTTCATGAGCGACCACGGGGAGATGCTGGGCGACCACGGTCTCTACTGGAAGGGCGGTTTCTTCTATGAGGGACTGATCCACGTGCCGCTGATCGTATCCTGGCCCGGCGTGATCCGGGAGGATCTGCGCTCCGACGCGCTGGTGGAACTGGTGGACGTGGCCCCCACCCTGCTGGAGCTGGCCGGCCTGCCCGTGCCCGGCTACATCCAGGGCAAGTCCCTGGTGCCCATCCTCACCGGCAAATGCCCGCCGGACAAACACAAGGACGCGGTCTATACGGAGTTTTACTTCACCACCATGCTCATGCACCGCATCTACGCCACCATGTATTTCGACGGCCGGTACAAGATCGCCGTCCACCACGGCGAGCAGATCTGCGAGCTGTACGACCTGAAGCAGGACCCCCATGAGTTTGAGAACCTGTGGAACAACCCGCGCTATGCCACGCTTCAGAACGAAATGGTCCGCCGCTGCTTCGATCACGCGGTACTTTGCAACATCGACAACATCCTGGGCCGCAGCTTCAACTACTGACCGTCGCCCTGTGCGGGAGTCTACGGCCCTGAAAGGAAGGATCATCCATGAACAAATACAGCAACACCCGGCCCAACGTCCTGCTGGTGGTGACGGACCAGCAGCGCTTTGACACGCTGGGCTGTTACGGCAACCCCCATGTGGACACGCCCAATCTGGACCGCTTTGCCGCCCAGGGCGTGCTCTTCCAGAGGGCCTACTGCCAGTCCCCTGTCTGCACCCCCAGCCGGGCCTCGTTCCTCACCGGCCGCTATCCCCGCACCACCCGCTGCCGCGCCAACGGCCAGTCCATGCCTCCTTATGAGCGGCTGGTGTCCCGGGTGCTGGCCGACCACGGCTATTACTGCGCCCTGGCGGGCAAGCTCCATCTGGCCCCCTGCGGTCCGTCGGTATGCCCCATCCGGGAGGCCCGCATCGACGACGGCTTCACCGAGTTCCACTGGGCCCACAACCCCTCCGGCATCGGCAACGCCGGTCTGCCCGAGTCCGGCGGCACCTATTGGAGCGGCAACGAGTACGCCCACTGGCTGTTCAAGCAGGGCCAGGAGTACCGCTACCCGGACTATGACAAGATGGGCTATGTGAAAACCGGCATGGACGAGCCCTACCACTTTACCAAGTGGTGTGTGGACCAGGCCATCGACGCCATCGAGTACTTCGCCGAGGAGCGCCGGCGCATGCCGGAGGTGAACACCTCCTGGTTCTACAACATCAACATCTTCGATCCCCACCACGCCTTCGATCCCCCCAGACGGCTGCTGGAAAAATACCTGGCCAAGGCGGATGAGTTGCCTCTGCCCAAGTACATCGACGGCGAGTGGGCCAAAAAGACCGTCTTCCAGGCCCAGGACCACAAGAGCGCCTACAACAACCCCAACCCCCACCACTTCAGCTTCGCCGAGATGAACGACGACGAGCACCGGCTGCTGAAGGCCGCCTATTACGCCATGGTGGAGCTGATCGACATCCAGTTCGGCCGGCTGATGCAGGCGCTGGAGGACAGCGGCCAGGCGGAGAACACCATCGTCATCTTCACCTCCGACCACGGGGAGATGCTGGGCGACCACGGGATCTACCTGAAGGGGCCCTACTTCTACGAGGGCATGAGCCACGTGCCCCTGATCATGTCCTGGAAGGGCCACTTCCTCCAGGGCGCCGTGCTGGACACCCTGACGGAGCTGACGGATCTGGTGCCCACCATCGAGGAGTTCTGCCTGGGCGAGATCGAGCCCGGCGTGCAGGGCCGGTCCCTGGCGGACGTGCTCACCGGCGACAAGGACCCGGGCGCCCACCGGGACAGCGTCTACTGCGAATACTACGAGGCCATGCCCTGGCACACCGACCCCATGGCCTTCGGCACCATGGTCTACGACGGGCGCTATAAGCTGTCCCGTTACCACACCTCCCGGGAGGGCGAGCTGTACGACCTGGAAAAGGACCCGGACGAGTTCTATAACCTCTGGGACGATCCGGACCATCTGCAGGTGAAAGTCCGGATGCTGGAGCTGTTGACGGACCGCATGGCCGACACGGTGGATCCCCTGCCGCTGGCCACGGACAAATGGTGACGCCTCAGGCAGAAAGGAGACAGATATGAAAAGCTCCGTTTTTCTTGGCAACGGAAAATTTGAGACCCGGGACGTGACGCTTCCGGAGCCCGGCCCCGGCGAGGTGACCGTGCGGGTGGCCGCCTGCGGCGTGTGCGGAACGGACGTGCATATCTACCACGGAGACAAGGGCTCCGCGGAGGTGACGCCGCCGGTCATCCTGGGCCACGAGATCGCGGGCGTGGTGGAAAAGCTAGGCCCGGGCGTGGCCGATCTGGCCGTGGGCGACCACGTAGCCGTGGACCCCAATATCTACTGCGGCCGGTGCCACTACTGCCGCTCCGGCAAAAAGCACATGTGTGAGAACCTGTTCGCCATCGGCGTCAACCGGGACGGCGGTTTCGCCGAGGCGTGCGTGGTGCCCCAGACCCAGTGCATCCCCCTGGCGGCAGACGTACCCCTGCGCTATGGCGCCATGGCGGAGCCGCTGGCCTGCTGCCTGCACGGCATCGACCTGGCGGGCATCCGCCCCGGGCAGGACGTGTGCATCATCGGCGCCGGCGCCATCGGGCTGATGTTGCTGCAGCTGGCCAAACTCTCCGGCGCGGCCCGGGTGGTCGTGAGCGAGCCCGACGACGTGAAGCGCCAGACCGCCCTGCGTCTGGGCGCGGACGGCGCGGTGGATCCCCTCCGCGAGGATCTGAACGGGCGGCTGGAGGCCATCTTCGGTTTCCCCGGCGCGGACGTGGTCATCGAGTGCGCCGGCGTGCTCTCCGCCACGGAGCAGGCCTTCTCCGCCGCCAGGCGGGGGGCCACGGTGGTGCTGTTCAGTGTACCCAAACCCGGGGCGAAATACCCCCTGTCCCTGGAAGACGTGTATAAGAAAGAGCTGACCATCCACGGCTCCTTCATCAATCCGGACACCCAGGCCCGGGCGGTGGCGCTGATCAACAGCAAGCGGATCGATCTGGACCCCATCATCACCCACTCCTTCCCTGTGGAGAAGCTGGAGGAGGCCATTCTCACCCAGATGAGCCCCGGCTCCATCAAGGTCATCATCGAGCCCTGACCTACACGAATAACGAGAGAGGAGCGGCTTTGAGCCGCTCCTCTTTTTCTGTGTCCACCCGCATACCGCCGCAAAAGAGACCGCCGGGAACGCTCCCGGCGGTCTGTGCATATCCGCGTCAGATCAGGTCCATGATCTCCCGGTGAATATCCTCCACCGACCGCATGGCGCCGTCCCGAAGGCACTGCACCACCGTCCAGCCCAGCCGCTCAGCGCAGTACTCCGCCGCCGCCCGGGACCGGGCCATATACGCCCCGTCCGCCTCGTGGATGTCCTCCCGGCTGGCGTCGCCGCCGTATCGCTTCAGGAGCAGATCGTGGGTGGTCTCGGCGCTGGTGCGCAGATAGATCACCCGGTCCGGGGCGGGGATGCCCAAGAGGTCGTATTCAAATGCAAACAGCCACTTCAAGTACCCCGGCCACTCCTCCTCCGGCAGCTTGGAGCACTGGTGTACCGCGTTGGAGGTGGTATACCGGTCGGCGACCACCGTGCCGCCGTCCCGGTAAAAGTCCGCCCAGCTCCGCTTGAAGCTGGCGTACCGGTCCACGGCGTAAAAGGCGGAGGCGGCGTAAGCGTTCACGTCCCCGGGCCGGCTGCCGAAGTCCCCCCGCAGATACATCTTCACCAGCGCGGAGGATTCGCTCCCGTAGTCCGGGAACGACACGCCCAGCACCTGCCCGCCCCGGGCCGCCAGGGCCTCCCGCAGCAGCTTTGCCTGGGTGGCCTTGCCGCTGCCGTCCAGACCCTCGATGACGATGAGTCTTCCTTTTTTCTCCATTTCCTGCCACCTCTTCTCCCCCCTCGGAGTATAACACACCCCATCCCCCGTTGCAAGCGGGCGCAGCAAACGCCTCCCGGTACCGGGAGGCGTTTGGGATGGGACAGGCTCAGAACAGACCGGAGATGACGCCGCGGTCGTCCACGTCGATCTTCTCGGCGGCGGGGACGCGGGGAAGGCCCGGCATGGTCATGATGTCGCCGGTGAGCACCACCACGAAGCCCGCGCCGGCGGAGACCTTGACCTCCTTCACCGTCACGGTGAAGCCCTCCGGCGCGCCCAGCTTGGCCGGGTCGTCGGAGAAGCTGTACTGGGTCTTGGCGATGCACACGGGAAGGCCCCCGAACCCCAGCTCGGTCAGCCGGGCGATCTGCTTGGCTGCCGCCGGCAGGATGGAGACGCCGTCGCCGCCGTAGACCCTGCGCGCCACCGCCTCGATCTTCTTCTCCAGGGGCAGATCCAGCTCGTAGCTGAAATGAAAGTCCGGCTTTTCCTCGTCGCACACCCGGACCACCTCGGCGGCAAGGTCCGTAGCGCCCGCGCCGCCCTTGGCCCAGAAGTCGCCCAGCACGGCCTTCACGCCCAGCTTGCCGCAGCTTTCAATGACCTGGGCCACCTCTGCGTCCGTGTCCGTGGGGAAGCGGTTCACTGCCACCACGCAGGGCAGGCCGTAGACGTTTTTGATGTTGGAGACATGCCGCAAAAGGTTGGGCATGCCCTTTTCCAGGGCCGCCAGGTCCTCATGACCCAGCTCGGTCTTGGCGAGGCCGCCGTGCATCTTCAGCGCCCGGATGGTGGCCACCACCACCACCGCCGACGGGGTCAGGCCGGCGTAGCGGCACTTGATGTCCAGAAATTTCTCCGCCCCCAGGTCCGCGCCGAAGCCGGCCTCGGTGACGGTGTAGTCGCCCAGCTTCAGCGCCATGCGGGTGGCCAGCACGCTGTTGCACCCGTGGGCGATGTTGGCGAAGGGCCCGCCGTGGACGAAGGCGGGGGTGCCCTCCAGGGTCTGGACCAGATTGGGCTTGAGAGCGTCCTTCAAGAGCGCCGCCATGGCCCCCACCGCCTTCAGATCCTTGGCGGTCACCGGCGCGCCGTCGTAGGTGTAGGCCACCACGATGCGGCCCAGCCGCTCCTTCAGGTCGTGGATGGAGCTTGCCAGGCAGAACACCGCCATGATCTCCGTGGCCACGGTGATGTCGTAGCCGTCCTCCCGGGGTACGCCGTTGACCCGCCCGCCGATGCCGTCGATGACGTGGCGCAGCTGCCGGTCGTTCATGTCCACGCAGCGCTTCCAGGTGACGGTCTTGGGGTCGATGTGCAGGGCGTTGCCCTGATAGATGTGGTTATCCAGCATAGCGGCCAGCAGGTTGTTGGCCGCGCCGATGGCGTGAAAGTCGCCGGTGAAGTGCAGATTGATGTCTTCCATGGGCACCACCTGGGCGTAGCCGCCGCCGGCGGCGCCGCCCTTGACGCCGAACACGGGGCCCAGAGAGGGCTCCCGCAGGGCCAGGATGGCGTTCTTGCCGATGCGGCGCAGACCGTCCGCCAGGCCGATGCTGGTGGTGGTCTTGCCCTCTCCCGCGGGGGTGGGGGTGATGGCGGTCACAAGAATGAGCTTGCCGTCGGGCCGGGGGGACTCGTCCAGCAGGGCGTAGTCCACCTTGGCCTTATACTTGCCGTAGGGCTCCAGGTATTTTTCATCCACGCCCGCCCGCTCCGCGATCGCGGCGATGGGCTCCATCACGTTGGCCTGGGCGATCTCGATATCGGTCATGGGTCTCCTCCTTTTACTTGATGGAGCTGGTGGTGCGCAGCGTCACGTCGTGATAGCCGCCCTCCACGATGCTGGTCTCGCTCACCAGGGTGAGCTTGGCGTCCCGCTGCAGGTCGGGGATGGTGGTGACGCCGCAGTTGCACATGGTGGATTTGACCTTGTACAGGGTCTTCTGCACGTTCTCATGCAGGCCGCCGGCGTAGGTGACGTAGCTGTCCACGCCCTCCTCGAAGGAGAGGCCCTCCGTGCCGCCCAGGTCGTAGCGCTGCCAGTTCCGGGCCCGGTTGGAGCCCTCGCCCCAGTACTCCTTGACGATGGTACCGTTGATGTTCAGCTTGGGGGTGGGGCTCTCGTCGAAGCGGGCGAAGTACCGGCCCAGCATCACGAAGTCCGCGCCCATGGCCAGCGCCAGGGTGATGTGGTGGTCATGGACGATGCCGCCGTCGGAGCAGATGGGCACGTAGATGCCCGTCTCGGCGTAGTACTCGTCCCGGGCCTTGGCCACCTCGATCAGCGCCGTGGCCTGGCCGCGGCCGATGCCCTTGGTCTCCCGGGTGATGCAGATGGAGCCGCCGCCGATGCCGACTTTGACGAAGTCCGCTCCGGCCGCCGCCAGAAAGCGGAACCCGGCCTCGTCCACCACGTTGCCCGCGCCCACCTTCACCGCGTCGCCGTAGCGCTCCCGGATCCAGGCGATGGTCTTCTTCTGCCAGACAGAGTGGCCCTCGGAGGAGTCGATGCACAGCGCGTCCGCCCCGGCCTCGATGAGGGCCGGCACCCGCTGGGCGTAGTCCCGGGAGTTGATGCCTGCGCCCACCATCAGCCGCTTTCCGGCGTCCAGCAGCTCGTCGGGGTTCTCCTTGTGGCTGTCATAGTCCTTGCGGAACACGAAGTACTGCAGGCACCCGTCGTCGGAGACGATGGGCAGGGCGTTCAGCTTATGGTCCCAGATGATGTCATTGGCCTCCTTGAGGCTGGTGCCCTCGGGGGCGGTGACCAGCTTCTCCCGGGGCGTCATGAAGTCCCGGACCACCTCCGTGGTGGCCATGCGGCTGACCCGGTAGTCCCGGCTGGTGACGATGCCCAAAAGCTTTCCGTTAGCGGTGCCGTCCTCGGTGACCGCCACGGTGGAAAAGCCGTTTTTCGCCTTGAGCGCCAGGATGTCCCCCAGGGTGGCATCGGGGGTGACGTTGGAGGCGCTGACCACGAAGCCGGATTTGTAGTTCTTCACCCGGGCCACCATGGCCGCCTCGTCCTCGATGGACTGGGAGCCGTAGATGAAGGACAGGCCCCCCTCTCTCGCCAGGGCGATGGCCAGGGTGTCGTTGGACACCGACTGCATGATGGCCGACACCATGGGGATGCTCAGGCTGATGGCCGGCTTCTCCCCCCGGCGGTAGCGCACCAGGGGCGTTTTCAGACTGATGTTGTCCGGCACGCACTGCTCGGAGGTGTAGCCGGGGATCAGCAGGTACTCGCTGAAGGTATGGGAGGGCTCGTTGTAATAGTACGCCATATACTTCTCCTTTCAGTTTGCGCGGAAGTAATCCACCGCGGAGCGGAACAGACCCATGTCGTACGCCCCGGGAACGTTCTTGTAAAGGTACCGGCCCACCCGCTCGGAGTGGCCCATCTTGCCCAGTACCCGGCCATCGGGGCTGGTGATGCCCTCGATGGCGTAGACGGAGCCGTTGGGGTTGAAGTCCGTGTCCATGGAGGGCACGCCGGCCAGATCCACGTACTGGGTGGCGATCTGTCCGTTCGCCGCCAGGGCGCGCACCGTCTCCTCCGAGGCCAAAAACCGGCCCTC
>CANQSJ010000031.1 GCA_947626495.1 uncultured Oscillospiraceae bacterium | reverse complement strand
TACGAGGCGAAAGCGCGCATCCTGGGCCCGGAGCACCCGGACACCCTGGTGACACTGGGGAACCTGGCGCATACCTGGGGCCATCTGGGGGACTACGCCCGGGAACGGGAACTGACGGAGCAGGTGTACGAGGCGTGCGCCCGCGTATTGGGGCCGGAGCACCCGGATACGCTGCGGGCGCTGGGGAACCTGGCAGCCGCCTGGGGCCATCTGGGGGACTACGCCCGGGCCCGGGAACTGGAGGAGAAAGTATACGAGGCGCGCGCCCGCGTATTGGGTCCGGAGCACCCGGACACGCTGGGGACGCTGATGAACCTGGCGAGCACCTATGGCGAGCTGGGGGACCACGGCCGGGAGCGGGAGCTGGAGGAACAGGTATACAAGGCATATAAGCGGATACTGGGGCCGGAGCACCCGGATACGCTCCTGGCGCTGGGGAACCTGGCATATACCTGCGGCGATCTGGGGGACTGTGCACGGGCACGGGAGTTGGACGAACAGGTATACGAAGCGCGCGCCCGCATACTGGGTCCGGAGCACCCGGACACGCTGATGGCGCTGGGAAACCTGGCCGACATCTGCGTCGATCTGGGCGACCACGCCCGGGCGCGGGAGCTGTACGAAAAGCTGTGGGAGACGCAGAGCCGGGTGTTGGGCCCGGAGCATCCGGACACGCTGTTGGCACTGAAGAACCTGGCCGGCGCCTGCGCCGAGACGGGCGACCACGCCCGGGTGCGGGAACTGTGCGAAAAGCTGTGGGAGACGCAGAGCCGGGTGTTGGGGCCGGAGCACCGGGACACGCTGCAGGTACTGGAGGTTCTGGCACGTACCTGCTGTGAGCTGGAGGACTATGCCCGGGCCCGGGAACTGGCGGAGCAGGTATACGAGGCGCGCGCCCGCATATTGGGACCGGACGACCCGGATACCCTGCGGGTACTGAGGGCTATGGCGGCATACTGTTACGGACTGGAGGACTATGCCCGGGCACGGGAGCTGGACGAACGGGCATACGAGGCCCAGTGCCGGGTGCTGGGGCCGGAACATCCGGCCACGCTGCGGGTGCTGGAGGATCTGGCCGGCATCTGTGAAGATCAAAAGGACCGTGCCCGGACCCGGGAACTTTATGAGAAGCTGTACGAGGCCAGAAGCCATGTATTGGGCCCGGAGCACCCGGATACCCTGTTGACACTGGTAGATCTGGCCTGCGCCTGCAACGAGCTGGGGGACTATGAGCAGTCGCTCAAGCTGGAAAAGCGGGCATACGAGGCCCAGCGCCGGGTGTTGGGCGAGGACCACCCGGACACCCAGGAGGCCCTGAAAAGACTGAAAAAGCTGCGGGAGGCCGCGGCGGAAAACGGACCGACGAAAACGGAGGACAAAACATGATACGCTTTTATAACGGCCGGGCGCTGGAGCCCGCGGGCGTGACGGAAAACGAGGTCTGGGTGGACGGCGCCGCCATAGCCTACGTGGGCCCGGCCCGGGAGGACATGCCCGCCTTTGACCGCCAGATCGACCTGGGCGGCGACCTTCTCATACCCGGCTTCAAGGACGCCCACACCCACTCGGGCATGACCTTCCTGCGCTCCGCGGCGGACGATCTGCCCCTGCACCAGTGGCTGGAAAAGCAGGTGTTCCCCGCCGAGGCGAAGCTGACGCCGGAGAGCACCGGCGCGTTCGTGAAGGTGGCGTTTTTGGAGTACCTGGCCAACGGCATCACCGCCTGCTTCGACATGTACTACCACACCGACGAGATCGCCCGCATTGCCCGGGACTGGGGGTTCCGGACGGTGCTGTGCGGCAGCTTCACCGCCGGCAACGACTGGTCGGAGCTGTATGATTTTTATGAGCACTACAACCGCGACTTCGGCCCGATGGTCAGCGCCCAGCTGGGCTTTCACGCGGAGTACACCACCAACCGGGAGGCGCTGGAGTATCTGGCCAAGGTCTGCCACGAGCTGAAGGCCCCGGTGTGGTGCCACAACTCCGAGACCGTCAGCGAGGTGCGGGACTGCGTGGCCCGCCACGGCATGACGCCAACGAAGCTCTTCGACACCCTGGGCCTTTACGACTACGGCGGGGGCGGCTATCACTGCATCTACATGACCGGCGAGGACATGGACATCTTCGCCCGCCGGGGACTCACCGCGGTGATCAACGCCTGCTCCAACGGCAAGCTGGCCAGCGGATTTTTCCCGCTGCGGGAGGCCATGGAAAAGGGCGTGCATCTGGCGGTGGGCACCGACGGCCCCGCCTCCAACAACGCTCTGGACATGTTCCGGGAGATGTACCTCATCAACATCCTGGCCAAGCTCAGACAGTCCGACGCGGCGGCGGGTGACCCGGCGCTGATCCTGGACGCGGCGGTATCCGGCGGGGCCCGGGCCATGGGCCTGGGCGACTGCGACGCCGTCGTCCCTGGCAAGCAGGCGGATCTTGTGCGCATCGACATGCACCGGCCCAACATGCGCCCGGAGAACAACGTGGTGAAGAACCTGGTCTATTCCGGGGACCCGTCCAACGTGCGCATGACCATGATCGCGGGAAAGGTGCTGTATGAAGACGGGGAATTTTTCGTGGGCGAGGATCCGGAGACGGTATACCGCACCGCGGAGAAATACGCCCGGGCCATCAGGGAGGGCTGAGCATGGAAAAGATAACCTTCAAACGGCAGGTGACGGACTGCGCGGTGCTGATGGCGCTGGGCGTGTGTCTGACGCTGGTGTTCCACAAGCACATCATCTGGCAGATCTGCATGGTGATCTGCGGGCAGATGTTCACCATCAATCCGGTGTGCCCGCCGGGGATGCAGGGGCCGAAGATGCCCCTGGTCATGCGCCTGGCGGGGCTGGCGATAACGGTGCTGGCGGTGGTGCTCCACTTCGCGATCAAGTGAAAAAACAGGCCATCCCCCGGACCCTGGGTCCGGGGGATGGCGTTTCTTTTTTTGTCAGGAGATGGCGCCCTCATGGCGGAGCAGCCAGTGCTTGGCCGAAATACCGGCCGCGTAGCCGATAAGCTGGCCGTCTGCGCCCACCACCCGGTGGCAGGGGATGATGACGGAGATGGGGTTGTGGCCCACCGCGCTGCCCACGGCCTGGGCGGACATGGCGGGGCGGTCCAGCCGCCGGGCGGCCTGGGCGGCCAGCGCGCCGTAGGTGGTGGTCTCCCCGTAGGGGATGTCCAGCAGCAGATCCCAGATCAGGCGGCGGAAATCGGTGCCCTCCGGGGCCAGGGGCAGGGCGCGGGGATCCGGCCGCCCCCCGGCGAAGTAGCTGTCCAGCCACTCCCGGGCGGCGTTGAACGCGGGCAGACCTTCCCGGCGCTCCATGTGGGTGACGGGGAAGTATTTCTGGCCCACGAACCGGACGCCGGACAGGCTCTTCCCGTCGGAGGAGAGCACCATCAGCCCCAGGGGGGAGTCGTATGTGGCGGAGAAAAGCAGCATAAAAGATCACCTCCCGTCGTCGGTCAGATCCTGATAGAGCTTCATCAGCGCGGCCACGCAGGCGCTCTCGGAGCCGATGGGCCAGGCCTTGCCGTAGGCCTCCCAGACGGCCCGGTCGTTGTCCCGGTGGGCCTTGCGCAGTTCATAAGGCATGGTGGTCTCGTCGTACAGGTCCGCCAGGGAGCTGTCCGGATAAAGCGCCCGGGCGTCCAGGATGCCCTGGGCGGTTTTCTCTATCTTTTGCCGCTGGGCCTCCGTGGGCGTGGGCCAGGGGAAGTTGTTGTAGACCACGTCTTTGGAATAACGGTATCGCATCTCCAGCCGTCCGCACACGGCCCGCATCCAGGCCATGTGGATGTTGGAGGTCAAGATTCCAAAGTGATAGAGCATGGCATCGGGGATCAGCTGCACAAGATTGGACGCGATGGTGTTTTTGTCCATGAACCCCATGGGGATATAGCGCCGCTTTTCAGAGGAAACGCCCGGTATGATGATGTAGTCGGTGTCCGGCTGCGCGATCTGACAAAAGAGCGTGGGAGTATCCGCGAACTTTCGCGTGGCTGCCGCTTTGCTGGAAGCCCGAAAATCACGAACAGCCTCGATGCGGCGCATGACCTCTTTGCAGGAACGAAGCTCGTTGGGGGACGCGCCGACCAGCCACAGGCAATATCTGGTCTTACCTTTTATAAATTCCTCCGCGCCGAGATATGGTCTGATCCACTTGCTGGCCAGAGGCTCCTTTTCCAGCAGGGACAAGCGCTCTTCCTCGGTCAGAACGAATCCGCCGCCGTCCCGTGGCATGCTCCCGAAACGCATGGGCGGCACGTCGCACAACGGTGTGCTCCGGCTGTCAACGAAAACACTGTCCGCGTCCAGCAGATAGGCGTTGATGTTTTTGGCGGCTTGCGCCTGGTCGTCTGTATAGATCACTTTTGGGGCTGAGTTCGGGGCGGCGCTAAACCCCACGATCACGCAGTGGACGTGGGCCTTGATTTTGGCCTCGCTGTCCCAGCGGAAGGTGCGGTGGGCGAAGTCGATGTGCACGCCTATGTCGAACAGCGGCTTCCAGACGAAAGAAACCGACTGTCCCTGGCAAATGGAGTTAGTTGATACAAATGCAGACCGGATGGCCGTGTTCTGCATGTAGTGGGCCGCTTTTGCATACCAGCCGGACACGTAATCGATTTCCCCCGGCTTAGTGCACTCTGGGAAGGAAGAGACCAGGTCCTCACGCTGGGCAGGCGTCATCATCATGCCACCCACGAACGGGGGATTGCCCATGATGTAGGACAGCTGCCCCTTGGGCACCACGCTCTCCCAGTCCAGCCGCAGGGCGTTGCCCTCCACGATGTGGGCGTTGGTCTTCAGGGGCAAAAAGTCCAGCTCGTGGCGGACGATGGCCTCCGTCTCCCGCATCATCTGGCTCTCCGCGATCCACAGCGCCGTCTTGGCCACCGTCACGGCGAAGTCGTTGATCTCGATGCCGTAAAACTGGCCGATGGACACCCGGATGGGGTTTTCCACCCCGCCCAGGACCACCTGGCCGTGCTGCCGGGCGGCGATGGCCTCATTCTCCAGACGCCGCAGGGAGAGGTAAGTCTCCGTCAGGAAGTTTCCGGAGCCGCAGGCCGGGTCCAGGAAGGTGAGACCGGCCAGCTTTTCCTGGAAGGCCGTCAGCCGCGCCTGGCGGGTCTTCTCCACGGCGATGGCCTCGATCTGGGCGAACTCCGCCTTCAGCCCGTCCAGAAACAGCGGGTCGATCACCTTGTGGATGTTCTCAATGCTGGTGTAGTGCATGCCGCCGCTGCGCCGTGTCTCCGGGTTCAGGGTGCTCTCGAACACCGCCCCGAAGATGGTGGGGCTGATGGCGGACCAGTTGAAATTCTCGCTGGCGTCCGCCAGCAGCAGATGCTTCAGCTCCGCCGTGAAGGGGGGCACCTCCACGTTCTCGTCGGAGAACAGCCCGCCGTTGACGTAGGGGAAAGCCGCCAGCAGGGGGTTGTCGCTCGCCAGGTACTTGTCCCGCTGCTCCGGCCGCTGGTCCAGCGTGCGGAACAGCTCCACCAGCGCCTTGCGCACCCCGCTCACCGGCACGTCCCGCAGATAGTCATGGAACATCCCGTGCCTGCCGAAGATGCCGGCGTCCTCGGCGTACAGGCAGAACACCAGCCGCACGCACAGGGCGTTCAAGCTCTTCAATGTCTCCGGAGCGGTGGGGTCCTCATACTGGCGCAGCAGCGCGTCATAGAGCACGCCCACGATCTCGCCGGCCTTTAAGGAGACCTCCATCTCCTTTTTGATGTTCTCGTCGCCGGTGTCCACAAGGAATTGCAGCCGGTGATATTCCTTTTCCAGCTCCGCCAGGGCCACCACCTCCGGCTCGTCGTTGGGCCGGTTCATGTCGTGGATCTCAAAGGTGACGAAGTTGCTCACCACGATCCAGCGGGGGTTCCGGTCGTGGGGCAGATACCCGGCGTAGCGCCGGGCCTGTTGGAAGGGAGTGAGGAAGGAGCCGTCCGATTGGGTGGCGCCCTTGCGCAGATCCACGTCCCGGCCCTTCTGCTCGATGAGCACACGGGTGCGGGGAATGAACCCGTCGATGAAGCTGGTGTGGTCCAGCTTCACGGGTACCTCGAAATCAATGGCCTTCTCCGGCTCGGCCACGCCGTAGACGTTCCGCAGCAGCGCCAGCCAGAAGGACTGGGTCTCCTGCTTCTCGTCGCCCTTGCCGGCCCAGTCGGCGGCAAACTGCCGCGCGGCCAGCCTCTGTTCGGTGTCGGTCATAAAAAACGCCCCCTCTCCCAGGTAAGCATACCATAATGGGAGAGGGGAAGACAAGATGCCAGGCTACAATTTATTTATCCGCCACCCGGCGGTGGAGGGCCAGACCCAGAGCGGCCAGGGCCGCCAGCAGGACCAGCCATAAAAGGGGCGCGGCCTGCCAGCTTGTCAGATACCCGCCCAGGTGCACCAGCCGGTCGTCGAAGACGATGCTGTTGTTGCCGAATACCGCCGGCAGCAGGCTCCAGAGCTGGCTCACCACCCGCCAGTCCCGGGGCAGGGAATAGACTATGAGGAAGAGCATCATCACCCCGAAGCACACCGCCATGGCGGCCATGCCGCCCTTGGTGCAGAGGCCCACCGCCATGACGAAGACGGCGTGGATGAGGCTGGCCGCCAGATACGCCCCGCAGAGGATGAGGGCCAGCTGCATCACCGTCATGGGCGTGCCCCAGGCGGGGTTCATCAGCTGCTGCACGGCGGTGGCGGCGTCCTCCGGCCCCAGCAGGATGAGACAGGCGGTGGCCATGGAGCCCAGGATGATGACCCCGCCGCAGAAGCTCACCGTGAGCCCGGCCAGGAGCTTGGCGGCATAGAGGGGCGCACCGCCGTTTCGGGCGCATTGGATGAGGGCGTCGGTGCGCCGCTGCCGCTCCATGGGGAACAGCCCCGCCAGGGCGATGATGGCGAAGAGAAAGATGAAGAGGTTCGCCACATAGGCTGTCTCAGCCATGGCCGTCCAGCCCCCGTTGGGATAGCCCGTCACGGGCAGAGGCGTCTCTATCTTCTTCGCCTGCTCCGCCCACCAGGCCCTCTCCCCGGCGGTCAGGCCCCAGACGTTATAGCCAGCCGCCCGGTCGGCGTCCACGGCGGCGTAATAGTCCTCCGCGGTCAGACTGTCCGTCATGGCGTCCTGGCCCACCATGGACTCCACCGTGTCCCAGATGTCCCAGTACTCCCCCTGGATGGTGTAGCCGTCCAGGGTCCAGCCCATCTTATCCGGGTCGGCCTGCCGGACGGTAAAGGTCGCCACAGCGTTATCGTCGCCGACGACCGCCTCGGTGGTGGACTGGCTTATCACGCCCACGGCGCCGATGGCCTCCTGAATGAGGTCTGTATCCAGCTTCCGGCCCTCCAAGTGGGCCGGGTCGGCGCGCCGGCGCTGGACCAGTTCGTAGTGGGTGTACACCTGGTTTTCCAGGCCGGTCACCTCGGAGGAGATGTACATCTTCCCTATCACCGAGGAGGCGGGGGGCAGTATCGCCGCCGCCGCCAGCAGCACCAGGGCGATCCACACCATCTTCCGCTGCAGGAGCTTTTTCAGCTCAAATTTATAAAGCGTGCCAAAATTACCCATGGTCCTCCTCCTCTCCGAACTGGGCCAGATAGAATCTCTCCAGGTCCTCATGCCGGTCCCAGGCCCCGTCGTGGACGATCTGGCCGGCCTTCATGATGAGCACCCGGTCCGCGATGTGCTCCACGTCCGAGACGATGTGGGTGGACAGCAGCACCACGCTGTCCTTTCCCAGCCGGGCGATGAGTTCCCGGAAACGGACCCGCTCCCTGGGGTCCAGGCCGGATGTGGGCTCGTCCAAAATCAGCAGCTTCGGGTCGTTCAGGAGCGCCTGGGCGATGCCGAGGCGCTGGCGCATACCGCCGGAATAGGTCTTCACCTTCCTGCGGTATACGTCGGAAAGGCCCACCGTGTCCAGAAGCTGAAGGCTCCGGCGCCGGGCCTGGCGCCTGTCCAGACCCTTCAGGGCGGACATGTACAGCAGAAAGTCCAGCCCGGAGAAGTCCGGGTAGTATCCGAAGTCCTGGGGCAGATACCCCAGCGCCGCCCGGTACTCCTCCGTGCCCACGTCCTGGCCGTCGAAGGCCACGGACCCGGCGGTGGGCTTTAAAATGCCGCAGATCAGCCGCATGAGGGTGGTCTTGCCCGCGCCGTTGGCCCCCAGCAGGCCCGTGACGCCCGGGGCCAGGCGCAGGCTCACCCGGTCCACGGCGATCTTGTTTTGAAATTGCTTGGAAAGTCTGTCCATCACAAGCTCCATGACAGTTCCTCCGTTTTTCGTATCGTTTTCAAATACTCCCGCCCGGTGAGGGCGGCGGCCAGGACCAGGGCCAGCAGCCACCAGCGGAAATTATCCGGGGTGTATGCCCGGGCGCTGTGGAGACCCACGCACAGCCCCGCCGTCAGCGCCGCCGCCCCGGCCGCGGCGTACAGCCCCTCCCGGCCCCGCAGCCGCCGCACGGCGGCCAGGCCCAGCAGATCGGCGGCCAGGTAGGGGGTGAGGATGTATACCCCCGTCCGAAAGAAGCCTCCGCCGCTCTCCGCCGCCAGCAGGATAAGCAGGATGAGGTGGGCCAGGCCCAGAGCCCCCATCCGGGCCAGGGCCACGCTCCGCAGCCCGAACCGGGCGGCCAGCTCCAGCTCCTCCATGCCGTGCCGGGCCGAGCGGCCGGTCTCCGCCGCCGCCGTCATGGCCGCGAAGGGCGTCAGGGCCGAGGCGACCCACACCGCGTCGGCCGGGAACATCCTGCCCAGGCCCAGGGCCAGGGCAAACACCCCCGCCGACACGGCCCAGGTCAGGGGCCGGATATAGCCCGCCTGGCCCAGTATCAGCCGCAGGTGGCTCACCGGGGCCGGGGGCAGGGCGCGGAGAAAGGCCCGCTTCCGGGCCAGGTCCGGGCCGGGCACGGCCAGGGCCGCCAGACGCGCTTTCAGTTCCTTTTTCCTCATGGCTCGTCCTCCTCCAGGGCCCGCCGCAGCTTTTCCAGGGCCGCCGCCGTCCGCCGGTACACGGCGAAGCGGCTCATGCCCGTGGCCGCCGCGACGGCGGACACCCGCTCTTGGTTTACATAACGCATCAGGATCAATTCCTGTTCCTCCGCTGTCAGCCGCGCCAGGGCCTGGCGCAGGGCCAGGTCCTCCAGGGAGGTGTCCGGGGCGGGCAGGTCCGGGGGCAGGGGCTCCGGCTTTCTGCGCCGGTACTCGTCCGCGCACAGGTTCCTGGCGGTGACATACAGCCAGCGCAGGGCGCGGCCCTCCCCCGGGGGCCCGCCGGCAAAGTACCGGGCAAAGGCCTCCTGGGTCACGTCCTCCGCCTGCTCCCGGCTGCCCAGCCGGCGGCGGCAATAGCGGTATAGCTTGTCGTACTCGCGCTCGATGTCCATGGATGAGCTCCTTCGCTTTATATAACGGAAAAGCGGGGGGAAATGTGCGGCTCCCGCAGAAATTCTAGCATATTTTTGCAACCTATGATAGAATGGGCGGGAGTTTACAGAGAGGTGAGACGCATGGGCTTTTTGTACGTTCTGGAGGGGCTGCGCGCCCCGGTGATGGATAAGATCTTTTCCGCCGTCACGTTTCTGGGCGGCGAGGGGGTGTTCATCGCCCTGGCCATCGTCGTGTACTGGTGCGTCAGCAAGCGGGACGGCTACTATCTCATCGCCGCCGGGGTGGGCGGCACGGTGATCAGCCAGAACCTGAAGATCCTCTGCCGGGTGCCCCGGCCCTGGGTCCGGGACCCGGGGTTCACCATCGTGGAGAGCGCCCGGGCGGGGGCCACGGGTTATTCCTTCCCCAGCGGCCACAGCCAGAACAGCGTGGTGGCTCTGGGCGGCACGGCCCGGTTCGCCGGGAAGCGGTGGCTGCAGGCGGCGCTGTGGGTGCTGGCGGCGCTGGTGTGCTTCTCCCGGATGTATCTGGGGGTCCACACCCCCGCGGACGTGGCGGTGGGCGCTGGTATCGGCCTGGCGCTGGTGTTCGGGCTGTATCCGCTGTTTCGAAAGGACGATCCCCGCCTCGCGGAGGGGGTGTTCGCGGTCATCTTTGCGCTGGCGGCCGCCGCATGCTGGCTCTCCGGGGCGCGTATGCTGGCAGGAGCGGACCCGGATAACCTGGCGGAGTTTCAGAAAAACAGCTTCACCATGTTTGGCGTGGCGGCGGCGGTGATGATCGCCGCGCCCATCGAGCGCCGGTACATCCGCTTTGAGACCAAGGCCCCCTGGTGGGCGCAGATCTTGAAGTGCCTGCTGGGCCTGGCGGTGGTGATGGGGCTGCGCGTGGCGCTGAAAAGCCCCCTGAACGCCCTGTTCGGCGGCCGGCAGGCGGCCAACGCGGTGCGGTATATGCTGATGGTGCTGGCGGCCATCCTGGTGTGGCCGCTGACGTTCCCCTGGTTCGCCAAGGGCTGCCCTCTGGGCAAAAAGGGAAAGAAGGCGCTGAAGATCATGCTCATCGTGCTGCTTGTGCTGGCGCTGCTGGCGGGCCTGGCCTGCTGGGCGGTGCGGCATGACAGCTCCATGCCGCCGGAGGACTTCCCGGAGGCGAAAAATCCGCTGATCACGCCCCTGGGGGTGACCATGCTGTCCGGCCACCGGGCCGGCGGCGGCATCGCGCCGGAGAATACCATGATGGCGCTGGAAAACTGCGTCACCAGCCCCGACTATCGGCTGGACATCTTCGAGTTCGACCTGCATCTGACGGCGGACGGGGTGCTGGTGCTGCTGCACGACGAGACCCTGGACCGGACCAGCGACGCGCCGGAGGTGTTCGGCGAGACGGACGTGGACGTGGGGAGCCGGACCTTCGATCAGCTGAAGACCCTCAACATGGGTGCCCGGTTCGTGGCCGACGACGGCTCCGCGCCCTACGCGCAGCTGCACGGCGACGCGGTGCCTGACGAACTGCGCATCATCAGCCTGGACGAGGCGCTGGACTATCTGGAGTCCGCCGGGACGTACCGGTACATCATCGAGATCAAAAACAGCGGCGACCGGGGCTTTGAGGCGGCGGACAAGCTGTACGCCACCCTGACGGAGCACGGCTGTCTGGACCGGACGGTGGTGGGCACCTTCCACAACGAGGTCACCGCCTATATGGATGAGACCTACCCGGATATGCCCCGCAGCGCCGGCGTCAACGAGGTGGTGCGGTTTTACTTCTCCGCCCTGCTGGGGCTGAAGCTGGACAAGGAGCAGCTGCACTACAGGGCCCTGCAGATCCCCACCACCGACTATTTCGTCAATCTGGGCACCAGCCGGGTGGTCAATTACGCCCACGAGCGGGACATCGCCGTGCAGTACTGGACCATCAACGACGGGGACGAGATGGCCCGGCTGCAGGGCCTCGGCGCGGACGCGATCATGACGGACCTGCCGGACGTGGGGGCGCAGGTGCTGCACCAGCCCTGACCGCGCGGATGGGCCGGCGGGCAAAAATTTTTGCAGATTTTTTGTAACGAATCGGAGACGGAAACGTCTAACCAAGGAATGGAGGTGGAGGCGCTGGACTATGAGGGGCTGTATGACGCCTGTTATATGCAGGTGTACTCCTACCTTCTGACGATGTCCAGAGACCGGAGCCTGGCCGAGGAGCTGACGGCCCAGACCTTTTACAAGGCCATGACCGCCAAGAGCGAATTTCGCGGCCAGTCCGAGGCGCTGACATGGCTTTGTGCCATCGGGAAAAACCTGTACGCCGATGAGCTGCGCCGCCGGTCGAGACAGGCCGGCGAGCCGGCGGAGGAGACAGCCGCCGCCGAGGCCATGGAGGACAGCGCTCTGGACCGGGACATGGCGTTCCGGATCCACCTGATCCTGCATGATATGCCCGAGCCCTACAAGGAAGTGTTCCAGCTGCGGGTGTTCGGAGAGCTGGGCTTCCGCCAGATTGGGAGCATATTCGGCAAGACCGAGACCTGGGCCCGGGTGACCTACCACCGGGCCAGGCTGAAGATCCAGGAAAGGATGATGCAGGATGGATAACAAGCAATCGTGCGATGTGATCCGGGACCTGCTGCCGCTGTATGTGGACGGCGTCTGCAGCGAGGACAGCCGCCGGATGGTGGAGGAGCATATCGCCGGCTGCCCCGTCTGCGCCGGGATGCTGGAGAAGCTGCGGGACAGCGCCTGCGAGGACAGCCTCCGCCAGGAGACCGCGGCGGTGCTGGCCCCCCGGAGATGGCGCAACCGCGCCTTTGCCACCAGCTGCGCGCTGGCGGCGTTCCTGTGCGTGCCTGCGTGCATCACGGCGGTGCTGGGCCGGGGCCCCGGGGCGGATTTCCCCCTGAGCTGGCTGTATCTGCTGGCCCCGTCGCTGCTGGTGGTCATGTCCGCCACCATGCTGCCGCTGCGCACCCGGCGCTATACCGGCCGGTGGACGCTGCTGGGCTATACGGCGAGTCTGCTGGTGCTGCTGCTGGCCTGCGCTGGCTATACGGCGGAGGGGACCGATGGGGCCGGCGGGACGGCGAAGCTGTTTTTCTTCTCCGCGGCGGCGCTGTATGTGCTGTCGGCCGCGGTGATCGTGCCCTGGGCGGTGCGGAGTCTGCCCCTGAAGGGCGTGTTCGCCAGACGCCGCTGGCTGGCGGTGCTGGTGTGGGACGCCGGGTTCGCGCTGCTGATCGCGGTGAGCGCGGCCGCCATGGCCCCCGCGGGCCACGGCGCCGTTCTGGCCCTGGGCGCGGCGGGACTGGCGCTGATCACCGCCGGGGCGGTGTACGGCCTGGCCCGGTATCTGCCCATCGCATGGCTGGCCAGGGCGGGCCTGTGCGTAACGCTGGCGGGCAACGGTATCTGCTGGCTGGAGTGGACGTTCCTGCGTCTGACCGGGGCGGAGGCAAATGTGATCGCCTGGAGCCAGCGGATGGTGGCGGCGCTTTTGATCGCGTCCACGGCGGCGGGTCTGATCCTGGTGGCCGCGGGCGTGTGGAGGGCCTATAGACGGTCCGTGAAAAAAGACGGGAACCGGTCCCGTCGTCTGATGAGGAGATGCGACAGCGATGAATAAATTCACCTATTATCTGCGGGTGCTCAGCGGGATGCGGCTGAAGCGCTTCCTGCCCATTCTGGACCACGCCAGCCAGCTCAGCGGAAAGAGCAAGGCGTGGGTGGCGGCGGACATGATCCGCTGCGCCAGAAAATATGGCGCCGGCTACCACGACTATATCCAGTTCGGCATGTACGATCTGACCGAGGGGCAGAAGGCCACCATGGTCACCCGGCTGGTGAACCGGGAGCTGGTGGATCTGCTCAACGACGAGAGCCAGGCCGCCGTGCTGGACGACAAGGGGCTGTTCTATCAGACCTACGGCCGGTTCATGAAGCGCCAGGTGCTGGATTTGGGCCGGGCCGGCGAGGCGGAGATCGACGGCTTTCTCGCCGCCAACCGGCGGATGTTCTGCAAACCCATCGCCGGGGACAGCGGCAAGGGCTGTTTCATCTATGAGGCGGCGGAGGGGCTCACCCGGGAGCAGTTTCTGGCGGATATGCGGGAGAAGGGCGTGGGCGTGTGCGAGCAGATCCTGGTCCAGCACCCCAAGCAGGCCGCTGTCAACCCCTACAGCCTCAACTGCATGCGGATGGTGACCCTCATCGACTCCGACGGCGTGCCCCATCTGATCTACGCGGTGCAGAAGTTCGGCGTCAAGGAGGTACCCGTGGATAATTACGGCCCCGGCGGCATAGGCTGCCGGGTGGACGTGGACACCGGCGTGGTCCGCTGGCCCGGCGTGCTGGGCGAGGGCTTCATGCGCCAGGTGTACACCGAGCACCCCGTCAGCCACGTGCCCTTCGTGGGCTATGAGGTGCCGTTTTTCAAGGAGGCCCGGGACATGGTCCTGGAGGCGGCCATGGTCACGCCCGCCATGCGGTATGTGGGCTGGGACGTGGGCATCACCCCCGACGGCCCCGCCATCGTGGAGGGCAACGACTTCTCCGATTACCTGTTCTATCAGCACGTCCCCCAGACCCCGGACAAGATCGGGATGCTGCCGGTATTTCAGAAATATGTACCCGAGTTCAAACGCTGAACGGAAATAAAGGAGGACTCTCATCATGTGGGGAAAGATCTACGACTTTCTTGATACCCTGTGGGGCTATCCCATGCTGATCCTGCTGGTGGTGGGCGGCCTGTATTACGGCTTCCGCACCGGCTTCTTCCAGATCCGCTGCCTGCCCCTCATCTTCCGCAAGACCTTTGGGGAGATGTTCAAAAAGGACCCGAACGCGGACTCCCTGGAGGGCACGCTGACGCCCTTCCAGACCCTGTCCACGGTGCTGGCGGGCACCGTGGGCGCCGGCAACATCGCCGGTGTGGCCAGCGCCATCGCCGTGGGCGGCCCGGGCGCCCTGTTCTGGATGTGGGTCACCGCCATCTTCGGCATGATGACAAAGCTGGCGGAGGTCTCCCTGTCCATCCGGTACCGGGAGAAGGGCGAGGACGGCGAGTTCTACGGCGGCCCCATGTACTACATCCGCAACGGTCTGGGCAAGGGCTGGCGGTGGCTGGCGGCCATCTTCTCCGTGGCCATGATCCTGCTGGTGCTGACGGACGCCTCCTTCGTGCAGGTCAATACCGCCGCCGAGGCGCTCAACTCCTCCTTCCACATCCCCAACTACGTCACCGGCGTCGTCATCGCCGTGGTCAGCCTGGCCGTCGCCATCAGCGGCACCAAGGGCATCGGCCGGTTCTGCGGTGTGGTGGTGCCCCCCATGTGCGTGCTGTACATCCTGGCCTGCATCGTGGTCATCATCACCAACATCTCCAACGTGGGCAGCGCCTTCGCCATGGTGTTTAAGTACGCCTTCACCCCCATGGGCGCGGTGGGCGGCTTCACCGGTTCCGCCGTGATGCTGACCATGACCAAGGGCGGCGCCCGAGGCATCTTCTCCAACGAGGCCGGCGAGGGCACCGCCGCCACCGTCCACGCCACCGCCAAGACCGATCACCCCATCCACCAGGGCTTCTACGGCGTGGTGGAGGTGTTCATCGACACCATCGTCATCTGCACCCTCACCGGCATCGCGCTGCTCAGCTGCGGCCCCGATCTGTGGACCTTCGTGGGCGAGGACGGGGAGCTGCTCCAGGGCGTGGCCCTGACCTTCGAGGCCTTCCGCCGGACCTTCGGCAACGTGGGCGTGGGCGTGATGGGCGTGTGCGTGTTCCTGTTCACCTATTCCTCCTATCTGGGCTTCTTCGTGGAGTTCCGCACCAGTCTGGAGTATGTGTTCCACGACAAGGTGGTCAAATATCTGAAGTGGGTCTTCTTCGCCATCCCCCTGGTCTCCGCCTGGCTGGAGGTCAGCGTCATCTGGGATATGGCCGACATGGTGGTGGGCTTCATCTTCATCCCCAACATGATCGCGCTGCTGGCCCTGAGCCCCCAGGTGCTGGATATGCTGAAGGAATACACCGCCAAATGCAAGGCGGAAAAACAGCTGAAACCGTAAACCGAAAAAGCCGCCCCGCGGGGCGGCTTTTTCCTGGCTCCCCGCTCTTGACAAACGCGGGGGATATGGTATAATCATAGCATATTTAGGAATTATTCCTAATCATTTTCAGGAGGTACTTACGATATGGCTAAATGGATCTGCTCCGTCTGCGGTTACGTCCATGAGGGCGACACGCCCCCCGAGAAGTGCCCGGTCTGCAAGGCGCCCGCGGAGAAGTTCAACAAACAGAGCGAAGGCCTGTCCTGGGCCGCCGAGCACGTGGTAGGCGTGGCGCAGGGCGTCGATCCCGAGATCCTGGAGGGTCTGCGCGCCAACTTCAACGGCGAGTGCTGCGAAGTGGGCATGTATCTGGCGATGGCCCGCGTGGCTCACCGCGAGGGTTATCCCGAGATCGGCCTGTACTGGGAGAAGGCCGCCTACGAGGAGGCCGAGCACGCCGCCAAGTTCGCCGAGCTGCTGGGCGAGGTGGTCACCGACTCCACCAAGAAGAATCTGGAGATGCGGGTGGAGGCCGAGAACGGCGCCACCGCCGGCAAGTTCGAGCTGGCCAAGAAGGCCAAGGCCCTGAACCTGGACGCCATCCATGACACTGTCCATGAGATGGCTCGCGACGAGGCCCGCCACGGCAAGGCTTTCCAGGGCCTGCTGGAGCGCTACTTCAAGTAAGGGGAACGCAATATGAAGAAGTATGTGTGCCCCTGCGGGTACGAGTACGACCCGGCCGTGGGCGACCCCGAGCACGGCGTGGCCCCCGGCACCGCCTGGGAGGACGTGCCCGCCGATTGGGAGTGCCCTGTATGCGGCATGGGCAAGGACGCCTTCGAAGAGGCGTAAAGGTAAGGCATAAGGGAGCGGCAAAAGCCGCTCCCTTTTTTACACCCGGGAGCCAAAAGGCGGACTGAAAAGTTGGATGTATCACCCTTCCGGCGCCTTTACAAGCTCAATGACAAAAAAGCCTCCCCGAAAGGGGAGGCTTTGCGTCGGAAAGGGGAGATCGGTCAGTAGAGGAACCCGCGGTCGGGCTGGGAGAACTGCTCCAGCCGGTGGGTGTAAACGTCCATGGCGGCTTCCTCGAAGGCCAGGGTGGGCTCCGCCACCCCCATCAGCCCCAGCAGGTACTTGGCGAAAGGCGGGTTCAGCACCACCAGCGGCCCCAGCAGATAGGTGAGCATCAGGTTGTTGCGCCGCAGGCCCTCCGCCGACACGGCGGGGTTCAGTCCCGCGCCCCGGACGGTGCGGAACAGGCCGTCGCCGTTCATGCCGTAGGCGTGGCCGAACTGGCTCTTGAAGCCCACGATGTCCATGTCCTCCAGCTTCCCCAGATAGAGGGAGTTGTACCGGTCCATCATGTGCCGGTCGGAGTGGATGGGGAACAGGTTCAGCATGGCCTCCCGGGAGCCGTCCTCGTTTTCAATGTACTCGCCGAAGATCTCCAGGGCGTTGCCGGTGATGAGGGTGACGCCGCCGGCGTCGGTGCGGCGGATCAGGCCCTCCAGATGGGGGGCGAAGGCGTCCCGGACGATGGTCTGGCCCCGCTCGGTGGTGCCGCCCATGGTCACCAGGGCCACGTCCTCCGTCAGGAAGCGGGGGGTGTCATGCAGGCCGGTGCGGACCACCTCCGCGCCGGAGGAGCGGGCCAGGTATTCCGCGTTGGCCAGGTCGCCGTACAGGTTGCACAGCTCCGGATACAGGATCTCGATGGTCATTTCGCCGCCTCCTCCCCCAGGGACCGGACCTTCTCCCGGACCTTGTAGGCCAGGGCCAGAGAGTCGGTGCCGTAGAACATATACACCCGGCTGCCGGGCTCGAACCGCAGCAGCTCTGCGGCGGCGAATTCGTCCTCCTCGCAGTCGATCCGTTCCGCCGGGACCCCCGCCAGCAGCAGCCGCAGCCGGTAATCCCGGGCCCGGGGGCCGGTGGCCACGATGTGGAAGATGTCGTCGTCGGCCAAGAATTCGAAGTCGCAGTCATACAGCCAGCAGACGTTCTCCGACCAGTGCTTCTCGTCGCCCAGGCAGTTCATCATCATCAGCAGCTCCTTGCGCCCGGGCTGGTGGGACACGTAATCGAAGGCCCGGGAGCAGGCCAGGGCGTTTTTCTCCTTGGCCATCTGCATCACCAGATCCACATTCCCCACCCGCTCCACGTTGTAGCGGGTCTCCACGATGCCCGTTTGGTCCATATAGCCGGCGATCTCGGCGTGGCTCATGCCCAGCTGGCGCAGCAGCGCGGCGGTGGTGACCATGTTATAGATGTTGAACACCCCGTCGGAGAGCAGGCGGTAGACGTGGCTGTCGCCGCCCTCGCCGCTGTCGACGATGGTCATGGTCATGTTCTCCGTGTCCACGTCCCGGCCCTCCACGTCGTATTCCGGCGCCCGGAAGCCGCACTTGGGGCAATAGGCCCGGCCGATGTGGTGGTAGCGCAGATATTCGTATTGCAGCTCGGCGTTGCACCGGGGGCAGATCTGGTTGTCGTTGATCAGGTTCACGCACGCGGTCACGTCCGTGGCCATCCGGCGGATGCCGAAATAGACCCGGGGGTTGTCCGGGGCCACGGAGCAGGCGATCAGATCGTCCGCGTTCACCACCAGCTTCGTCTCCGGGGGGATGCTGTCGGTGAGGAAGTCCGCGATATAGTGGGGGTGGGCGTTGCGCATGATGGAGTCCCGGAACAGGTTGGTGAGCACCAGATAATCCGGCTTGATATAGGGATAGATGCGCTTGGAGGAGCGCTCGTCGATCTCCAGCACCGCCGCGTGGTACTTGGAGCGGTTGAAGAGCGTGACCCCGCTCACCAAACTGGTGGAGATGCCGGAGGCGATGTTGGAGCCGAAGCGGTTGTTGAGCACCTTCTTCCCGCTCATCTCCAGCACGTCGCACAGAAGGTTGGACACGGTGGTCTTGCCGTTGGTGCCGGTGACGGCGATGACGTGCTCCGGCTTGCCGATATACCGGAGAAAATCGGGACAGATCTTCAGCGCCAGCTCGCCGGGGAAGTTGGTGCCGTTGTGGCCGGTGAGCTTCAGCGCCGGCCGGGACAGCTTGGCCGCCCACAGCGCCGCATAAAATTTCAGTTTGCTCATCTTTCGTATCCTATGCTTCCCCGCCCGGCGCAGAGGCGTGGCCGGGCGGTGGTTTTTGTTGACATAATTATAATACACCGTTCCGGGAAAGTCAAATAAAGGGTGCAAAAAGCCCCGGACCGAGGGTCCGGGGCGTGGTGCTGCTTATTCGGTCTGCTGGTCGTCGCTGGTGGACAGACCCATGTACTCGTGCAGGTACAGCCCGTCCTCCAGCGCCGCGTCGTAGAGCTCCCGGTAGTCGATGCTGACGGCCTCCCGGAGCTTGTCGATGATGCTGAGGGAGCCGTCGCTGTACCAGAGCATGTAGCCGCCGGGCTCGTCCGCGTCGTATACGGCCACGATCTCCCGCTTGACGGTCTCGGAGTCGTAGGTATAGCTGCCCACGTTCCAGGTCTGCATCCACGTGCGCACGATGGCGGGGCTGGCGCACTCGCTCTGGCGGGTGTGGACGGCCAGACCGAACTGGTTCATCATGTAATAGGGCCGCTTGTAGGGCACGATCCACTCCCGGTTGACCAAAAAGCTGGAGAAGGAGTCGGGATAGGGCATGCCGCAGATCACGTCCACCACGTCGCTCACGGCGGGCCAGTACTGGCCGAAGGGGGCGACGTAGTAGTTGCTGGTCTCGCCCATCATGTTGCAGGCCACATACACGTTGTGGGCGTGGAGCACGTCGGTGGCGTAGGTGAGGAACCGCTGCACCGCCTGGGCCCGGGACTCGCCGTAGGTGTTTTTCAGATCGAGGTTGCCGTTTTTCTCGGCGTTGTTGAGGTAGTCGGGGAAGCGGACGTAATCGAACTGGATCTCGTTGAGGCCGAACAGGTCTACCGCCTCCACGGCGAAGCCCACCTTCAGCTCCCACAGGTCCCGGCAGAAGGCGGAGGGCCAGTAATAGTCGCCGATCTGGATGGGCCGGCCGGACAGGTCGGTGATGGCCCAGTCGGGCCGGGCCTGGGCCAGGGGCGCATCCTGGAACACGCTCATCCGGCCGATCACGTAATAGCCCGCATCCTGGAGCAGGCGGATGGCCTGGGTGCACTCCTCCACGGTGTTGATGACCTCGTATTTGTCCAACAGGCCGTATTTCTCCAGCCAGGGGGAGTCATAGGCCAGATAGCTCTTGGCCAGGTAGGAGTTGTCCCACAGGTTCACCACGAAGGCGTTGATCTCCGTGCCCTTGGCGGCCTCCAGGTACAGGGGTACCGTCTCCGTGGTCAGGTGGGTGACGGGGATGTACATGGCGTACACGTCCTCGGGCATCACGTTGCCTTCGTCGGCGAAGTCGCCCTTCTCATGGGGCCAGTAATCCAGCCCGCCGGCGTCGCCGCCGCCGAAGCCGTCGCCGCGGAACACGTGGCTGGCCTGGTAGACCTCCTCTTCCTTCCAGTGGGTCATGGCGTCGGAGTAGTTGGTGACCACGTATTCGGACTTGATCCAGCCGAACTGGTCGCCCATTTTAATATAGTACATGTTGACGGCGCCGTCGTCCTTGAAATAGTCATAGCCCACCACCCGCAGCAGGGTGCCCTGCTGGACCAGCGGACCGATGGTCATGTCGTCGAAATCCTGCATCAGATGGACGGTGGAGCGGACGTACAGCTCCGTCTCCGTCAGCAGCTCCGCCTGGTCCGTGGTCACGTTCTGGCAGGGGATGTAGCCCACCGTCCCGTCCAGGAAGGCGTGGTAATACTCGTTGTTGGACTCGGTGACGAAGGGCTCCCAATTCTCCAGCAGGATGTGGGTGCCCCGGCTGTACCGGCCCACCTCCGCCAGGCCCTCGTTGTAGAAGGGGGCGGCATAATCGTCCTGCGTGCCGCTGACATAGGCGGACACCGCCTCCGGCCAGTTGGGCGTGCCGTCGGCGTTGAAGGCGTCCTCATCCTTCCGGTCGGCCCGGAAATCCAGGAACACCGTGCTGCACAGGGCCAGCACCACCAGCAGCGCCGCGGTCAGCGACAGCTTTTGCCCCGGCGTCAGATGATGCCGCGGCTTGCTCGGTTTTGGGGTGGTGTGGGCCATGGAAATGTGCCTCCCGGGGGGGACGAATCCCATGAAAATATACCACAGAGAGGCGAAAAATGCAAGCCGGTGGGGGATGGACGCCATATATGGGGCAATATCCGGAAACTTGGCACCATCGGCGGTATGACAAGTTACATAACGCAAAATGCCCGCCCCGAAGGGCGGGCAGGGCGGGGCCGGTCAGGCCAGGATGGGCTGCAGCTGCCGGCCCTCCCGGGCGGCCAGGACCGCGTCCGCCACCAGCTCATAGCGGCAGCTGAGGCTGGTGGGCTTGGCGGCGGGATCGTCCTGGCCGAAGGGGACGAAGTACACGTTCTTGCGCACCAGCAGCCGGCCGATGTTCTCCGCAGAGGCGCCCAGACCGTCGTTGGTGGACACGCCGATGACGAGGGGCTTGCCGTTGCGCAGATGGCCCTTGGCGGCCATGGTGACAGCGGTGTCCGTCACGCCGTGGCTCAGCTTGGCCAGGGTGTTGCCCGTGCAGGGCACGATGGCCAGCACGTCGATGCGCCCCTGGGGCCCCAGGGGCTCCGCCTGGGCGACGGAGGTGACCGGGTCGTGGCCGGCGCTCTCCGCCAGCAGCGCCAGCCAGTCGGCCCCCGCGC
Organism: uncultured Oscillospiraceae bacterium; assembly: GCA_947626495.1. GTDB lineage: Bacteria > Bacillota > Clostridia > Oscillospirales > Oscillospiraceae > CAJOIG01. The sequence goes on along the minus strand of CANQSJ010000031.1, from coordinate 3,405 downwards.
CGAAGCGGCTGTCCTTCAGGGCGTTCTCGCTGAAAATGGGCAGTACGTCAAACCGGCTGCAGAGCGCCGGCAGCACGGCCTGCAGCTTTCCGAATGAGCAGTAGGAGCCGGTGAGCGCCAGCCCCAGTCGGATCTTATCCATGGGTCGTATCCTCCTCCATCACCCGATAGATTGCCTCCGCCATCACGTCGGCGGCGGCTCTGGGGGCATAGAGCCCCGGCAGGCCCGGCGCCTTCAGCACCGGCGCGTCCGTAGCCCAGCCGCCCGGGTCGCTGGCCAGGTCCAGGCACAGCGCCCCGCCGTAATCTCCCGCCAGCACCGGGGCGGGGATCGTGTTCACCACCGTGTCGAACCGCTCCGGGATGTGGGCCATGTCCACCGCCTCAAAGCCCCGGGCCCGGGCGGAGGCCCGGGCGGTCCTGCTCCGGGCGGCCACGGTCACATGGGCCCCCAGCCCGGCGAGCATCCCCGCCAAAAAGCCGCCGATCCGGCCGAAGCCGGTGACGAGCACCTCCATCCCCGCCAGGGCCCGGTTGGACCGGCGCATAATCAGCTCCAGCGCGCCCTCGGCGGTGAGGGCGGCGTTCTCGATGGCGTAGATCTCATCTTTATAGTAGGGCACCCCCCGGCGCCAGGACGGCGGCGCGATGAGATGGGGGCTGTCGGGCGTGACGCGGTGGCCGTCCATCTCCAGCCGCCGCTTTAAGTACAGGTACCGGGGGTCGGTCCCCAGCAATGTAAAATCCAATTCACATCACCTCTTGCCACACACCGTGTTTTCCTGGCGGAAAACGTCGCTCCGCTCCCGGGCGCGGGCGCCCGCGGCTTCCGATCCGATTTGAGGCGGGGCTCCCGCCCCCCTCAAGCTCCCCCTTGCTGTTTTGCGTCTTGACGGGTCCAATTCACATCACCTCTTGCCATGCTATGCGAAATCGGGTAAAATTGTCCTATCCATTGAAGGGAGCATGGGCATGAAAGACATTTTTACCCCCGCGGACATCCTGCTGCCCCGGGAGGGGACCGATATGACAAGATGGGCGTCGCTGGCCTGCGACCAGTTTTCCGCCCGGCCCGCCTACTGGCGGGATATGAGCGGCTATGTGGCCGACGCGCCCTCCACCCTGCGGCTGATGCTGCCGGAGGCGTTTTTGAACGAGCCCGACAGAGAGGCGCGGGAGGAGGCCATGCTCCGGGCCATGGAGGAATACCTGGTGGGGAATGTATTCCGTGAAATCCGGGATTCTTATGTATATGTGGAGCGAACACTCCAAAATGGAAAGATTCGGCGAGGCATAGTGGGGAAACTGGACCTGGAGGCCTACGACTGGGCGGCCGGGTCGGACTCCCCGGTGCGCTCCACGGAGGCCACCGTGGCCGAGCGGCTGCCCGCCCGGGTGCGGCTGCGGCGGCAGGCGGCGCTGGAAATGCCCCACATCGTGCTGTTCATGGACGACGCCGGCGGGCTGATGGACGCGGCGGCCGCCGGCGGGGGAGAGACGCTGTACGATTTCCCGCTCTACGGCGGCGCGGGCCGCCTTCGGGGCGTCCGGCTGTCCGGCGGGGCGGCCCAGGCGGTGAAGGAGGGCTTCGACGCCCTGCCCGGACCGGTGGTGTTCGCCATGGGGGACGGCAACCACTCCCTGGCGGCGGCGAAGGAGCACTGGGAGGCGCTGAAGGCTGCGGGGGCCCGTCCGGACCATCCGGCCCGGTACGCTTTGGCGGAGGCGGAGGATCTGCGGGACCCGGCGGTGGAGTTTTTCCCCATCCACCGGGTGGTGCTGGGCGCCGACGCCGATGGCGCGGTGGAGACCCTGGCCGGGGCCGATACCGGCGCGCTGGTGGCCCGGGCGGATGAGCTGGCCCGCGGCTGGGCGGCGGAGCACGGCGGCACGGTGGACTATATCCACGGGGAGGAGGAGGCCCGCGCCCTGGCCGGAGAGCCGGGAGGCCGGGCGTGGCTGCTGCCGGCGCTGGACAAGGCGGAGCTCTTCCCCCACATCCTCCGGCAGGGGAATTACCCCAAGAAGAGCTTCTCCGTGGGCCACGCGCTGGACAAGCGCTGGTACCTGGAGTGCCGGCGGATCCGGTAGAGACGCAAAAAAGAAAAAAGACCCAGGCATGACCGGACGGTCATGCCTGGATCTTTATTGGGAAACGGGAACGGCGGCCTCCGGCAGAGGGAGGGAGGCCGGCGCCGGGGCGTTATTCCTCGGAGAACTGGGCCAGCATCTTGTGCAGCACGGTATACAGCTGCTGAATATCCTCGGGGGGAAGCTGGACGCAGGCGCTCATCTGGGCGGGCACGGCAAGGGCCTCGTCCTGCAGGGCCGCGCCCTTTTCCGTCAGGGCCACGATCAGGTTGCGCTCATCGGACTGGGAGCGGGTCCGGGTCACGAGACCCTTCTCCTCCAGCTTCTTGAACAGCGGTGTCAGGGTGCCTGAATCCAGATAGAGCAGCGTTCCGGCCTGCTTGATGGTCAGGGACTTGTGCTCCCACAGGACCATCATGGCGATGTATTGGGTATAGGTCAGGTCGAGGGCGGCCAGGAAGGGCCGGTAACGTTTCACGACCTCCTTTGCGCAGGCGTAAAGGGGAAAGCAGAGCTGATTCTCCAGCTTCAGACACTCGTACTTGTTTGTCGGCATAACGAAATCTCCTCGTTTTAAGTTAGGAAGGATTTACGTATATTAAACCACATTACAATGAGTTTTGCAAACATAACTGGCCCGGAAATCACATTTTTAACCAAAAAAGTTTGGGAAAACTACCCTTCGGGGCCAAATGCGCCGTCTCCGACCCCGTTTTCCGGCCCGGAAGGGCCGGTTTTTTTCATGGCAGACGTCATAGGGCGCCGGTGGGACGGCATAGTTTGCAGGGGCGGCGTTTCGCCGCCGGCGGGAAATTGGTATGCGAAAAACGGGAACTTTCGGAAACCGGAGAAAACAGATATTGGCAAAAGCATTCTATAATGAAGAATAATGGTTTATATAAAAGAACGATAAAAGGATGGCCGGATTGGGAAACCCGGGGAAAAACGGAGATTTCGGCAGGCGCAGACGCCGGAATTTTCGTTAATCTGTTGACTTTATGCCTTGGAAATTGGGCATTCAGACAAAATTCTTTCCCTCGCTCCGGTTGTATATTGACATTTACGGAAAGAAAAAGTAAAATTAGCGTCAGATATCGTCTATGTAGAACGATAGACGATAAGTTAGAACGCGGCAGCTTTTGGGAGAGTCGCTTTGAAAGGAGCTGAAACGACACAGACCCCGGAACGGAAAAGAACACGCAAAACACCACAATTATGAAGAAGGAGTAATTCAAATGTGGGACAGTCCCGTATTTTGTGTAAACACCCTAAAGGTGCAAATAGAGCGAGATCTCAAAGGGAGCGGAGGGAAGC
>CANQSJ010000030.1 GCA_947626495.1 uncultured Oscillospiraceae bacterium | reverse complement strand
TCGAGCACAAGGCCGAGGCGGACAAGATGGCCGAGCAGGTGCTCATCAACAAGCGCAGCCGGGAGCAGGCGGAGCGGCAGCGGCTGAATATCAAGAAAAAGCTCACCGGCTCCATGGACATCGTCAGCCGGGTGGAGAAATTCGTGGACTGCCGCAGCCGGGACCCGGAGCGGCGGGAGCTTTACATCGTGGAGGGCGACAGCGCCCTGGGCTCCTGCAAGATGGGCCGGGACGCGGAATTTCAGGGCATCATGCCCGTGCGGGGCAAGATCCTCAACTGCCTGAAGGCCGATTACACACGCATCTTCAAAAGCGACATCATCACCGACCTTTTGAAGGTGCTGGGCTGCGGCGTGGAGGTGGAAAAGCACGGCAAGGATCTGAACAACTTCGACCTGGCCAATCTGCGCTGGAACAAGGTGGTCATCTGCACCGACGCGGACGTGGACGGCTTCCAGATCCGCACCCTGATCCTCACCATGCTCTGGCGGCTGACCCCCACCCTCATCAAAGAGGGATATGTGTACATCGCCGAGTCCCCCCTGTATGAGATCACCAGCCGGGAGAAGACCTGGTACGCCTACTCCGACGGGGAGAAGAACAAGATCGTGGAGGACCTGGGCAAGGCGAAATTCAACGTCAACCGCTCCAAGGGCCTGGGGGAGAACTCCGCGCAGATGATGTGGCTGACCACCATGAACCCGGAGACCCGGCGGCTGATCCGGGTGATGCCGGAGGACGCGGAGCGGACCGCCTACTGGTTCGAGCTGTTCGAGGGCAACGACCTGGAGGGCCGGAAAAATCACATCGCCCAGGAGGGCTACAAATACCTGGAGCTGGCGGATATATCGTGACAGCCCCACAAGGAGGAATCCCCATGAAAAAGCTTTTGACCGTTTTCCTGGCGGCGGCAACGATGCTGCTATGCGCGGCCCAGGCCGCTCCCCTGCCGGCGGAGGACCCCGCCGGCGACATCTCCGTGGTCGACGCCTACGCCAGCACCACCGAGGACGATTACGGCGTCTTTGACTTCCATGTGCCCAAGATCGACCGGGAGGGCGCGGGCATCGACGCGGTGAACGGGGCCATCTGGGAGGACGTGTACCCCTACGTCGCCGAGTACGAGGACGCCACGCAGTTCGGCTACTCCCCCACCACCCGGTCCATCACCTACGAGTGGTACGTGAACGGCGACGTGCTGTCCATCTGCGTGACCGTGGCCAGCGACATGAACGATCTGCACGACTACTATGTCTACAACCTCTCCCTGACCGAGGGCGAGCGCATCGCCGATTACCAGCTTCTTCAGGCCGCCGGGGTCACCCGGGAGGAGTTCAACAGCCGTCTGCAGACCGCGCTCGCCGCCCGCTTCGACGAGATGTGGGGCGGCATGACGGACGCGATGGGCGAGGAGTTTGTGAACGCCCAGCGGGACAGCACCCTTGCCAGCGACAGCGTCCGCCTGGCCGTGCCCTATCTGGGCGCCGACGGCGTACTGTACGCCGTGGCCCGGATCTACTCTCTGGCCGGCGCGGAGTATTACTGGCACATCCTGGCGCTCTCCTGAGCGCGGCGATGCCAAACGGACGAGGTAACACATGGCACGGAAAGCAAAAGACAACGAACCGAAAAAACGCGCCGCGGACCCCAACGTGATGGGTCTGCGGGGCGAGACCGTCGACCAGCCCATCACCGACACCCTGGAGCGCAACTTCATGCCCTACGCCATGAGCGTCATCGTCTCCCGGGCCATCCCGGAGATCGACGGGTTCAAGCCCAGCCACCGGAAGCTCTTATACTGCATGTACAAGATGGGGCTTCTCAACGGCGGGCGGACCAAGTCCGCCAACATCGTGGGCCAGACCATGCACTACAACCCCCACGGAGACGCGGCCATCTATGAGACCATGGTGCGGCTCACCGCGGACAACGAGGCGCTGAACGTCCCCTTCGTGGACTCCAAGGGCAACTTCGGCAAGGTCTACTCCCGGGACATGGCCTACGCCGCCAGCCGGTACACCGAGGCCAAGCTGGCCCCCATCTGCGCGGAGCTGTTCCGGGACATCGACAAGGACACGGTGGATTTCGTTCCCAACTACGACAACACCACCGCCGAGCCCACCCTGCTGCCCACCAGCTTCCCCAACGTGCTGGTCAGCGCCAATCTGGGCATCGCCGTGGGCATGGCCAGCCAGATCTGCGGCTTCAACCTGGCGGAGGTGTGCCAGACCACCATCGAGCTTCTGAAAAACCCCGACCACAATATCCTTTCCACCATGCCGGCCCCGGACTTCCCCACCGGCGGCGAGATCGTCTACGACCCCGGGCAGATGGCGGAGATTTACCGCACCGGCCGGGGCTCCTTCCCCGTCCGGGCCCGCTGGCGCTATGTGGAGAAGGAGCACATCATCGAGGTCTATGAGATCCCCTACACCACCACGGTGGAGGCCGTGCTGGACAAGTGCCGGGACCTGATCAAGGAGGGGAAGGTCAAAGAGATCGCCGACATGCGGGACGAGACCGACCTGGGCGGACTGAAGCTGGCCATCGACCTGAAGCGGGGCACGGACCCGGAAAAGCTCATGGCCAAGCTGTTCCGGCTCACCCCCCTGCAGGACAACTACCCCTGCAACTTCAACATCCTCATCGCCGGCTCCCCCCAGGTGCTTGGCGTGGGGGAGATCCTCACCGAGTGGATCGCCTGGCGCACCGAGTGCGTCCGCCGGCGGGTGTACTTCGACATGACGAAGAAGAAGGAGAAGCTGCACCTGCTGGAGGGCCTGAAGGCCATCCTGCTGGACATCGACCGGGCCATCGCCATCATCCGGGAGACGGAAACGGAGGCGGAGGTGGTGCCCAACCTGATGATCGGCTTCGGCATCGACCAGGTCCAGGCCGAGTACGTGGCGGAGATCAAGCTGCGCAACATCAACCGGGAGTATATCCTCAAGCGCACCGAGGAGACCGCCGCCCTGGCCGACGAGATCCGGGATCTGGAGGACACCCTCTCCTCCAAGCGGCGGCTGCGCTCCATCATCACCGACGAGCTGAAGGCCGTGATGAAAAAATACCCCTCCCCCCGGCGGACCGGCATCGTCTACGCCCGGGAGATCGAGCAGTTTGACGACGGCCCCGACACCGCGGAGGATTACCCGGTGCACCTGTTTTTGTCCCGGCACGGGTACTTCAAGAAGATCACCCCCCAGTCCCTGCGCATGAGCGACGAGCAGAAATACAAGGAGGACGACGGCCTTGGCTGGTACTGGGAGACGTCCAACACCGCGGAGCTGCTGCTGTTCACCGACAAGCAGCAGGCCTACAAGCTGCGGGTGGCGGACATAAAGGAGACCAAGGCCAGCGCCCTGGGGGACTATCTGCCCGGCGTCCTGGGCTTCGACGAGGGGGAGAGTCTGGCCGCGGCGGTGCTGTGCGGGGACTATTCCGGCACCATCCTGCTGTTTTTCCAAAACGGCAAATGCGCCCGGCTGCCCCTGGCCGCCTATGCCACCAAGACCAACCGCCGCCGGCTCACCGGCGCTTACTCCGACAAGAGCCCCCTCGTCGCCCTGCTGCCCCTGGAGGGGGAGCGGGAGGTGGCTGTCACCTCTGCCGACGGCCGGTGCGTGGTGTTCTCCTCGGCGCTGCTGGCCCCCAAGACCAGCCGCTCCACCCAGGGCGTGCAGGTCATGACGCTGAAAAAACACCCGGCGGTCTCCGCCGCCTTCCTGGAGGACAGCCCCATCCGGAACCAGGCCCGCTACCGGGTCCGCTCCATCCCCGCCGCCGGCGCCAAGCTGACGGACACCGACCGGGGCGAGCAGCAGATGAGCATTTTGTGAATTTCAAGCGAGGCAATAACCATTGGATAAACTGAAAGCATTTTTGAAGACCGACGGCCGGGCCGTGGTCCTGACGCTGTTCGGCTGCGTGCTGACGGCCGCCAGCTTCTCCTTTTTCACCTTCCCCAACTCCATCGTCTCCGGCGGTCTCACCGGCATCGCCCAGATCCTCAATCTGCTCACCGGCCTGCCGGTGGGCGCGATGGTCATCGCCATGAACGTGCCGCTGTTCGCCGTGGCCTGGAAGCAGTTCGGCCTGCGGTTCATCATCTACTCCCTCATCGGCACGGTGGGGTGCAACGTGTTCATCGACCTGTTTGCCCTGTTCGCCCGGCCCCTCACGGAGGACATCCTCCTGGCAGCGGTATACGGCGGGCTTCTGAAGGGGCTGGGCTACGGCATCATCTTCGCCGAGGGCGGCACCGCCGGCGGCACGGACATCCTGTCCCGGATGCTCCGGCGCAAGTACGCCTACATCCAGCTGGGCACCATCTCCCTGGCCCTGGACGCCACGGTGGTGGTGGCCTTCGCCCTCATCTTCCGGCGGGCGGACGCGGCCATGTACACCATCATCACCATGTTCGTATCCAGCCGGCTGGTGAATCTGGTGCTGTACGGCACGGCCAACTCCAGCGTATGCTACATCATCACCGTCCACCCCCACGACATCTCCCGGGCCATCGGCAAGCGGCTCGGCCGGGGCGCTACCCTCCTGAAGGGGGAGGGGGCGTACAGCGGCGAGGAGAGGGACGTGGTCCTGTGCGCCGTGAAGCGCCACCAGATTCCCACTCTGAAAAAGATCGTCTCGGACATCGACGGCAGCGCCTTCGTCATCGTCACCCAGTCCCATGAGGTCTTCGGCAAGAACTTCCAGGATATCGTCAAGATCGACTGAACGAAAGGAGAACGACCAATGGAAACAAGCATCACACAGGCCCTTCGGAAAAACGGCTTCACCGTCACGGAATTTGACACCAAGCAGGCCGCCGCGGACTATCTGGCGGAGAGCATCCGCGGCAAGACCGTGGGCATGGGCGGCAGCATGACCCTGGGCGCCCTGGACATATACGACCGGCTGGCGGCGGCGAACACCGTCTTCTGGCACCAGGTCACCCCCGGGGACGAGGTGTGCGTCCAGGCGGACAACGCCCAGGTGTACATCACCAGCGCCAACGCCGTCTCCCAGGAGGGCTACATTCTCAACATCGACGGCCGGGGCAACCGGCTGGCGGGCACGCTGATGCGCAAGGAGCGGGTGATCTTCGTGGTGGGCGAGAACAAGCTGGCCGGCCCCTTCCCCGAGGCTTTGGAGCGGGCGCGGAACACCGCCGCCCCCCTGAACGCCGGCCGCCTCAGCAAGAAGACCCCCTGCACCGTGGACGGGAAGTGCCACGACTGCGCCAGCCCGGACCGCATCTGCAACGCGCTGCTGGTGTTCTGGAAGAAGACCTACTGGTGCGACAGCATGGAGGTCGTGCTGATCCATGAGGATCTGGGATATTAAGCGGGCCGCGGCCGTGCTCCTGTGCGGGGTCCTCGGTCTGGCCCTGGCCGGGTGCGCGGCGGTGTTTGACCGCAGCTACGCTGTCAGCCAGGTCTATGAGGCCACCTCCGGCCAGGAGGAGACCGGCGAGCCGGCCTACGACAGCATCACCAGTTACGCCGCCCTGCGCCGGGCCATCGTGGCGCTGGTGGCGGCCCACACCGACTCGGCCCAGCTGCAGTTCGCCAACTATGACGGCGACCTGCGCCAGGACATCTCCACCGCCTGCTGGGAGGTGAAGTCCTCCACGCCCCTGGGGGCCTTCGCCGTGGATTACATCAGCTACGACCTGAGCCGGATCGTCAGCTACTACCAGGCGGAGGTGAACATCGCCTACAAGCGCTCCGCCGCCCAGGTGGACGCGCTGGAGAGCGTCCCCTCCTCCGCCGCCTTCACCGGCCGGCTGGATAGCGCCCTGCGCCGGGGGGACACCTATCTCGTGCTGCAGATCGCCGACGGCTCCGCCACCGCGGACACCATCCGCGCCGACGTGGCCAAGGTATACTACGCCGACCCGCTGGCCTGCCCCGTGCTGCCGGAGGTGGAGGTGGGGCTCTATCCCGAGACCGGCGTCAGCCGCATCGCGGAGTTGAGCCTCAATTACGCCCTGGAGCCCGGGCAGCTGGCCCAGCGGCGGCAGGAGCTGGCGGACGCGGCGGAGGCGCTGACGGCCCTGGAGAGCGTCCCCACCCCGGAGGGCCGGGAGAGCGCCGGGCCCCTCTATACCCTGTACACCTACCTCACCGAAAACTGCCGGACCGACGCCGAGGCCGGGTCCACCGCCTGGGACGCCCTCACCGCCGGCGCCGCCGACAGCGAGGGCATCGCCCTGGCCCTGAAGGCCGGCTGCGACCGGCTGGGGCTGGAGTGTCTGGTGGTGTCCGGGCGGCTGGACGGCGAGGACCACTTCTGGAACATCGTCACCCTGGACGGGGCCAGCTACCACGTGGACGCGTCCGGCGGCGGGCCGGAGGTGTTCCTGGCCGGGGACGGACAGCTCTGGGGCGTATACTGGTGGGACACCAGCGAGTACCCCGCCTGTCCGTCGGACTATTATTTCTTCGGCGGGCCGGAGCCCTCCCCGGAGCCGGAGAGCACGGAGGAGCCGGCGGCGGGCAGCCTCGGGCCGGAGGAACCGGAGAACAGCCCCGAACCGGAGGAGCCGGAGAGCAGCCCCGAGCCGGAAAACTGAGAGCCTTTCCGGGTTTTTTAACCCGTTTTTAATCTCTCTTCCATAGGCTTTTAAGCCTGACGTGGTACCCTTCGGGCAGATAAAGACAAGGAGGTATCGCGATGGAGCGATATGAGATGGCGGAGCTGCTCAGCCAAAAGGCTGGGGTCTCCCTGGAGGAGGCCAAGGCGGCGCTGGAAGAAAACAACTGGGATCTGCTGGACGCCATGGTGGCGCTGGAGCGGGCCCACAAGACCGCCGGCGCGGGACCTTCCGTCCACATGGAGACGGAGACCGCCGTGCCCTATACCAACCCGGTCCGGCCGGTGAAAAACGTCAGCGGCGGCCACAAGGGCCAGAAATTCTTCACCAACGGCTTCGCGGCCATCTGGGACTACATCAAGAAGCTGTTCCGCATCAGCGTGGAGAATGACTTTGTGGTCATCCGCCAGGATAAGCAGCTTCTGGCAGTGCCGGTGCTGGTGCTGGTGGTGCTGCTCATCGCCAGCTTCGGGCTGATGCTGGTGGTGCTGATCGCGGGGCTGTTCTGCGGCTGCCAGTACCGGTTCGAGGGCCGGCAGCTGGGCCGGGACGCCATCAACGATGCCATGGGCAAGGCCAGCGACATCGCCGAGGACATCAAGGAGTCCTTCCACACCGACGGCCAGGACGACGAGAAATAATACCCACCACCATTCGGGGGACGGCGGACCCGTCCCCCTTTTCCTGGAAAGGGGGATGAGACGGCCATGGCCGTGAACATCCTGATCATCGAGGACGAAGCGGCCCTCGCCCGTTTTCTGGAGCTGGAGCTGACCCACGAGGGCTATGCCGTGACCAAGGCCGCCGACGGCCGGGAGGGCCTGGCCGAGGCCCTGGGCGGACAGTACGATCTGGTGCTGCTGGACGTGATGCTGCCCGGGCTCAACGGCCTGGAGGTGCTGCGCCGGCTCCGGGCGGAATCGGGCGTGCCCGTGATCATGGTCACCGCCCGGGACTCGGTGATGGACAAGGTCAGCGGCCTGGACATGGGGGCCAACGACTACATCACCAAGCCCTTCTCCATCGAGGAGCTGCTGGCCCGCATCCGGGCGGCGCTCCGCTCCGGCGCGGTGTCGGAAAAGCGGCCGGCGCCCCTGCGCTGCGGCAAGCTCACCCTGGACCCGGCCCGGCACACCGCCGTCTACGGCGAGACGCCCCTGCAGCTGACCTATAAGGAATTCTCCCTGCTGCAGACTCTGCTGGAGAACCGGGACATCGTCCAGACCCGGGACATGCTGCTGGAGAAGGTCTGGGGCTGGGACTACGCCGGGGAGACCAACGTGGTGGACGTGTACATCCGCTATCTGCGCCAGAAGATCGACAGCGTCTTCGGCGTGAAGCTGATCCACACCGTCCGGGGCGTGGGCTATGTCATCAAGGGGGACGGCACATGAAAAGCGCCGGCCGTACCACCTCCATCGCCCGGAAGATCGCCTGGCGGTTCCAGTGGGGGAAGCTGTGGCGCATCCTGTGGCAGACGGCGGCGCTGTTTTTCATCTGTACGGCGGTTTGGTGCGTCGGCGCGGAGATGGGCGCGCGGGGGGATCTGGGCCTGGGCTGGAGCCAGCGGAGCATCCAGTTCAACGATTTTCTGGACAAGTTTTTCATCTTCCCGTCCAACATCCTGGTACAGCTGACGGGCACGGACGCATTCGCCGGCACCGTCCTCTACCGGATCGGGGAGCAGACGGTGGAGATGGGGCTGTTTTTCTTCTGGCTCACCTTTACCCTTCTGAGCCTCACCGCCCTGCGGCTGGGCTGGTGGCTTTTCAGCTGCCTGTGGGCCACCCGGCGCATCCGCAAATACCTGCGGCCCATCGACGACATCGCCCAGGTGACGGAGAGCATCTCCTCCCACGGCTTCGACGAGGGCAAGTTCCACTCCCTGGAGGCGGCCATCGACCACCTGGGCGTGGCCTCCCCCGACGAGCAGCTGCACATCGGCGACGACGACCTGACCGGCCTGGAGACGGCGGTGAACAATCTGATCGCCCGGATGCACGCCGGCTACCGCCAGCAGGTCCGGTTCGTGGACGACGCCAGCCATGAGCTGCGCACGCCCATCGCCGTGATCCAGGGCTACGCCGACATGCTGGCCCGGTGGGGCAGCACCGACGAGAAGGTGCTGAACGAGTCCATCCGGGCCATCCAGAACGAGACGGCCCACATGAAGACCCTGGTGGACCAGCTGCTGTTCCTGGCCCGGGGAGACGCCGGCCGGCAGAAGCTGACCCTGGAGACGCTGGATCTGGCCGCCCTGGTCCGGGAGGTCTGGGAGGAGAGCCGGATGATCGACGGGCTGCACGAGTACGCCCTGGAGGCCCCGCTGCCCGTACCGTTCCGGGGGGACGAGGCCCTGCTCAAGCAGGCGGTGCGCATCCTGGTGGACAACGCCTGCAAGTACTCCTCCGTCTACACCCGCATCACCCTGCGGGCCTATCGGGACGGCCGGCTGGCCTGCATCGACGTGCAGGACAACGGCATGGGCATCGACCCCGACGACGCGCCGCGCATCTTCGACCGGTTCTTCCGCTCCGACGCCGCCCGCAAGTCCGACGACAAGGGCAGCGGCCTGGGCCTGTCCATCGCCCGGTGGATCGTGGACCGCCACGGCGGCCGCTTCCAGGTGCGCTCCTACGCGGGCGTGGGCACCCGCATGACCATCCTCCTGCCCCCGGGACCGGACCCGGAGGGCGGATTAAAGAAGTCTTAATCGGTCTTAAAAAAGGCTTAAGAAACAATTGGCCAAAACTGGTTTATACTGCCTGTTGGGAGCAGCGCGGTATGGACCGGGATTTTTACCCTTCCCTTTACCGCCGTCTTTACCGCCTGTCTTTATCATCCACAGCGAGAACAAAAGCGGAAAAGGGGGAGCAAAAAACATGTCTTCCGTGGATCTCATCCGGATCATCCTGGCCGTGCTGGCCGGACTGGTGGGCCTCGCCTACGCCTATCAGACCGTCTATCTGTTCCTGCCGGTCCTGACGAAAAAACGCGCCGCCTCCGGGGACGAATCTCCGGCCCCGTCCGGCCGGCGCTATGCCGTGCTGATCGCCGCCCGGAACGAGCAGTCGGTGCTGCCCTATCTGCTGGACAGCATCCGGGCCCAGACCTATCCGGCGGCGCTGATCACGCCCTTCGTCCTGGCGGACAACTGCACCGACGGCACCGCCGGTCTGGCCCGGGAGCACGGGGCGGTGGTGTACCGGCGCCGGGATACCCGCCATATAGGCAAGGGCTACGCCCTGCAGGCGCTGCTGGAGCACATCCGCGCCGATTACGGCTGGGACAGCTTCGACGCCTATCTGGTGTTCGACGCGGACAACCTTCTCGCGCCGGATTACATCCTGCAGATGGACCGCTCCTTCGCCGCCGGATTTCCCGCCGTCTGCGGCTACCGCAACAGCAAGGATTTCATGGCCAACTGGATCACCGCCGGCTATGGGCTGTGGTACATCCACGACTGCGCCCACCTGAATGCCTCCCGGATGGGCCTGGGCGTCACCTGCGCCTGCACGGGCACCGGCTTCGGCTTCACCGGCGCGCTGCTGGAACAGATGGGCGGCTGGCCCTTCCACACCCTGGTGGAGGACATCGAGTTCGACACCTGGTGCGCCGTGCACGGCGTGCGCATGGGCTACTGCGCCGACGCGGTGGTGTACGACGAGCAGCCCCTCACCTTCCGCCAGTCCTGGGTCCAGCGCACCCGGTGGGTCCAGGGCGGTCTGCAGGTGAGCTTCAAATACGCCGGAGCGCTGGCGCGGGGCCTGCTGCACGGCACGGTCCGGGAGCGGTGGGGCTGCTTCGAGAACCTGACCCTCACCGCGTACGGCTACGGCTCCTGCGCCCTGATGGGGGTGCTGGCGGCGCTGACGGCGCTGCTGACCGCGGGACCCGGCGGGGCGGCGCGGTGCGCGCTGCTGTCCTGCGGGGGGATGTATCTGGGGCTGCTGGCGGCGGGCGTGCTCACCATGCTCCAGGAGCGCCGCCGCATCCCCGGCACCCGCCGGCAGAAGATCCGCTGCTGTCTCAGCTTCCCCGTGTTCATGCTCACTTACATCCCCGTGGCCCTGTGCGCCTGCTTTTGCAAGTTCCAGTGGGAGCCCATCCGCCACACCGTGGCGGTGGGACTGGACAAGGTTCCCACCGGCGCGGGCCGGCCGTGACAAAAATGTAAGCGATTTGTAAGCAAATCGTATTGCGCCGGGGCCGTACTTTTGATAAACTGTTAACAGAGTGCCCCCGCGGGCAAAAGGAGACCTGTCCATGAAGCTGCCCCCGTCCCTGGAAAAGCGCATCCCGCCGTACAGCCGCCGGCCGCTGGCCGCGGCCCTGGCGCTACAGCTGGCGGTCTACTGGGGCACGAAGCTCATCGCCGGCTCCTGGCGGCACTACGATCTGACCACGGCGCTGGACCGGGCGGTGCCGCTGCTGCCCTGGACCACGTTGATTTATTTTGGCGCCTATCTCTTTTGGGTCGCGGGCTACATCCTGGCGACGCGCCAGAGCCGGGAGAACGCCTGGCGGTTTCTGGCGGCGGACGGGCTGGGAAAGCTTCTATGCGCGGCAATCTTCCTGCTCTTGCCCACCGCCAACGTCCGGCCCGCCGTCCCGGAGGCGCCCTTCGGGTGGCTGCTGGCGCTGCTGTACCGGCTGGACACGCCGGAGGATCTGTTCCCCTCCCTCCACTGCTTCAACAGCTGGCTCTGCTGGGCGGGCATCCGGGGGAAGAGGACCGTGCCGGCGGGATACCGGGTCTTCTCGGCGCTGTTCGCGCTGGCGGTGGCCCTGTCCACCCTCACCACCCGCCAGCACGTAATCGCGGACGTGGCCGCGGGCTTCGCCCTGGCGGAGCTGTGCTGGCAGCTGGCCGGCCGCACGGGTCTGGCCCGGACCTACGGGCGGATCTGGGAGCGGCGGACAGTCAAAACAGGAGGTTCCTTCCCCGTCTGAGGGGGGCGGGAGGATCGGAGGCACGATGACGAAAAACCGGAAAAAGATCATCGCGGACGCTCTGCTCTTCCTGGGGCTGCTGGCGCTGACGCTGTACGCCGTGTTCCACGGGGAGGACCTGGGCGCGGTGGTGGAGGCCATCCGGGGCTGCGACTGGCGGTGGCTGGTCCCCGCGGCGGGCTGCGTGCTGGTGTTCATCGGCGGTGAGAGCGTGATCATCCGCATTCTGCTGCGCTCCGGCGGCTATCATCTCAGCGCAAAACGGTGCTTTCTCGTGTCCTCGGTGGGATTTTTCTTCTCCGCCGTGACTCCCTCCGCCGGGGGCGGACAGCCCATGCAGGTATACTTTCTCCGCCGGGAGAGGGTGCCTGTGCCGGTGGCGGCGGTGACGCTGATGGCGGTGACCATCACCTACAAGCTGGTGCTGGTGATCGTGGGGCTGGGGACGCTGGCCGCGGGGTGGGATTTCCTCCGGACCCATTTCGACGGGGTGATGTTCTTCTTCTGGCTGGGCCTGGCCCTGACGGTGGGGTTCACGGCGCTGCTGCTGATTTTGGTGTTCCACCCCCACCTGGCCCGGGTGGCCATGGACGGCGGCCACCGGCTGCTGGAAAAGCTCCACATCCTGCGGAAAAAGGAATCCCGGCGGGAAAAGCTGCTCCGGGCCATGGAGCGGTACCATGAGACCGCCGCCTATTTCCGGACCCATATCGGCCTGATGGTCCTGGTGCTGGCGCTGACCTTCGTGCAGCGCTTCGCCCTGTTCACGGTGCCCTGGCTGGTGTACCGGGCGCTGGGGCTGACGGGCTGCTCCTGGCTGACGCTGGCGCTTCTGCAGGCGCTCATCGCCGTGGCGGCGGACATGCTCCCCCTGCCCGGGGGCATGGGGGTGACGGAGATGCTGTTCCTGGCGGTGTTCGCGCCGGTATTCGGCCAGCTGGCCCTGCCGGCCATGGTGCTGAGCCGGGGTCTGGACTTCTATTGCCGGCTGCTTCTGTCGGCGGCGTTCACCGCCATAGCCTTCCTGGTGCTGGGCCGGGGAAGAGACAGAGAAAACGAGGTGACGACATGATCGGGATCTACGATTACACGGTCATCCTTACCTATCTGAGCCTGCTCACCTCCGTGTCGGGCATCTTCTGCGCCTGCTCCGGCCACATCCGCTGGGCCCTGGCCTGTCTGGCCATGTCCGGGCTGATGGACGCCTTCGACGGGAAGGTGGCCCGCACGAAAAAGGACCGCACCGACACGGAGAAGGCCTTCGGCGTGCAGCTGGACTCCCTGTGCGACATGGTCTGCTTCGGGGTGCTGCCGGTGGTCATCTGCTTCCATCTGGGCATGTTCGCCCCTCTGGGCCTGCCCATCCTGTGCTTTTACTGCCTGGCCGGACTGATCCGCCTGGCATGGTTCAACGTCACCGCCCAGACTGAGGCGCCCTGTCCTGACGGGAAGAAATACTACCAGGGCATGCCCATCACCTCCATCGCGGTGATCCTGCCCGTGTCCTACGCCGTCGGCACCGCCTTCCCCTCCCGGCTGTATCTGCTGCTACACATCGTCATGCTGGCCACCGGGGTGCTGTTTATCCTCCGGTTCCGCTTCCGCAAGCCCACCAGCAAGGAGCTGGCGCTGCTCATCGGCTTCGTGGCCCTGGTGATCCTGTACATCCTGGCCTGTCATCTGTGGGGCGTGGACACCCCCTGGCACTGGGTACTGCGGCTGGTGCGCCGGCGATGAGGGCGCTGGAGTTCCTATATGGCACGGCCCCGGGGCGTTTGCTGCTCCGGGGCCTGACCCGTCCCTGGTTCTCCCGCCTGGGCGGCCGCGTCATGGACAGCCGCCTCTCCGCCCTGGCGGTGCCCGGCTTCATCCGCCGGCACGGCATCGACATGGGGGGTTGCCCCCGGGACCGGTTCGATTCCTTCAACGACTTTTTCACCCGGCGTCTGGCGCCGGGCGAGCGGCCCGTCGACCCGGACCCGGACGGCCTCCTCAGCCCCTGTGACGGCCGGCTCGCCCTCTGGCCCATCCGGCCGGACGGCCGGTTCCCGGTGAAGGGGACGGCGTACACCCTGGAAGGGCTGCTGCGGGACGGGGCGCTGGCGGAGCGGTTCGCCGGGGGGACGCTGTGGCTGTTCCGGCTCTCGCCGGAGGATTACCACCGCTACATCTGGCCGGCGGACGGCGAGCGGGGCCCGGCGGTGCGGATCCCCGGCCTGTACCACACCGTCCAGCCCCTGGAGCGGGGCCAGCGGCCGGTGTACCACGAGAACACCCGGGAATACTGCCTGCTGGCCACGGACCGGTTCGGCCCCATGGTGATGATGGAGGTGGGCGCCCTGCTGGTGGGCAGGATCGTGAACGAGCCCGACGAGGGACCGGCGGTCCGGGGGGCGGAAAAGGGCCATTTCGCCTTCGGCGGCTCCACGGTGATCCTCCTCACGGAGAAGGACACCGTCCTCCCCCGCCCGGATCTGGCCGCCGCGGCCGGCGGGGAGATCTTCGTCCGCCAGGGGGAGCGGGTGGGCACAGCTTCCCGGCGTTCGCCCCCGCGGGCCTGAATTGAACAGAGAAAAGGCGCGCTGCGTATTGCAGCGCGCCTCGTTTGCGTTTGGATATGTTCCGCCGGGAATCAGGCCTTGGACTTGCTCTTCGCCTGCTTGGAGAAGGTGCTGACGCCCTCGACGACCAGGAAGATGGCCAGGATGACCATCGCGATGGCGACGATCAGCATGAACCAGTCGCCCCAGACAGTGCCCGCGATGCAGGCGGTGATGAGGGACTTGATCCGCATGACCAGGAAGGTCAGGGTGGCGACCAGCATGAAGATCATGGGGATGAAGAACATCTTGTTGTTCTTGCCCACTTCGCCCAGCCAGGCAGCCACGGCCATCAGAGCCAGGCCGGCCAGCAGCTGGTTGGCAGCGCCGAACAGACCCCAAATAGCGGTCAGGCTCATGCCGCCCAGCAGGCAGCCCACGACCACCATGAAGATGGTGCCGGTCAGGGGGTGCGCCAGGAACTTACGGATGCCGGAGGCGTCCTTCCAGGTAGCCTCGCCTTCCTTCAGGAACAGCTCGGTGAACATGAAGCGGCTCAGACGAGTGCCGGTGTCCAGGGAAGTCAGGGCGAACACGGACACGGCCAGGGTCAGCAGCGTGTAGACCACGTTGTAGACATGGCTGGCGGTATCCAAGCTGAACATGGAGGCGATGCCGGTGGCGAAGGCCACGGCGGGGGAGCCGAACTCACCAGCCTGATAGCGGGTGAAGACCATGCCCACAGCGATCATGGACACGACGCCCAGAGCGGACTCGATGAGCATGGAGCCGTAGCCGATGGCCTTGGCGTCCTTCTCACTGGCCAGCTGCTTGGAGGAGGTGCCGGTGGAGATCAGGGAGTGGAAGCCGGAGCACGCGCCGCAGGCCACGGTGATGAACAGGGCCGGGAACAGACCGCCCACGCTGGTGTTCCAGCTGGTGAAGGCGGGCAGCTCGAAGGTGGCGGTGTTGGAAGCGAAAGCGCTGAAGAAGATGCCGCACACAGCCACGATCATCATCGCGTACAGCAGGAAGCTGGACAGATAGTCACGGGGCTGGAGCATGATCCACACAGGGATCAGGGAGGCCACGGCGATGTACACACCGATCAGCACGATCCAGGTGGTACGGCCCATAGCCAGGCCGCAGTTCAGGCCGATGACCAGAGCGGCAATGATGCCCACGATGCCGATGACGGTGGCCGGGCCGGTCTTCAGGCCGGCCTTGTTGGTCAGCATGCCGTAGATGATGGCCAGAACGATGAACAGCACGGACACCATAGCGGTGGTCTCGTTGCCGGTGACGGTGCCGGTTGTGAAGCCGACGTTTGTGGAAGCGAAGGTGCCGGCGACCACGTTCACGAAGGACGCGATAACCATGATGAGCACCAGCAGCGCGAACAGCAGGAACAGCTTCTGGGCCCGCTTACCCATAGAGTCCTTGATGATCTCGCCGACGGACTTGCCGCCGTGCCGCACAGAGGCGAACAGGGAGCCGAAGTCCTGCAGGCCGCCGAAGAAAATACCGCCGATGACGCACCACAGGAAAACAGGCACCCAGCCGAACACGGAGGCCTGGATCGGTCCATTGATGGGGCCAGCGCCCGCAATGGACGAGAAGTGATGGCCCATCAGAACGGCAGGCTTAGCGGCGACGTAGTCAACGCCGTCCTCAAACTCCACCGCCGGGGTCTTTCTGCTGGGGTCGATGCCCCACTGCTTTGCCAGCCAGGAGCCATAAGTGATATAGCCGATGACCAGCAAAACGATTGCCGCAAGGATGATCACAATTGCAAGCATGTTTTACTCTCTCCTACCTTATTTTGATATATTGCGAAAGAGCTTCTTCAGGTCCTTGCCCAGGCGGTTATAGACAAGGTCGCCGGAGGAAGTCTCCAGGGCAATCGCACGATAATTGCTCCACCCGTGGAGGGTGTGCTTATAGCTTTTGGAGCGGTGGGATTTTTTCACCGCCAGCTTTGCGTCCGGATCGATGCGCTCCGCCAGAAGGATGAGCGTCACGTCGGAGTTGCGGTGGTTCATGTGGGGCTGCACCCGCGCCATTCCCCGCTCCCAGGCGGTCTGCTCCAGAATGTCCACGTCCTTCGCCCCCAGCTGCTCCGCCGTGGCGAAAAAGACGTACTCGTGGGAGTCGGACTCGGAGATGCGGGCGCTCTTCACCAGCACATACTGCTCGTTGTGGGAGTGGAAGATCGCCTCGGCGGCGAAGGGAGGCTCCACATCCTCCCGGATCACGTTATAGTAGCGGACGTAGGAACGCGTGATGCGTTCAAGCGCTTCGTTTGGCGTCATGCTTGTTTACCTGATTTTACCAATTTCAATCGCTATCCATTTTAATCGCTAAAGTCCCCTGAATCAGAAACATTTTAGCGCTATCGACAGAAATTTTCAAGCCCTTTTTCACGAAAATGTATCCCGCTCATAAAAAACCGTTATCACTCCGCAGCCGCTGCCTCCGGGGGACGGCCGAATTCCGCCTCCGGGACCCGGTTTTTCAGCTCCTCCATGAGGATCTGGGCGGCCTTCCGGCCGGGAAGCTGGACCTGGGCCAGCTCCTGGTCGTTCTCGCCGCAGATCACCAGGTTCTCGATCTCAAAGTCCCCCTTGCCGCAGCACAGCTTGGCCGGCACGGCCAGCACCCGCCGGAACAGCCGGTGGATGCAGCGGTAAGGAATATAATAGGTCTTCAGACCGGCCCGGAAGTACAGCCGCAGCTCGCCCATCCGGATCTTCCCGATCTCCCGGGCGACCTTGTACTCCTCGTTCAGCTGGCTCTCCTCCACCTGAACGTCCGTAAGAGGATAAAAACGCATGACAGTCTCCTTTCTCCGATTTTCGCGGCCGGCGGCCGCTTCAGCTTCTCTTGCCCCACACGCCGGAGGCGAACAGGGTGATCACCGGGAAGAATTCCAGTCTTCCCAGCAGCATGCACAGACTCAGCACCAGCTTGGACGCGCCGCTCCAGATGGAGAAGTTGCCCGTGGGGCCCACCAGGGCCAGGCCCGGTCCGATGTTGGACAGACAGCTGACCACGCTGGTAAAGGTGGTCTCCAGATCCATGCCCTCCAGACTCAGCAGCAGGAACGCCCCCAGGGCGATGAGGGTGTAGAGCATGTAGAACACCATGGTGTTGTGGATGGCGCCGTCCTCCAGGGGCTCCCCGTCCAGGGTCACCCGGTTCACCGCCCGGGGGAACAGCAGCTTTTTGATCTCTCCCCAGATGGCCTTGCCCAGGATCACCAGCCGGGCCACCTTGGTGCCGCCGCCGGTACTGCCGGCGCAGGCGCCCATGAGCATCAGCAGCACCAGCAGTGCCCGGGAATAGCTGGGCCACAGGTTGAAGTCCGCCGTGGCGAAGCCGGTGGTGGTGATGATGCTGGACACCTGGAAGAAGGAGTAGCGCAGGGCCTGGAGGAAGCTGCCGTACAGGTGGACGACGTTCAGGGCGATGGTCACCGTCGCGCCGGCGATCACCAGCAGATACAGCCCCAGCTCCTGGCTCTTCAGCCCCCGCAGAGAGCGCTTGACCAGCACGATGTAATAGAGGTTGAAGTTCACCCCGAACAGCATCATGAACACGCCCACCACCACGTCCACATAGACGCTGTTGTAGGCGCCGATGCTGGCGTTGCGCACGCCGAAGCCGCCGGTACCGGCGGTGCCGAAGGCGGTGGTGGCCGCGTCGAACCAGCTCAGGCCGCCCGCCATCAGCAGCACCATCTCCGCCAGGGTCATCACCAGGTAGATCACATACAGCGTCCGGGCGGTGTCCCGCATCTTGGGCACCAGCTTGCCCTTCACCGGGCCGGGCACCTCCGCCCGCAGCAGATGCATGGAGTGCTCGTCGTCGGTGGGCAGGATGGCCATCATGAACACCAGCACGCCCATGCCGCCCACCAGGTGGGAGAAGCTGCGCCAGAACAGCACCCCCTTGGGCACCACCTCCACCGCCGGCAGCACGCTGGCGCCGGTGGTGGTGAAGCCGGAGATGATCTCAAAAAGGGCGCTGATATAGTTGGGGATGGCCCCGGAGAACACGAAGGGCAGCGCCCCGAACAGGGAGATGACCAGCCAGCTCAGCGCCACGGACACGAATCCCTCCCGGGGATGGAGGGAGCCCGTCTGCTTCCGCCCGGGCAGATACAGCACCGCCGCCCCCGCCAGGCACAGCCCGATGGTCCACACGAAGGGCAGCACGCTCTCCCGGTAGATCCCCGCCACCGCCAGCGGCAGCAGCAGCAGTCCCGCCTCGATGGCCAGGATGCGGCTGAGGATGCTCGAAATGATCCGGTAATTCACGGCCCGTTACCCTTTCAATATATCTTCCAGACGGGTCATGCCCCGTTTGGTCGTCACGGCCAGTACGCTGTCTCCGGCCCAGATCTCGTCGCTGCCGCCGGGGATGAGGCACTTGCCGTCCCGGATGATGGCGGCTACCAGCACCCCCGCCCGGATGGGCAGATCCTTCAGCGCCACGCCCACGCAGGGACTGGACACCCCCGCCCGGAACTCCAGCACCTCCAGCTTTCCGTCCAGGATGCGCCGGAGCATCTCCACGCCGCTGGAGCCGGCGGCGTTGTCCATGCTGCGCACGTACTGCAGCACCTGCTGGGCGGTGATGACCCGGGGCTGCACCGGCTCCTCCAGGCCGAAGGACTCGGCCAGGGGCACCAAATGCTCCTCGTTCACCTTGGCCACCGCCTTTTCCACGCCCACCCGGCGGGCGTAAGCCCCCAGGATGATGTTCACCTCGTCCGTGCCGGTGACGGTCACCAGCGCGTCCATGCCCTGCAGGCCCTCCTCCTCCAGGATGTCGGGCCGGGAGGCGTCGCAGCAGATCACCTCCGCCTTGGGCAGCAGGTCCTTGATATGGCGGCTCTTTTCCTCGTTCTGCTCGGCGATCTTCACCCGGATGCCCATGCTGAGCAGCTGCCGGGCCAGATAGATGCCCACATGGCCGCCGCCCACGATCATCACGTTCCTGGCGGATTTGCGGAAAATGGCCATGGACCGGAAGAAGGCGTGGATGTGCTTGGGCGCGCCCACCACATGCACGCTGTCCCCCGGCTGGAAGACGAACTCGCCGTCTGGGATCAGCACCTGCTCCCCCCGGCGGACGGCGCAGATCAGCGTGCCGCGGTCAAAGCGGGTGTGGAAATTCTTCAGCGCCATGCCGCACAGGGGATTGTCCTCCTTCAGCTTGAACTCCACCAGCTCCGCCTGGCCCTTGGCAAAGGGCTCCACCTTGGCGGCGGAGGGGAAGCGCAGCACACGGCTGATCTCCAGGGCGGCGTCATGCTCCGGGTTGATGGTCATGGACAGCCCCAGCTCGTCCCGCAGCAGGATCACCTCTTCATAGCGGCTCTGCTGGCGGACCCGGGCGATGGTGTGGTCCGTGCCCAGCTTCCGGGCCATCATGCAGCAGAGGATATTGGCCTCGTCGGAATCGGTGGCGGCGATGAGCAGATCCGCCTTGTCCGCCCCCGCCAGGCGCAGCAGCTCGATGTCCACCGGCCCGGTGATGGAGATGGCGTCCAGGGTGGTGTTCACCAGGGTGGTGCGCTCCTGGTTCCGGTCGATGACCGTCACGTCATGGCCCTCCCGGGCCAGATACTGGGTGAGAGTGAAGCCGATCTTCCCCGCGCCCACAACGATGATATTCATAGCGCCTCCCGCAAAAAAAGGACATTTCCCGCCATTGTGCAACAGCAGATACATATTAGCACCCCGGGGATTTTCCGTCAAGGGCGCTTGTGGACCCGGACAAAACATGGTATACTGGCCCACGTAACTTTCTCCCGTAAGGAGGGCCCTTATGAAAAAGACCCTGATCGCGCCGGTCCTTTGCCTGGCGCTTGCGCTCTCGCTGCTGGCCGGATGCGGCGGCGGGATCGGCCAATACAACGAGGACGCCGGCTCCGCCGACGCCGCGGATACCACCACCGCCCCGGAGGATACCGCCGCGCCCGCCGCGGACACCGCCGTCCCGGAACCCACCCCCGATCCCGGCCTCGGCTACGCCGCCTACGCCCCGGACACGGTGGTCGCCGTCTGCGCCGGCCGGGACATCACCTGGCGGGAGTACTATTACTGGCTGAACTACTACGCCGGATACATCGACTACATGACCGCCATGGGCGTCCCCTGGTCCGGCTGGGACGGCCACGACTATGACCCGGATCTGACCAACGCCCAGCTGGTCGCCGATTCCGCTTCCATCAGCATGCTCCAGCTGTACGCCATGGAAAAGATGGCCGCCGACGCGGGGGTGTCCCTGGACGAGGAGGACCGGCAGAGCATCCAGGATTCGTACGACCAGGCCGCCGACAGCTACGGCGACCAGAACGGCGAGTGCTCCCAGGAGGAGGCCGACGCCTACGCCGCCTATCTGGACGGGCAGTTCGTGGACCGGGCGCTGTATGACTTCATCACCGGCTCCCAGCTGCTGGCGGACAAGGTGTTCGCCGCCCTTTACGGCGAGGAGGGGGAGAATATGCCTGCGGAGGACGTGCTGGCCTGGGCGGACAGCCAGGGGGTGATGGCCTGCAAGCACATCCTGCTCATGACCGTGGACCAGGCCACCAACCAGCCCCTGGACGACGACGCCATCGCCGGGAAGAAGGCCCAGGCGGACGAGCTCTACGCCCAGCTGGCCGCCGTGGAGGACGATCCCGCGGCGCTGGAGGCGCTGTTCGACGAGCTGATGAACGCCAACTCCGAGGACACGGGGCTGGCCGCCTATCCCGACGGGTACATCTTCACCCCCGGGGTGATGGTGTCGGAGTTTGAGTCCGCCACCCAGTCCCTGGAGGAGTACGGCCTGTCCCAGCCGGTCCAGTCCAGCTACGGCTACCACATCATCCTGCGGCTGCCGGTGGACCCGGAGGGCTCCTGCACCACCTCCTCCGGCGCGGCCCCCCTGCGCATCAGCGCCGCCAACGCCGATTTCACCGACCGGCTGAATCAGGCGACGGACGGGCTGGACGTACAGTGGCAAAATGGCATGGACCAGCCCGACATCCCCGCCATCTTCGGGGACTGAGACGGCGGTCCCATACGGACGCGAAACGGCGCGGGGCAACAGCCCCGCGCCTGTTTTTTATATTGGTCCGCGCTTACTTCTTCTCCCGCTTGCGCAGCAGGTAGTAATCCAGCTTCTCCTTCATGTTCTCCGGCATCTCCCGGCCCACCGGGCACAGGGCGGCGTTGGCCATCCGGCCGGCGAAGGTCTGGATGAAGCCGATGTCCGCCTCCATCCGCTCCGCCAGGAGCAGATCGGCGGTATCGTAGCGGTTGTGGATGGTGGCGGTGTTGTGGGGCGCCAGGCGGGCGAAGCTCACCGCGGGCACGCCCTTATCCGCCAGAGGGGTGGAGTCGCTGGAGTAGACCCCCTGCCGGGCCTCGATCCCCCAGCCCAGCTCCGCGGCCATGTACTCGATGTAATGGACCAGCTTCTCCTCGCCGGTGACGCAGGCGATGAACTTGCCCATGATGGAGCCGATCATGTCCAGGTTGATGTTCAGCGCGCACTTTTTCAGCTCCTCCTCGTGGGCGGCGGCGTACGCCTTGGAACCCAGCAGGCCCCGCTCCTCGCTGCCGCACCAGACGAAGCGCATGCCGTAATCGTGGGGCGCGCGGGCAAAGTGCTCCGCCATGGCCAGCAGTCCCACGCTGCCGGTCATGTTGTCGTAGGCGCCCTGGGACAGGCTGGTGGAGTCATAGTGGGCGGTAAAGAGGATGTACTCCTCCCGCCGGCCGGGCAGATCCAGCACCACGTTCCGGGACAGAGTCTCGGTCTCGTCCTGCTCCAGCTCGATCCGGGCATGGCCAGCGCCGGCGCGGACCAGCTCCACCGCGTCCTTGGCGTTGATGTTCATGCCGGGCACCTTCCGTCCCTTGCTCACATAGCTGCGCAGCTCCCGCCGGTCGATGTCCCGGTCGGCATAGTGGGTGTCGCCGTCGTAGGTGATGAACCCGACCATGCCGCTGTCCAGCAGCTCGTGGTACTGCCAATAGCCGATATGCCCGTCGATGAGCACGATCTTTCCCTTGCAGTCCTGCCGGGAGCAGGGGTCGGTGTTGGGCAGATACACCAGCGGCGCGTCCACCGTGCCGCTGCCGGAGCAGAGATAGCCCTTGCCCGTCACCTCCCGGCCGTCCACCGTCAGCCGCTCCCGGCGCACGGTGGCCGTCTCCACGGGGAAGGTCTCGATGGCGGCGGCAAGGCCCATCCCGGCGCACTTTTCCACCAGATAGTTCGCGCAGCGCTCTTCCTCTTCGCTGCCGCCGGTGCGCACGTAGGCGGTATCGGCAAAGATCTGCAGAATCTCCTCTTTCGTCATGTTCCCATTCTCCTTTTTATTTCGTCGCCCGATAGCCCGTGACCCGCTCCAGCGGCTCGCCGTCCAGGTTGATGGCGCCGGGCCGGTCGAAGGCGACGGATATATCCCGGCCGAAGCGCACGTCGCACTGGGGGATGTTCTCATGGGCGCCCCGGAGCACTTTGGGGAGCTTCGTGAGCGCCTCCAGACGGCCCAGGCCGAACAGCACCACACAGCACAGCTTGTCCCCGGTCCGGTCCTGCCGGGGGGCCAGCATCTGCCCGCCGCCCACATACCGGCCGTTGAACACGGACGCCACCCACACCCGCTCATAGCTGCGGCTCTCCCCGTCCACGGTGACGGTGGCGTTGGCCACATGGTAGTCCCGGAGGACCAGCCGCAGGGCCAGGGCGATGTAGTTCACCGGCCGCCCCAGCCGGGCCTTCTCCTGCTCCCCCAGCTCGCACACCTGTCCGTCCAGGCCGAAGCTGACGTTGTTCAAAAACCGGCGGCGGCCGGCGGCGGTCTCCACCTGGGGCAGGTTGCCGATGTAATCGTTGAGCAGCGCCGTCTCCGCCTTGCTGTCGCCCAGCACGTCCCGGAGAAAGTCGTTTCCCGTGCCCATGCGCCAGACGCGGACCGGCACGGCCGGCACCGCCCCGTCCAGATCGTTGATCAGATGGTGGAGCGTGCCGTCCCCGCCGCAGAGGACCACCTCGTCCCCGGCGGGCAGCCCCATAAGAAACGACCGGGCGTCCAGCGCCGTCAGGTCCAGCAGCTTGGGCTCCCCGGCGCCGGACGCCGTCAAGGCCGCGGTCACCCGGTCCAGTCCCTCCCTGCCGTGGTTGTTGTTGGCCTTCGGGTTATACAGGATGTATGTCATGGCTCGCCTCCGTCTGTCCTCGGATCGCGTGTTCACGGGATCAATTATACTCCACCGGTCCCCGATTCGTAAAGAGCAATTTGCCCCCGGGGCCGATCTGTGCTATACTGGTTCGAAAACAGAGAGGAGGGACGGGCCGTGAAAGCCGGTTTTTCCGACGACGGATACATCATCGACCAGAATCAATTTTCCGCGTACCGCTACCGGGGCATGCCCTCCAGCGTGAACGGCTGCGGCTGGGTGGCCGCCTACGACCTGCTCCGGGCCCGGGGGAAGGACGTGCCCTTCGAGGCGGTCCACCGGGATATGAACGCCCTCTTCCCCCTGCAGGTCCCCGGCCCCACCCCGGTGGGCAAGCTGATGCGCTATCTGCGCCGCCACGGCCGCTACCGCCTCACCTGGGGCCGGGCCGCCTGTCTGCGCGCCGCGGCGAAGGCCCCCGCCGGCATCCTCCGCTACTGGGAGGGCAACACCCCACACTTCGTGCCCTTCCTCCGGCTGGAGGAGGGCCGTTACCGCTTCTTCAACGTGAACGACGGCCAGGAGGACATCGTCCTGTCCATGGAGGATTTCTTCGCCGGCCACTGTCTGCGCCGCTTCATGCGCCTGATCACGCCCGGAGAATAGCTGTCCGTTTTATCGGACTGGCGCCCTGCTATCCTTACAGTTGCCGGGAGGAACCCGGACAACGGCAGGGAGGCGAAACAGCATGCGCGGATATTTTACGGCGTCGGGATTTTACGGACTGGTGGACGGGCGGTATATGCTCTTCTCCAGCGAGTCGGAATACTACGAATATCTGGAGGCCGGCACGGAAGAGGACGCCTCTTGACAAACGCAGAACAGATGACTATAATAAGCAAGGCTTATGTCTTTACCAATCGCATACCGGGCAGTTCGTGACCATCCTGCCCTGCGCCGCCAGCGGCGTTAAAACAAAACTACGGCGAGGAGACAGATCTCGGGGCGCGGTAGCGCCCCGTTTTTTTGCTCCGGGAAGGAAAACTGCATGAATGAGCTGATTTTGGCCGGCTCCGTGGTGTTCATCTTCGGGTCGGTGCTGGCAGCCTACCGGCTGTGGGGCGATCAGGGGCTATACGCCATGACGGTGGCCGTCACCCTCCTGGCCAACATCGAGGTGCTGATCCTGGTGACGGCCTTCGGCATGGAGCAGACCCTGGGCAACGTGCTGTTCGCGGCCACGTTCCTCATCACCGACATCCTCAGCGAGAACACCGGCAAGGCGGCCGCCAACCGGGCGGTGTTTTTGGGCATCGGCGCGTCGGTGTTCTTCGCGCTGCTCACCGCCAGCTGGATGCTCTATACCCCGGCGGAGAGCGACTGGGCCATGCCCTCCATCCGGGCCATCTTCTCCACCACGCCCCGGCTGGTGCTGGCCAGCATGTCGGTGTACGCCGTCAGCCAGCTGCTGGACGTGTGGCTGTACCACAAGTGGTGGGACTTTACGGACAAAAAATTCGGCGACCACAGAAAATACCTGTGGCTGCGCAACAACGGCTCCACGCTCATCAGCCAGCTGGTGAACACGGTGCTGTTCAATCTGGGGGCTTTCGCCGGCAAGGAGGGTTATACCCCCTCCCTGCTCGCCAGCATCATTCTGGCGGGCTATGCCATCTATGTGGTGACCAGCCTCCTGGATACGCCGGTGGTCTATCTGGCCCGGCGCATCCATGACAAACGGGCCAAAGCCGCCCTGTAAAAGCACAATACAGGGCGTGGTCGGCGGAGAGCCGGGCAGAGGTCTTCCTCTGCCCGGGCTTTTTCTGTCCGAAGCCCGGCGCAGGAAACGAAAAAGCTCCCCTCGAGGGGAGCTTTTTCCGTCTTTATTTCCTCTGTGATATTCCATTTGAGAACACAAAGAGAAATGCCCCCTATCCGAAGATAAGAGGACACTTCCAGTTAGCCGCAGAGATACTTTGTCATCTGTGCCTTTATCTTTTCCCTCGCAAAAACAACGGAACGCCGCACGGATTGCGGTCTACAATGCTCCAATGCACCGATTTGACAGTAAGTAAGGTCATACTCGTGATAAAGTAGAAACCGCCGCTTTTGTATTGC
>CANQSJ010000029.1 GCA_947626495.1 uncultured Oscillospiraceae bacterium | reverse complement strand
TGCGGGCATAGCTCATTTGGCAGAGCGCCACCTTGCCAAGGTGGAGGTAGCGAGTTCGAATCTCGTTGCCCGCTCCAAAAAGAAGGACACGTCGCAAGACGTGTCCTTCTTTTTGGAGCACCTTATTATTTCCCGCTGGCGACCAGGTCCTCGCCAATGCGGTATACGTCTCCGGCGCCCACGGTGAGCACCAAATCGCCGGGCTGGACGCTGGCCCGCAGGACACTCTCAATCTCCCCAAAGGTGGGGAAGAACATGCTCCCGGGGATCTCCTGGGCCAGGGACCGGGAGCTGATGCCCAGGGTGTTGGTCTCCCGGGCGGCGTAGATCTCTGCCAGCACGGTGAGATCCGGCCGGCGCAGCTGCTCGGCAAAGTCGTTGAACAGGGCGTTGGTCCGGGAGTAAGTATGGGGCTGGAAGACCATGATGACCCGCTTGTAGCCCAGCGGTTCCACCGCGTCCAGCAGGGCCTTCAGCTCGCCGGGATGGTGGGAGTAGTCGTCATAGATATCGGCGCCGTTGTATTTGCCCTTGAACTCAAAGCGGCGGTTGGCGCCCTGGAAGCCGGCCAGGCCGTATTTCACCGCGTTGGGGGAGATGCCCAGGGTGATGGCGGCGGCCGCGGCGGCCAGGGCGTTTTTCACGTTGTGGATGCCGGGCACCTGCAGATGCAGGTGGGTGAAAAACTCCCCCCGGTACAGCACGTCGAAGTCCGACTGGGCGCCCCGGCTGACGATGTTCACGCCCTGCACGTCCGCCTCCGGCGTCAGACCGAAGGTGAGCAGGGGCCGGTCCAGGTCCGCCAGCGCGCTCATGGTGTTGGCGTCGTCCCGGTTGGCGATGACCGTCCCGTCGGGAGCCACCAGCCGGGCGAAGCGGCGGAAGGAGGTCTTGATGGCCTCCAGGTCGGCAAAGTAATCCAGGTGGTCCGCGTCGATGTCCAGGATCACGGCGATGGTGGGGAAGAAGCTGAGAAAGCTGTCGTAGTACTCGCAGGACTCCATCACGATGGTGTCCCCCTGGCCCACCCGGTGGCCGGCGTGGAGCAGGGGAAGGGTGCCGCCGATCATCACGGTGGGGTCCCGCTCCGCCGCCATGAGGATGTGGGTGCACATGGAGGTGGTGGTGGTCTTTCCGTGGGTGCCGGCGATGCACAGGGCGTTTTTGTACCGCTTCATCAGCGCGCCCCAGGCCTGGGTGCGCTCGAACACGGGGATGCCCATGGCACGGGCGGCCACGATCTCGGGGTTCTCGTCCCGGGCGGCGGCGGTGCGTACGACGAAGTCCAGATCCGGGGTGATATGGGCGCTGTCATGGCCGATGAATACCGGCACGCCCAGGCTCTCCAGATGGGCCACCTTCTCGGAAAACTGCATATCGCTTCCGGATATGACAAGACCCTCCCCGTGGAGCACCTCCGCCAGGGGCGACATGGAAACGCCGCCGATGCCGATGAGGAACCCCCGCTTGCCGGGAAGGAGATAGTCGTCAAATGTCGCTGTCATAAGCAAATACCCCGTATATCATGGTAAAGGTTGGTCTATTATATTCTGCGGGAGCGGATTTTACAAGTCCCAGTCCCGCAAAAAGAAGCCCGGTGTTCACCGGGCTTCTTTTCTTTCCCGCTATCAGGGGTGATCCGGAGAGACGGTCTCTACGGGGACGGCATCCGCCGGCGCCGCCTCCGGGACGGGAGCGGTGTAGTAGCCGGCGGCAGGGGCCGGGGCGGAGGCAGCGGCTGCGGCAGCCGCGGCGGCGGCCGCTTCCGCCTTGGCGGCCTTGCGGTTGCGCACGGCCACCAGGATCAGCACGATCAGATCCAGCAGCGCGTTGCAGCAGAAGGCCACGCCCAGCAGCATCATGGCGCTGGTGAAGTCGTCCGCTCCCAAATGGAACCGCACGCCCAGATTCACCACCACGCCCATGGACACCAGCACGCCCAGCGCG
The DNA here is from genome assembly GCA_947626495.1 of uncultured Oscillospiraceae bacterium. Taxonomy (GTDB): domain Bacteria; phylum Bacillota; class Clostridia; order Oscillospirales; family Oscillospiraceae; genus CAJOIG01. The sequence goes on along the minus strand of CANQSJ010000029.1, from coordinate 23,722 downwards.
ATGGCCAGCAGGCTCACGATCAGGCCGATCCACCAGCCGCCGAAGTGCATCCGGGCCAGGTCCAGGGTGTACTGCAGCTTCAGGATGCCGTCCACCGCGATGAGCACGCCCAGGGCGGTGACGATCAGCCACAGGGTGATACTGATGCCGGTGGCGTCCGGCCGCAGACTGGCCAGGATCACATAAACGCCCGCCGCCAGGGCGATGGCGCCCATGGCGAATTCGGAGCGGTAGATGCCGCTGACCTGCTTGCGGCAGAAGTACATGAGGATGTATACCAGACCGATCAGGCAGATCAGCCCGCCGATGATGAAACCGCAGTAATCCCGCACGAACTGGGGCTGCACCAGGAAAGCCACGCCCAGCGCCGCGCAGACCAGGGTGGTGATGAGCATGTTGCGGATGGGGCTGGTGAGGATGCCGCTCTTTTTCGCGGTCTGCTCGCTCTCTCCCGCTTTCGCTCCGCCGTTTTTGTTCTTTGCCATATTGACTCCTTTCCCGCCCGTGGGGCGCGGATGTATTTTTCTACAAATGCCGGTTCCAAACGCAGGTTTATTCTAGCATAAATGCCAGAAGATGTAAAGTGCCTCTTTCCCCTGCCGGAGCGGCAAAGCGGCGGCGCGGTGGGAGTTTTTGAACAGTTTGTAAAACTTCTTTTGCGCCGGTTGCCGACGGGAAGATGCTATGATATCATTTAATTAGCATTGTTAGTGTTTTATGTAAACCGCTTGCGACGACAGCCGCGGGCCAACTATGGATATGAGGTAGAGCATTCATGTCGAAATTCAGCGTTCGCAAGCCTCTGACCGTCTTCGTGGCGGTGCTGGCGGTGATCATCCTGGGCGTGGTGGCGTTCACCCGCATGACGCCGGACCTGTTCCCCAACATGGACTTCCCATACGTGATGATCATGACCACCTACCCGGGCCAGAGCCCGGAGATCGTGGAGGAGGAGGTCACCAGGCCCCTGGAGCAGTCCATGGCCACCCTGGAGCACATTAAGCAGGTCACGTCCTCTTCCCGGGAGAACTATTCTCTGGTGGTGCTGGAGTTCGAGGAAGACGTGAACATGGACACCATCGGCGTGGACATCCAGCAGCAGATCAGCGCCCTGCAGGGGCAGTGGGATGACACGGTGGGGGCGCCCTACGTGCTGAAGATCAACCCCTCCGTGATCCCCATCGCCATCGCCTCCGTGTCGAAAGAGGACATGGACATCACGGAGCTGTCCGATTTCCTGGAGGAGACCGTCGTGCCCAAGCTGGAGGGCGTTACCGGCGTGGCCAGCGTGTCCGTCAGCGGCTCCATCGACCGGCAGGTGCACGTGGTCATCAGCCAGGAGAAGATCGACGATGTCAACGAGCGCATGGCCGCGGCGGTGAACGCGAAGATGGACGACGCCCAGGCGGAGCTGGAGGATGCCCAGGCGGAACTGGAGGATGCCAAGGCGGAGCTGGAGGCGGCCCAGGAGGAGCTGGACAGCGGCAAGGAGGCCCTCATCGGCCAATCCGGCTCCGCCCAGTCTCAGCTCACGGAGCAGCAGGCCCAGATCCTGGAGGGGAAGATCCAGCTCCAGCAGCAGCTGGTGAGCCTGCAGGAGACCAAGAGCACCCTGGAGCAGGGCCTCTCGGTCCTGCAGCAGGCGGCGGACGGTTACGCCCAGCTGGACGCGGCCGTGGAGCAGCTTACGGCGGCCCAGCAGCAGCTGGATGCCCTGCCCGGGATGCTGGCCCAGGCCCAGGCCCAGGAGAGCGAACTGCAGGAGCAGATCGCCCAGCTGCAGGAGCAGATCGCCGCCCTGGAGGGACAGGGCGATGAGGCCGCAGAGGATGCGGCGGAGCAGCTGGTGCAGCTGCAGGCCGCCCTGGCCCAGGCCCAGGCGGGCCTCGCCACCCTGCAGGGGCAGATCGTCCAGCTGCAGGCCCAGGTGGATGCCATCCCCTCCCAGCAGGCGGTCATCGACGCCCAGATGGCCCAGACCCAGGCGGGTTACGCCGCGCTGGACGGCGAGCTGGCCGCCCAGGGCATGGACAGGGCCGGTATGGAGGCGCAGATCGCGGAACTGGAGGGCAACCTGGCCCAGGTGGACGACGGCATCGCCCAGATGAACGACACCATCAGCCAGCTGGAGAGCGGTTCCATCCAGCTGAGCGACGCCATGGGGGCCCTGTCCTCCGGCCAGAGCGCGGGACTGCTGCAGCTGGCGGACGCCGCCACCCAGATCACCCTCAACTCCGCCACGGTCCAGTCCGCCCTGGATGAGGTGAACAGCGGGCTGGAGACCCTGGCCGACTCCCGGGCTGACGCCCTGGACCAGGCGGATCTGTCCGGCGCCGTCACCATGGAGACGGTCTCCCAGATCCTGGGCGCCCAGAACTTCTCCATGCCCGCCGGCTATATTGAGCAGGACGGTCTCAGCTATATGGTCTCCGTGGGCGATGAGATCGCCGACGAGAAGCAGCTGGGAGATCTGCTGCTGTTCGACACCGGCGAGGACGGCATCGGCCCCGTCTATCTGAAAGACGTGGCGGACGTGTTCGTCACCGACAACTCCGGCAGCGTGTACGCCAAGCTCAACGGCTCCGACAGCGTGATGCTCACCTTCGACAAGCAGTCCAACGCCGCCACCGCCGAGGTCAGTGACAATCTGCGGGCGCGGTTCGACGAGCTGGAGGAGGAGTATCCCGGGCTGGAATTTGCGTTCATGATGGACCAGGGCGATTACATCTACCTGATCGTGGACTCCATCTTGCAGAGCCTGCTCACCGGCGCGCTGTTCGCCATCATCGTGCTGTTTTTGTTCCTGCGGGATCTGCGGCCCACGGTGATCACCCTGGTGTCCATCCCTGTGAGCGTGATCTTCGCCATCGTGCTGATGTATTTCTCGGGCATCACGCTGAACATGATCTCCCTGTCCGGCCTGGCCGTGGCGGTGGGCATGCTGGTGGATAACTCCATTGTGGTCATCGAGAACATCTACCGGCTGCGCTCCAAGGGCGCAACGGCGGTCCAGGCGGCGGTGGTCGGCGCCCGGCAGGTGGCCGGGGCCATCACCTCCTCCACGCTGACTACGGTGTGCGTGTTCCTGCCCATCGTGTTCGTGGAGGGCATCACCCGGCAGCTGTTCACCGACCTGGCCCTGACCATGAGCTTCGCGCTGATGGCCAGCTTGGTCATCGCCCTGACCTTGGTGCCTGCTATGGCCAAGGGGATGCTCCGCGACCGGAAGAACGCCAAGCCCAAGGCACCCAAGGGGGAGGGCTTCATCTACCGCAGCTACCGGAAGCTGGCAGCTTGGAACCTGGGCCACAAGTGGGCGGCGCTGGGTCTGGCCGTGCTGCTGCTGGCGAGCACCGGCTTCGCCGTGTTCCAGAAGGGCTACAGCTTCATCCCGGAGATTGATATGAACGTGGTCAACGTCACGCTCTCCATGCCCGAGGACGCCACCCGGGAGGAGGCCGTTGCCATCGCCGACGAGGCCCTGGAGCGGATCGGGCAGCTGGACAACGCCCAGTATGTGGGCGCCATGATGGGCTCCAGCTCCGTCTCCCAGCTGGCCTCCGGCGGAACGGGGGGCAGCCAGTACAACGTGACCGTATACGTGGGCCTGCCGGAGGGCGACTCCGGCGCGGAGGCCGGCAAAGAGATCGCCGGGCTCTGCGAGGGACTGGACTGCGAGGTGAGCTACGACTCCGCCATGATGGACATGAGCCTGCTCACCGGCAGCGGCATCACCGTGAACCTGTACAGTCAGGACATGGAGCAGCTGCAGCAGACCGCCCAGGACCTGGCGGATACCCTGGCCGGCGTGGAGGGCGTGGCCGAGGTGAACAACGGTCTGGAGGACGCCCAGGCCGCCTACCACATCTCCGTGGACAGGAACAAGGCCATGGCCAAGGGCTTCACCGTGGCCCAGATCTATATGGAGCTGGCCGGGGCGCTGACCGATTCCGCCACCGCCATGACCATGGAAATGGGCTCCGTGACCGCGGACGTGATCGTGGAGAAGGAAAACGCCATGTCCCTGGAGGACCTGAAGGCGTACACCTTCGAGTCCACCGATCAGCAGACCGGCGAGACAACCTCCTTCCGGCTGGACGACGTGGCCAAGGTGGAGGACACCGTGAGCCTGGCCACCATCAACCGCATCGACCAGCGCCGGTATCTGGCGGTGAGCGCCTCCCTGGAGGAGGGCTACAACGTCACCCGGGTGACCTCCCAGGCGGAGAAGGCCGTCCAGGCCATGGATTTGCCCGAGGGGATCAGCTATGAGTTCGCCGGGGAGAACGAGACCATCATGGACGCGGTGAACGACCTGTATCTGATGCTGCTCATCGGCGTGATCCTGGTGTACTTCATCATGGTGGCCCAGTTCCAGAGCCTGAAGAGCCCCTTCATCGTCATGTTCACCATCCCCCTGGCCTTCACCGGCGGCTTCGCGGCGCTGCTCCTGTTCGGGATGGACGTGTCCATCGTGTCCATCATCGGCTTCGTGATGCTGGTGGGCATCATCGTCAACAACGGCATCGTGTTGGTGGACTACGTCAACCAGCTGCGTGCCAGCGGCATGGAGAAGCGCCAGGCCCTCATCGAGGCGGGGGTGACCCGTATGCGGCCCATCTTCATGACCAGCCTGACCACTGTCCTGGGACTGATCGTCATGGCGGCGGGGAAGAACGTGGGCACCGCCATCATGCAGCCGGTGGCGGTGGTGTGCATCGGCGGTCTGCTGTATGCCACGCTGATGACCCTGTTCGTGGTGCCCTGCATCTACGATCTGATGAACCGCAAGGAGCTGGTGGTCCTCACCGACGAGGACATGGAATTCAACGAGCTGTAAGAGAAAGATCCGCGCGGCCTCTCCCGTTTGACGGGAGAGGTCGTTTTTTGTTATGTTAACTCGTATATAAGAACTGCCGGAATTTTCCTGCTGCTGCAAGTTGCGACGGGAAACGATACGGCCGGGATGTATAATTATGTTAACATAAGAAACGCGGAGGGATCGCAATGACGACAGGGGCGGCAAAAATGGGACGGGGCAGCTTCGGAGAGGGGTTGTTCCGGCGGAGGCCGGCGCTGCGGGCGCGGCTGACGGATGGGGGATATCTCCTGCTGGGGGCCGCTCTGGGCGCGGGCAGACTGATGGGCGGGCCCGGTCCCTTTGCCGTGGCGGCCGCGGCCGCCTCCGGATGGGGACTGCGGGGGCTGCTGTGCCTGTTGGGGTCCGCGGTAGGCTATGTGGCGGTGAACGGGCTGTTTGGGGCGCTGCGGTACATCGCCGCGGGGTTCATGACCTACACCCTGGGATTTGTGACTCAGGGGCTGCGGATCCGCAGGACGGGGTGGTTCATGCCCCTGGCTGCGGCGCTGATGGTGGCTCTGACCGGGGCGCTGTACGGCCGGGGCGGGACGGCGGGCGTGCCGGAGAGCGTGCGGCTGTTTCTGGAGGTGGTGCTGGCCGGGGCGGGTACATACTGCTTTTCGATGGTCCTGGAGCCGGCGCGGACCGGGACGGAATCGGCGGAGCTGCGCCGGGCGGCGGGAGCGGCCGTGCTGACCGCGGCGGCGCTGATGAGTCTGGCGCCGGTGATGCTGTTCGGCGCCGCCTCCGTGGGAAGGAGTCTGGCCCTGATCGCGGTGATGGCGGCGGGCTTCTGCGGCGGGGCCATGCCCGGGTGCGCCGCCGGGGCGGTCATGGGCCTGTGCATGGACATGGCGGCGGGCTCGGGGCTCTTCTGCGGCGCGGTGTATCCCGTCGCGGGTCTGGCGGCGGGGGCCCTGTATCGGTACGGGCGGCTGACCTACGCGGTGAGCTTCTGCGCGGCCAACGCGGTGGCGGTGCTGCTGGGATGGAGCGGTCAGGGGCGCATCGCGGGGCTGTATGAGTGCTTCATGGCGTCGGTGGTGTTCATGCTCCTGCCCCAGGCGGCTCTGACCCCGGTGGGAGCCCTGCTGCGGGTGGGCCGCGGCAGGGGGGAGACGGCCTTCCGTCTGTATCAGGCCCAGCGGCTGGAGCGGATGGGCACGGGCTTCCGGCGGCTGTACGCCTGCGCGTCGAAGCAGGAGCCGGAGCGGGCAGGCCGGGACGAGGCGGCGGCGGTGCTGGACCGGGCGGCGGACGCGGTGTGCCGCGCCTGCGCGGGCAAGGAGCAGTGCTGGAAGGTGGACGGGGCCGGGACGGCCCGGAGCCTGGCGCCGCTGCTGGAGATCCTGACCCGGAAGCGGGATTTGTCGGGGGAGGACCTACCGGAGGCATTCCGGCAGCGGTGCTCCATGCCGGACGCCTTCATCGGGGCGGTGAACGGGGAGCTGCGGGGTATGATGTACCGGCGGCAGTACCGGGCCCGGCTCCGGGAGGGGCGCGCGGCGGCCTACGGCCAATTCATGGACATGGCGGAGGTGATGGAGGCGGCCGCCCGGGAGCTGGGCGGCACGGCGGGACCGGACGCGTCGGCAGAGCGGCGGCTGATCCGGTTTCTGAAGGCCCGGGATCTGGAGGGGACATGCTCCGTATTCCGGGACGGGGGCGGACGGCTGCACGCCACGCTGGAGGGCGCCGGCATGGAGGCGCTGAGCCAGGAACCGGAATATCTGGAGAAGCTCAGCGAGACGCTGGGCGTGCGGCTGTGCCGGATCGGCGGAGAGCCGGGCCGGATGGTGCTGCGCCAGGCGGAGCCGCTGGCGGTTTCGGTGGGCATCGCGTCCATGAAAAAGGAGGGGGAGACCGTCTCCGGGGACCGGGGGACCTATTTCAAGACCGACGGCGGGACGCTGTGTGTGATCCTCTCCGACGGCATGGGGACAGGCCCCGCCGCGGCGGAGGAGAGCACCGCCGCCGTGGAGATCCTGGAGGAGCTGCTGAAGGCCGGCGTGGACCCGGGGTGCGCCATGCGGCTGCTCAACAGCGCGGCCATGCTGAAAAACGGGGAGGATTGGGGGTATGCCACGGTGGATCTGTGCTGCATCGACCTGTTCTCCGGGATGACGGAGTTTTATAAATACGGCGCCGCCCCCAGCTATATCAAGTCCGGCCGGGCCATCCGCCGGGTGAAGGGCGTCAGTCTGGCCGCCGGGATGCTGGCGGGGGAGGGGTCCGCGCCGGACGTGGTGCGGATGCGTCTGCGGCCCGGGAACATGGCCCTCATCGCTTCCGACGGGGTGCTGGCGGAGAACGCGGACCAGTGGCTGCGGGACATTCTGGCCTCCGGCGACGGGATGGAGACGAAGGCGCTGGCCAAGGCGGCGCTGCGGGCGGCCGCGGGCCGGTTCGGCAACGCCGACGACATGACCTGCCTCGCCATCCGGGTGGAGGAGCGGCGGTGAACGGCACGAAGGTAAAATTCCCCTGGAAACGGCGGCCGGGACTGCATAAGAGCGCCGGCGCGCGGTTAGACTGGAAACATCGGGAAGCAGGGGAGGCGCCGGCGTTGGTGAGAGGAACGAGCCGCAGGGTCGTGGTGGTCAAGTCCCCCGATCCAAGGATCTTTGAGGAGGCGATCTTTATCATCCGGGAGGATCTGTTCCACCGGGGCGTCAGCGCCGAGTCGGTGCTGGCGGAGGCGAAAAAGGCCGCGGGCAGCTATCTGCGCGCGTCTGCCGCGCCCCGGCGGGGCGGCCGGGGAAGACGGTTGTCCAAGGCGCTGTACGCCGGGCTGGGCGGCCTGGCGGCGGGGCTGGCGTGGCTGGCCTTCCGGCTGGTGGGCGTGTGAAAAAAGATCGGCCGATCCCCCGGGACCGCACGAGCGGTCCCGGGGGATCTTGTGCTTGCTTTCAGGCCGGGATGGTGCTAATATCAAAGCATGGAACTTTCTGTCATATTCAATGAAATGCTGATGATGATGCTCCTGCTGCTGGTGGGCGTCGTGGCGGTGAAGACCGGGATTGTGGACGCGGAGACCAACCGGCGGCTGAGCCGCTTTGCCATCGTCATCCCCCAGAGCGCCATCATTCTCTCCAGCGCCTTCAACCTGCAGATGGAGATGACCCCGGGAAAGGTGCTGGGCGTGATCGGCGTCGCCTTCCTGATGTATGCGCTGCTGACGCTGCTGGGTCTGGCGGTGCCGGCGCTGGCGCGGGCAAAGGAGCCGGACCGGGGCGTATTCTCCTTCCTGATCCTGTTCGGCAACGTGGCCTATATGGGCTTTCCCCTGGTGCAGGCGCTGTTCGGCAGCGACGCAGTGTTTTACGCCGCGCTGCTGAACATCCCCTTCAACCTGCTGGCCTATACCCTCGGGGTGCGGCTCATCGGGGGCAGCGGCGCCGGCGGGAAGATGAGCTGGCGGCAGCTGGTGAACCCGCCGATGGTGGCATCGGTGCTGGCGGTGATCATCATCTTCCTGCCCGTAAAATGGCCCGGGCCGCTGGTGGAGGCCACGTCCGCCCTGGGGGACATGATCCTGCCGCTGAGCATGATTATCATCGGCACGTCCCTGGGGGAGATGAAGCTGAAGGACGTGCTGGGGGACTGGCGGGTGTATGCCGTCGCGCCGGTGCGGCTGCTGGTGGCGCCGGTGCTGCTGTGGGCGGCGATGGGCCTGTTTGTGAAGGACACGCTGCTGCTAAATGTGATCACTCTGGTGGGCGCCACGCCCTCGGCGGCCATGGCAGCCATGATGGCCATCCAGTACGGCAGGAGCGAGCGCCTGGCCAGCCAGGGGGTATTCATCACCACGGTGCTGAGCATGGCCACCATCCCGCTGGTGTGCTGGCTGCTGCTGTGAGGGAGCTGACGCCGGGGGAGAATGTTGTTGCTTTTACCCCGGCGGCGTGATAAAATTTTCCCATGGATATGCCGCTTCTCATCAATCTGATGCTCACCATGCTGGTCATGCTGCTGGTGGGCTATCTGCTGGCGCGGCTGGGCGTGATCGACGCCAAGGCGAACGCCAGTCTGAACCGATTTGCCATGACCGCGCCCCAATGCGCGACCGTGCTGGCCCGGGCCATCAACATGGACCGGGGGATGACGGTGGGCACCGTGCTGGGCGTGATGGGAGCGGGCCTTGCGATGTACTTGCTGCTGATCGCGCTGGGCCTGCTCGTGCCCCGCATCCTGGGGGTGCCGCGCGGCGACCGGGGCCTTTACAGCGTGCTCACCATATTCGGCAACACCGGCTATATGGGCCTGCCCCTGGCAACGGCCATCCTGGGCAACACGGCGGGGTTTTACGCCGCGCTGGTGACGGTGCCCTGCAACCTGTTCGCATTCACCCTGGGCATCCGGCTGCTGGGCGGTCCGGACGAAAAATTCGACTGGCGGAAGATGCTCAACCCCGCTCTGGTCAGCTCCGTGCTGGCGGCGGTATTGGTCTTTATCCCCATCCCCTGGCCCAGGTTCGTGAAGGACGCCACGACCTATTTTGGGGACATGATCCTGCCCCTGTCCATGACCATCGTGGGGGCCTCGCTGGGCTCTCAGCGGCTGCGGGACGTGTTTGCGGACTGGAAGCTGTATATCTATTCCCCGGCGAAGCTGCTGGTGGCGCCGGTGCTGCTGTGGGCGGTGATGCGCCTGTTCATCAGCGACGGAACGCTGCTGGCCACGCTGACGCTGCTGGGGGCGACGCCCTGCGGCGCCATCGCGGTGATGCTGTCGCTGCAGTACGGCGGAAATGAAAAACTGGCCACCCGGGCGGTGTTTTTGACCACGGTGCTCAGCGCGGCGACCATCCCGCTGGTGTGCTGGCTGCTGCTGTGAGGGAGAGGGATGGACCTGTGCGACTATAACCGGATGCGCGCGCTCCTGGAGGAGGTGGGCTTCCGCTTTTCCAAGGCAAAGGGGCAGAATTTTCTCACCGCTGCCTGGGTGCCGGCGCGCATCGCGGACGAGGCCGGGCTTGGCCCCGGCGACGGGGTGGTGGAGATCGGCCCCGGGGTGGGCTGCCTCACCGAGCAGCTGGCCGCCCGGGCGCGAAAGGTGCTGGCCTACGAGGTGGACCGGGCGCTGGAACCGGTGCTGGCCCGGACTCTGGCGGGGCTGGAAAACGTGGAGGTCCTGTTTGCCGACGTGATGGACCGGGATCTGGCCGCCGACGCGGCGGAGATCCTGCCGGACCTGCGGTGGAGCGTGTGCGCCAATCTGCCCTATTCCATCACCACGCCGGTGCTCACGAAGCTGTATCAGGCCCGATGCTTTGAAACTATACTGGTGATGGTGCAAAAGGAGGTTGCCCTGCGGCTGTGCGCCCATGCCGGCCAGGCCGATTACGGCGCCTTCACCCTGCTGACCCAGTGGTATGCCCAGCCGGAGCTGCTGTTTGAGGTGGGACCGGAGTGCTTCGTGCCCCGGCCGAAGGTGCGCAGCGCGGTGGTGCGGCTCACCATGCGCCATACGCCTCCCGCGGCGGTGGATGAGGCCGCCTTTTTCCGGGTGGTGCGGGCCGCCTTCAACATGCGCCGCAAGACCCTGACAAATGCCTTGGACGGCGTTTACGGGAAGGAGCGGGCCGCCGCGGCCATCGCCGCCTGCGGGCTGGACGAAAAGGTCCGGGGCGAGGCGCTAAGTCTGGAGCAATTCGCGGCGTTGACAAACGCTTTGGAAAAATTTGATATATAGGGGGAATTTCAAATGGCACTGACGACGAACAAGCACGTATTGGAATGGGTGCAGAGATGCGCCGACCTGTGCCAGCCGGACGAGGTGGTCTGGCTGGACGGCAGCGAAGAGGAACTGGAAGCTCTGCGCAAGCAGGCGGTGGCGGACGGTACGCTCATCAAACTCAACGAGGAGAAGCTGCCCGGCTGCTACTACCACCACAGCAACCCCAACGACGTGGCCCGCGTGGAGGGCCGCACCTTCATCTGCTGCGAGAAGCAGGAGGACGCCGGACCCACCAACAACTGGATGGCCCCCGACGAGATGAAGGAAACGCTCCGGAAGATCTACAAGGGCTCCATGATCGGCCGGAAGATGTACGTGGTGCCCTACTCCATGTCCGTGATGGGCTCGCCCTTCGCCAAGTATGGCTTTGAGCTGACCGACAGCATCTATGTGGTGCTGAACATGGCCATCATGACCCGCATGGGCAAGGAGGTATACGACTACCTGGGCGACAGCGAGGACTTCATCAAGGGCCTGCATGCCTCCGCGGATATGGACCCGGACAAGCGCTACATCGCCCACTTCCCCCAGGAAAACTACATCATGACCGTCAACTCCGCTTACGGCGGCAACGCCCTGCAGGGCAAGAAGTGCTTTGCCCTGCGCATCGCCTCCAACCTGGGCCGCGCCGAGGGCTGGCTTGCCGAGCACATGCTGATCCTGGGCATCGAGAAGCCCAATGGGGAGATCATCTACGTGTGCGGCGCGTTCCCCTCCGCCTGCGGCAAGACCAACCTGGCCATGCTCATCCCGCCCGAGATCTACCGGAAGAAGGGCTGGAAGTGCTGGACGGTGGGCGACGACATCGCCTGGCTGCGCCCCGGCCCCGACGGCCGGCTGTGGGCGGTTAACCCGGAGAACGGCTTCTTCGGCGTGGCCCCCGGCACCAGCGAGAAGTCCAACCCCAACGCCCTGGAGAGCACCAAGAAGGGCACCATCTTCACCAACGTGGTCCTGAAAAAGGACGGCACCGTCTGGTGGGAGGGCATGGATAAGAACCCGCCCACGGACGCGGTGGACTGGAAGGGCAACCCCTGGGACCCCGCCAGCGGCGTGAAGGGCGCGCACCCCAACTCCCGCTTTACCGCGCCGGCCAAGAACTGCCCCTGCGTCAGCCCCAAGTTCGACGATCCCCAGGGCGTGCCCATCTCCGCCATCATCTTCGGCGGCCGCCGCGCCAGCACCGTGCCCCTGGTGTACCAGTCGAAGAGCTGGGCCCACGGCGTGTTCGTCGGCTCCGTCATGGGTTCGGAGAAGACCGCCGCGGCCGAGGGCCAGGTGGGCGAGCTGCGCCGCGATCCCATGGCCATGCTGCCCTTCTGCGGCTACCACATGGCCGACTACTGGCAGCACTGGCTGGACATGGAGGGGAAGATCACCAATCCGCCCAAGATCTTCAACGTCAACTGGTTCCGCACCGATGAGCAGGGCCACTTCCTGTGGCCGGGCTTCGGCGAGAACCTGCGGGCCCTAGAGTGGATCCTGGGCCGCTGCGAAGGCACCGCCGACGCGGTGGAGACCCCTATCGGCTACGTGCCCAAGGCGGAGGACATCAACCTGGAGGGCCTGGAGGGCGAGGTGACGCCGGAGACCCTGCAGGAGCTGCTCAAAGTGGACCCCGCCCAGTGGAAGGCCGAGGTGGCCGACATCAAAAAGCACTACGCCAAGTTCGGCGACAAGCTGCCTCATGAGCTGGCCGACTGCCTGAAAGCGCTGGAGGCGTGGGTAGGCTGATTTTTTGCGGAAAACGCAAAATAACGATTGACAATCGGCGAAAAGTATGCTATTTTATTTGGGCGTCCAGAAGGACGCCCAAATACATGCGCGAGTGGTGGAATTGGCAGACTCGCTAGATTCAGGTTCTAGTGCTCATTCCGGGCGTGGGGGTTCAAGTCCCCCCTCGCGCACCACAAAAACCCCGTAACCATCGTGGTTACGGGGTTTTTCTTGCGCTTAAAACAATAGCGTCAAAGAGGTAAATTTGAACGTCATCTTGAACACGTCTTGAACGGATTTGAAAGGCTATTTTCGCGCAGCACAGGAAGTAGTAATTTTGCACAGTGGGCATCGACCTGAATTGTGCATTATAACGGCGAATGGCGAGTAAGCAGTGAATTTCGGCATATTGCACAAATAACTTTGTTGAAAATGACGGAAGCATTAATTCTACGTCCTTGCATCACTTTTTGCAGTTAAATAGTTCATACTGAGCCGGCCTGTGACGCCGCTGGCGATGCGGATGGTAAGGGTTTCTCCTGGTTTGAGTGTGATCTTGCCGGTGACTTGTGCGACCTCGTGGTTAGTACGCGGCCTTGCGATGAAAGACCCATCTCCTGCTGCTCTGGTGTTAACTGGTTTCTCGACAGAAATTGGGAGGAGGATCTTATAAAGGCGGTACGTCGCCTCTGGAGATACATGTGCTTCATAGCTGGTGTAAGTAGAGCTTGATAGGATTTTCCCTTCGAGAAAGTACAATGTATCTGGATCATTCGCCAGCCCGGCCTTGGTGATGAGCATGCGATGGTAGTTTTCTGTCAGTGCCTTGAGAGCACAGGCGCTCTGGGAATTCAATAGGCTGTCAATATCGAATTGCTTAAAGTCATAGCCAGCCATCAGCAATAAGTCCTTGGCCGCATCTCCAATTGCCCTTTTTTCTAAGATGATATCTTCAGAATATGTTTCCTCGTCGCCTTCTGACGATTTTAACGAAAGCACGGGCCAATTGAGGACACGCTCCTCTCCATATTGTTTGCACAGTGACTCAAACACTTTTCGGAGGTACAAGGCGGCGTCTGGGATGGTTGGGCGAGAAAAATCGTGTTTTCTCACGAGCACTGAATCCTTCTTGACGGGTACAATTGCATAATCACGAAATCCATTTACGAATTCGATATCCGTCCATTTTAATTCTTCAATCTCTTCGTAGTTAAAACCAGAAGCATACAGCGCAACACCACAGTATGCAGTGGAGATTTTTTCGTTGAGTTTTTTGAAAAAAACGCTGAATACTTTGTTGCTGAATTCGCGATTTTGAAAAGCTTTACGGTTCTTTGTCTCGGCGCTTGGTTCACGCTGTGTCACCGGTGGGAAGATGTTTGTGCCTGAAACATGACCGCAGCTGATAAGATATTCGTAAAAATCATAGCAGGATTCCCTCGATGTTTCAGGGGTGTTATTATTTTTCAAGACGTAGGAGATCCGGCGTAAAGTAAGCTTAGAGAAAGGTATATTCGGGAGTTTTTCAAATGTTGTGAGTATTCGATGACGTACTTTATCTTTTCGCTCTGTATTCGTTGTCAGCGCAGAAAGATATTGATCTAAGTATAACTTTACTGCGTGCTCAGGAGTCAGTTCATCACTTGGTAGAAATAGTCCGTATTCCTCCTCAAATTGGACACTATTTTCCTCAAACAACGATGTGATTTTCGCAAGGATTTCCTCAGCCAGTATTTGGGGTGTTGGAGCATTACTATAATACGGTGTAGTCGCATAATACTTTTTTAATTCTTTTCTGCTTTGACTTGTTTGTGTCTCCTCTTCCTGCTTGCCCTCTGCGGTCGTATGGGATACATTCTGCTTCAGTTGCTTGCGTTTTCTGGCTTCGGAAATCATTACTTGTCTGGTATTTGGAGATAGGAGGCTTATAGTCCCTCGGTATATGTACTTTGGACGTTTTCCGAGGTCCGGGTCAGTTTCCTTGTTGTTGATGGAGATCCTGAAGTGGGCGTCACGAACAATGACAATTCCACTGGCCTCAATGAGACGACCATCCTTCTCAGTGATAGACAGTTCTTCCGTATCCTCAAGATACCTCGAAAATACTTCTTTGTAGGTACTTTTTTGGGTCGCTTGAGGTGTTTTTTTGAGCAAATGATCCTTTTGGGTACTTTGGGGTGATGGAATTCTCTGGGGTTCAGACATATCAGGGCTAATTGGGTTCTCTGTTATAAGTGGAGTATTATCCGTCGAGTTCATCTCTTGCCCTTGCCTTTCTTGGGTGGGTGGTGTCTCCAATGACTAGGCGATCCTGGCCCATCCACTCTTTTGCCTTGCTATCTGCATTTAGTTCTCGTTCCACGGTGCTCGGAAAGTCGAATCTGATGGTTTCCCCCATTTCAGCGGCCTCAAGATTGATACCAAGTACAACGTCGTGCTCTGACCGGTTAACGATTTGATAAGCTGAAAAGGGTATGAGATCAACAGAATCCTGATCTTGGAGCTCTATTGGGTGATGATATGGATTTAGCGTGCAGTCAGGCTCAAAAACGTAACGCTCCATACGCCTGGCAATGTCTTCTTGGGTGTCAAGACAATTCATATCTCGATGAAGCGATGATGGTTCTTTTCGTCCATACGGGCCTACTGGTTTGTGGCCTAAGAGACGATCTGTTTCGTAGGCGGAGAGGCCCATAACGCTCCTACATATGGTTGCGAATACCCTCCTGAGTACATAGCAGGCTATTTTATCTTCAAATCGTTTGGAGCGGTTAGCGATGTCTTCTTTATCCATCTCGTCCAAGCTGAGGGTAGAGGCCATTTCCTCAAGTGAAGCTTCAGACGCACCGCAACTTATTAGTAAGTCTTTTACCTTCGCGGCACAAATGCTGGCGTTGTTCATGGGGGTGTCATCCTTGGGATAGTCATCCCCAATTTGGTCAACGCAATCTTTCAGATGACACCTACCCCAAAAGGGGATTACAACAGGGCGCAGGCTAAAGTCGTTTTTTAGGCTTTGTTTTATCTTTCCCTTTTCGACAGAGCTTTTCACAAAAATAACACAGAACTTATCAAAGAACACGATATCATCAGGCTTTCGGGCGGCCGCTTCACCTGGCCGGAGCCCGAAAACAACAAGGATCGTGAAAAATGCAAATTTTGGGTCAGTTTTGACAAGCTTTTTCACTGCGCTATAAAATTTCATGAGTACGCGCCGCGGAAGAGACTTGACCTGCTCAGGTGGAGGAGTTGGCTTGCTGTGCGATGTAGGTTTAAGGGATATGACGGGCAGTTTCTGGACCTGAGTTCTCATGTGCGCGTAAATCGCATCATATTCGTTCATGCGCTTCTCGGCGAGGACCTTGGCACCTATTTCACCATTTTTGTTCTTACTCAATGAGTCAGCAACGAGGGAATTATAGAGTTCATCCCGGTCCGAACTCAAAAACTTTTTCACGTTTGGATCGGCGAAAGACTCTAAGAATGAAAGGCCATGCCGCTCAAAGTAGACGAGAGCGGTCAAATTTGTAGTGGGACTTTTCCAGGATGGGAAGATACGCAGCGAGCCAGCTTTAACTGCTTCAACGGTGGCAGCGTAGGCATCTCTCATATCCTTGGCCGTGGCCGGATCGCCTCCGTACAGAGCCTGGTATCTGTCTTCAGCTTTTGTGCGGACTTCATTCACAGCGATTTTTCTGTTTTTATATAGCTGTGGCCTTGAGGTGAAGGTGCCAAATTGGGGGACGACAGTGCCTTCAGCGTCGGTAACAGTTGCGTATGCCCGGACCTTGTCGGGGTCAGAAGGAAGCGAAAGGACCTCAATATTCACAAAGTATAATGTGTTGACTTTAAGGGGCAGGCATAGAATTTGCTTATTCATTTGTGTTCTCCTGTGGAAGCTTCGATGATGCCGCACCGTCATTGAGATCAAAGGGGTCGGTGCCCAATTGCGTGGAATTGGTGACAGGTGAAAGGTGACAGGTGATGTGCATATTACGTTTGTGTGTTTACGACTCCCGTATGGTCGGAGGGTCCGGATATGGTGACCCTATTCCCAGTTTTAGTGTGCTGGATCTTTAGGACTCTGCCTTGGGCCTGCAAGAGAGGGATCATTTCCCGTAGTTGACGCCCGAAGGACACAGTCGTATTCTCGGGAGATAGGTTATTTTTGATGCCATGAGCGGTGCAGTATACTAAGTAATCACTACACAACGCGGATGACAAGCCATCGAATGAACCGAGAGAAGACAGAAACCGAAACAGCGGAGAGGCTTCATTGTGGCAACTCCCGTCAAGCTCCCAGCGGTGGCTTTCAAATCGCAGAAGCAGATCTTGCTCTTCTACGTCACGCCCAGTAATGAAAAGATGTGCGTTTTCAGTTTGGGAGCGCATCCGCATCATGACCCACATAGTATCCACGGCCCCTGCTAAAGCCGTTGAACCCAGAATTTGAGAAAATGGGTCTGATGCGGGCTGCTTACGGGTGTGCGTCACAGCAACGATTCCAATGTGAGAATCGTCTGCGAGCCTTTTAAGGGCAGAAAGTTCATCATATACCCGGCCGTAGGAGTTTCCCGTGGCCATACCAAGACGACCGATAGTATCAACCACAATAAGGCATGGGGAGAAATCGGCGACGGCATGCCGCAAATCAGAGATGACATGGTCACGCTCTAAAGTGAAGAGCAAACGGAGAGAGTCAGGAGCCGGCTGCCCTCCAAGGATCAGATTTATGCGCGTTTGAACGCGGGAAAGCGAATCCTCAAGGGCACAGTAAACGATACTATCCGGTCTTGGCATTTGACCCAGAAACGGAGAGCCTGTTGCGATGCTCAGAGCAAGGTCTAACGTGAGCCAGCTCTTTCCGGCCTTTGGCATTCCTGCAAGGACTGTCAGGCCTGCTGGAAGAAGCATAGGGACGATCCACTTCGTCGGGGGAAGACGCAGCAGCTGTAGGGCTGCAGCGGTGATACCTATTTTGCCGTCCACATTGGCGTCCATTATTCAGACACCTCCTTTTTCGTATGAGATGATTAAACTACAAAAAGCTTGATGTGTCAAATTTTTGGGCATCATCAAATCTGGGACGGCAAAAATGTTGTTGTAATTCCTTTTCGCTGGTGCTATACTCAAAACATACCTTATATATAATTTATGGAGGTGTTCATGGTGGATACAAAGACTGCTTTGTCGAAATCAATAAGGGAACAGCGTCAGCGGAAAGGCTGGACACAGGCGGAACTCGCAGAGCGGCTCGCTGTGAACTCGGCATCAACGGTGGGTAACTGGGAAAATGGGATAGCAACGCCGGATGTTGAGCGGCTTTCGCTCATGGCAGATCTCTTTGAGGTCAGTGTGGACAAGCTTTTGGGGAGGGTCACCTGCGCAAAACCTGTGATTCCCGCATCTGAAGAGATCGATCCAAATGAGCGAGAGCTTTTTAAAACAATGTGGGAGTGGTTCATTGATTTAGACGATGCTGGCCAAAGGACGGTTTATAATTGTATCGAATTTCAGCATGGACTTATTATGGAGGCCGGGCCGAAAGCACCGAAGAGGAGAGCAAAAGAAAGATATCAGCCTCTTTTTCTTGTTGAAGGCAAAGACGCCGATTACGACGAGATGAAGAAGAATATGCCCTATTTGAAGTCCCTCCGGAAGAGCACTAAGAAATCGTATATAGACATCACGAAGTATCTTTGGGCGCTGGGATATGGAGATGAAATATGTCTTCTCTTCGTCCGTGAGATCTTTGGACGCGGCCTGAACGACAAGGTCCCCTGCAAAAGGCTCTACGATGAAATTGAGGCCTTCTTAAAAGATAGGTACTTTACGGCACCGTTACCGAAGGGCGTATAAGGAAGTAACATATTCTTTCCTCAGCGAATTGCATCAGCGGGGATAGCATTGTCAGTAGAATTAGAGGGCCGGCGAGTTGCCGGTCCTCTTAATTGTTCCAAATCTCGGCATCTTCTGTTATTGCTAAAGCATGTGATGTATCAAAAATGACCCAGCATGTTCTGGTGAACTGCCATGCCCACAGCTAGTTCTGGTCTTCTTTGCGGGGATAACGGGCGGAGTCGTCACTTGCAACGCAGATAGGGATGATCCAGTCCAGGCCGAATTCGAGTCGGATCGCTTGCAGTGCGGACTCCTGGTTCAGGGACAGTTGGAGATAAATCACGACCCTAACACTTTTGATTTCTACCCGTCCCCGTGGCCAATAGGCGAAAGGGAGGTCGGCCGTCATACTTCTCGGCAGTTTCGCCCACTCTGCACGCTGGTTGAAGTTCACCCCCCGGACTTGACACTGAAAGCCGCAGCCTCCAGCGGGTTTCCATCAGCATTGCACAGCACCTTCTCTGTCAGTAGCCCATCTCCGGCAAACCAGAATATACCCTTAAACACTGGCACCTCCATTGCCCGTGTTCCATTACGGCAAAGTATAGCGGGCGGTATGAGACCAATTTGGGACAGAAAGAGGAAAGATTTTTTAGATAGACAAGTCCTGTCGTCGGTAGTTGGTATAATGCGGCCAAGAGGTGATGATAATGAACGATTCCATGAGCCTTATCCTATTTGTCGCATATGCGGCGGCCGGCTACTGGGCGGCCAAACAGACCATCTATGCCAACAAGATCATGGTCTCCAACAAATTTGGCGCCATTTTCACGCAGATCCTCATCATGGGCATGATCCTGGGCTGGGCGCTAATTCCCATAGCGCTCATTAAGAAGTTCCTCGGCAGCCGATGAAGGATCGAATCAGCACAGACCCCCCGCTGATGCCATCAGAGTATCAGCGGGGGGTCTGCCGCATTTGGCCAGAATTGCTTTTTTTGTTTTGTTGCTTTGAATCTGCACGTTCTTGAAGTATAATGGAAAAAACACCATATTTTTTGTGAGAGTGACACATTCTGTCGCTGTGACATCGCTATAATGACCCATACAAGGAGATGGGACAATGGACGAATACAACAACGAAAAGACCAGCCGGGTGCTGGGAATCTACACGAGGCTCCTAGATGGTCATGTGGTCACCAAAGCGGAAGAATCCGAGCGTTATGGCGTCAACGAGCGGAGCATCCAGCGGGATATTGAGTCTTTGCGGACGTTCCTGGCAGACCAGCACCTGGAGCAGTACGTCATCTATGATCGGAAGCTCCAGGGGTACAGGTTGGCCGGCGGAGAGGCCAGGACCTTGAGTAACAGCGAGATCCTGGCCGTCTGCAAAATCCTTCTGGAGAGCCGGTCCATGCGGCGGGACGAGATGCTGCCCATACTGGACAAGCTCATCTCCTGCGCGGTGCCGGAGGCCAGCCGGAAGGCCGTGACGGAACTGGTCGCCAACGAGAAGCACCTCTACATAGAGCCCCATCATGGCCGGTATATCCTGCCTGGCCTGTGGGACTTAGGCCAGGCTATTGCAGATCACCGGGTGATAGAGATCACCTACGAGCGGATGAAGGAGCCGAAGCTGGTGCAGCGGCGTGTAAAGCCCGTGGGGATCATGTTCTCAGAATACTACTTCTACCTGACAGCGTTCCTGGAGGACAAGTCCACCTTCGATAACCCCAACGACCTGTTTCCGACCATCTACCGCATCGACCGCATCCGGAGTTTCAAGGTGCTGGACGAGACCTTCCAGGTCCCCTACAAGGACCGGTTCCAGGAAGGTGAGTTCCGCAAGCGGGTCCAGTTCATGTACGGCGGCCGGTTGCAGACCGTGCGTTTCACCTATACCGGGCCGTCTATTGAGGCGGTGCTGGACCGGCTCCCCACGGCGGAGGTGATCTCCGAGCACGACGGGGAGTACGAGGTCCGGGCCGAGGTCTTTGGCACCGGAATTGAGATGTGGCTGAGGAGCCAGGGAGAATATGTGAATCTACATACCGACTCAAAAGGGGTGTCGTGATATGAGCCAGGAACTGGACCTGCTATTGAAACGTCATGAGGAGATCGTCGTCGAGGCGGAAAAGTACGCCGCTGAGAAGAAGGAGCTCTCTGAGAAGATCGATGCCCATCAGAAGATAATCGCAGATGACCAGGCCCGTGTGGCAGAGATCTACCGTGCCCCTGCAATCCTCATCAAAGATGTTGACAAGCAGTTTGAAAAGGCGACGAAGCTGTCCGGCGTCGATGTCGGCTTTCTATTTGTCGCGATCGCTCTCCAGGTCGTCCGCCAGTGCCTGGTCCGGTTCGTCCCGCCGGAGAGGCTGTCCGACCAGGAAGCGGCAAAGAGGGTCAAGAACGGCGAACATGAGAAAAGCGACCGCATGCACCACTATTATCGTCCGTCGCTGGAGGAGATCATCACAAGCCCAGTCCCGTTTGACGCAAATCTTGGTTCAAATGGCTTTTTGGCGGGCTCTCCCCTTGGGCACCGCGGGGCGACGCCGGGACACGACCCGCTGGTCGGGCTATTTGTCGGGACCGCAAATATCGCGACCAGTACCATTACGAACTGGAACTGGGCTTCCCGTCATGTTCGTACAGGCATCTATGGCAATATGAAAGGCCAGCGGGAGATCATCGCGAAAAATGCAGTTACAAAGAAGGTTTTTTCTTCTGCCATAGACAAGCTGGTATCCCAGGGGCATGAGGGAAAAGTGATTATCGGCGCCTCGGTCTCCAAGGAGCTGATCCACCTGAAGTCGGACATCAATACCAAGAAAAGCCTTCCGCTCCCGATTATTTCTGCCATTGATCCAAAGCTGGCCGGAGAACTGGCGAAGCGGGGATTTGACATGGCCAATGCCGTGGCATATACGAAATATTACGCCCAGCAGGCCGGGTATGCCATTTTGATCAATACTCTCGTAGGAATGATCCATGGGCTGTTTTATGACGAGAGCTCCGGGCTCTCCAGATCGCTCTATGAGGTGCGGACACGGCGCATCCTCAGTTTTTCAAACGCCATCGCCAGCACTGCCAATATCATTGGGACCGCTGCAACAAGAGATCTGAAATACTTGGATGTGGGCGGCATGCTGGTGACGATATACCGTATCGCCAGCGACTCAAGGTACATCCGCAAAATGAAGATCGAGTTTTTGAGGGATGAACTAGCAGATCGCATCCGCGGGTCAGAATACGATTTTATGGGGGAATAGACATGTTTGGGGATAGTAAGATGTATAAAAAGGGGTATGCGGACGCTCTGGCAGCGAAACAGGACTTTAACGAAAAGCTGGAGGCCGCCAATGAGCATGTGCGCGAGGAGAAACAGCAAGGCAAAGATATCGATGAGGAAATGCTGAGGTTAGTCAAAGAGGATATCGGCAACGTCTCTCAGTATCTGGAAACCCAGGAAAGTAGGAGGCTATACAACCTCGACGCTTGCTTTGATATCCAGAAGATGGACGACCAGCAGAAGGAACTCCTTGTTGCCGTGCTGATTCAATTGGCTGAGGACGAAGGGAGCGAGCTGACAGGCTATCAGCGGAAATATGTCAGCTCCGTCCAGCAGTACCTGCAGGTCACGCAGCCGGCGACGAGCGCGGATCTCAAGGCAGTTGGAAATATTGATTCGCTGGCGGTCCAGAAGGCTTTTCTGCAGGTCGCCCTGGAGTTTTTCTACCTGCAGGATGGGGATGAACTGTCCGAACCGCAAATGGAATTTCTGAGTTACTTTTCCGTCAACCAGTCCCAAAGGGAGGATATTGAGCTCAACGTCTCGCGGTATTATAATGCCTGGGGCCCGGAGGGGCTGGCGCGGCACTATGACCCCATTCCCGAGGGTGAAGACGAGGGCGAGGACGAGGATGAAGCAGCAGCCACGGAGAATTGGTATGAACAGCTGAAAAAGCAACTCCCCGACCCGGCCGCGCTGGAGGAAATCACTCTCTCAGAAGATATTACCATTTCAGAGGGAGAAGAAAAGATTTATAAGGATCAGATCATTGATTTCCAAGGCACCATCAATTGTGAGGGAACGCTTATCTTTGAGCACTGCATCCTGAACTGTTCTGCTACATCGGATTCCAGCCGGATTAAGGTCAGGGAGAGAGGTGCTCTGCGGTTGCACAATTGCAGAATTCGTAAAGAGGAAGATGGGGGCGGTTACTTTATTGAAACCCATACCCGTAACGCCTTGGTCAGCATAGACGCTTGCAGTTTTACAGATGCCAAGAACTTTATGTGCGGAAAAGGAGGCATCGTATTAAAAAAGAGTATCCTCAAGAACATGGGAGAGGATTTTATAAATCAACATAGCGGTGATATATTCGGCGGTATTGAAGAGGAAGTATCTATCTCCGACTGCGTTTTTTTCTTCCCGAACTGGTGCAATGCAGGAGATAAGCAGAGCATTTTTGGCCTTAACATCATCAGCTGCTCCACAATCAAACTTGCCCGGTGCTCTATAAGGGGCAATCTAACGACTGAGCAAGAAAAAACATGGCGTTCACCTTACACATTCTTGTCAGCAAATAAAGGCAGCATAAGGCAGTGTTCATTCCATGATATGTGCGGCATCATTCAGGGAGGTTCTGCTTTGTGTCCTGAGGACACTTTGGATATTAGTCTTACACGATTTGATCACTGTGTCGATTTGATGAAAGGCAAGATGACTGCGACCGACTGCCTGTTTGAGCGATCAACCAGTGTGGCAGTAGGACTGGACAAGGATAGTAAAATAATCCGCTGCCAGTTCCATGACTGCTATAACAATCTTATTTCCAACAGTTTTATTGGTTCCAACAGTATAACAGTTGGTGACTGCCGCTTCAACAATTGGGAAGGGGCGGAGAAAAACTACAACCTTTTTTTGGAGGGATCCAGTTTGATGACTTTCTGGAGCGCCAAGAAAGATGTATCGGACTGCCAGGTATATGGATGCGAGTTTAACGGCATCCGGGCTCATAACAGCATGATCATAGCTGTTAAAGCTTTCGGGAAAATAGACGATGACCATTATGTGGTAAGGGTGCATGACTGCAAGTTTGGCAACTGTTGTACGGACCGCACCGATAAATTACTGATTCAAGAGTATGACACATACGTCGGAGCATTCAAGCGGAAAAAGCAGCAGACGGTATCTTTTGAGTACGGGAATACAGGCCTCGACAATATCAATAAAGGCAGCGGCCGGAATGATAACGTCAAACGGATGGAGTTCACCGCCGCTGACGAGCGCATCGGCGCGGAAATAGACCCGGAACTGGATACGTGAGTCAAGACAGGCATAATCAAAAGGACCGCTGTTGAGGTAATCCCTCACGGTGGTCCTTTTTTGCTATCTTGCACAGCCGAACACTGTGTTCATATCTGCCCGAGGCGGAACAGCGATGCGAAGGGTCAACAAAGAAGAACCGGGGCTACATCGTTCCGGGGTCCATCCCAAAAACTGTGTAAACTTCCACAGAGGGTGTAGAATAGAAGCACCACCAAGGAGGTATTACATATG
>CANQSJ010000028.1 GCA_947626495.1 uncultured Oscillospiraceae bacterium | reverse complement strand
TGCGCCGGCTGCGGCGAGACGCCCTACATGAAGATGATGACCCAGCTGTTCGGCGAGCGGATGGTGGTGGCCAACGCCACCGGCTGCACCCAGGCCTGGGGCTTCAGCGCCCCCAGCTATCCTTACACCACCAAGCCCAACGGCCGGGGCCCGGCGCTGTCCAACTCCCTGTTTGAAAACAACGCCGAGTACTCCCTGGGCATGGTGCTCAGCGTGGGGCAGCAGCGGATCCGCCTGGCGAAAGAGGTCAAGCAGCTGCTGGCCGAGACGAAGGACGAGGCCCTGAAGGCCGCGCTGAAGGCCTGGCTGGACGGCTTTGAGGACAAGGAACACACGCTGGAGCTGAGCGACGCGGTGATCGACGCGCTGAAATCCTGCCCGGAGACGGGAGGGGCCATCGACGCCGTCCGGGCGGCTCAGGATCAGCTGGTGAAAAAGAGCATGTGGATGTACGGCGGCGACGGCTGGGCCTACGACATCGGCTACGGCGGGCTGGACCACGTGCTGGCCTCCGGGGTGGACGTGAACATCCTGGTGGTGGACACGGAGGTGTACTCCAACACCGGCGGTCAGGCCTCCAAGGCCACGCCCTACGGCGCGGTGGCCCAGTTCGCCGCCGCGGGCAAGCGCACCGGCAAGAAGGATCTGGGCATGCTGGCCACCCAGTATCAGAACGTGTACGTGGCCTCCGTGGCCATCGGCGCGGACCCGGCCCAGTTCATCCGGGCCCTGAAGGAGGCGGAGGCCCACAACGGCCCGTCCCTCATCGTGGCCTACGCCCCCTGCATCAACCACGGCATCGTCAAGGGCATGGCCTATTCCCAGGAGGAGGCCAAGCTGGCGGTGAAGAGCGGCTACTGGGTGCTGTACCGGTACATCCCCGAGCTGAAGGAGCAGGGCAAGAACCCCTTCATCCTGGACTTCAAGGACCCGAAGTACGACCTGCGGGAGTTCTTCATGGGGGAGGTGCGCTTCAACAGCCTGCTGCGGACCTTCCAGGACCAGGCAGAGGCCCTTCTGGTGGAGGCCCGGACCCAGATCCGGGACCGGTGGGCGAGGTACAATCACCTGGCCAACCAGGATTACTCCCACATGCTGGACGTGCTGGCCGACTATCCCATCGAGAACGCGGCCGCGAAATAAGAAGGAGCGAAAAGACCCCAGGGGCCGGCGGATCTCCCGCCGGCCCCTTTTTCATTTCATCCCTCGGAAAAAACACACCGCCCCGGAAAACGCGTTCTGCGCCTTCCGGGGCGATGCTTGTGGGGAAGGATGCTTTATCGTAAGCCGGTCAGGGCTTGGTAAAGTGCACGGGAATGCTGGACACGCGCGCGTTGCACCAGGTGTTCTCCGCATACTGCAGACGCACGCACACGCTGATGCAGGCGGTGGCGTCTTCCTCCAGGGCCTGAACGGCCTGCTCGTTGACCGTGCCGTCCAGGGCCAGCACGCTGGCCAGCTCCTCGCCGCCCTTGCCGCAGAGAATCAGCCCGTCGGGGTCGCCCACCGGCGCGGGCATCATCTCCAGCTTCACGTTTTCGATGCCCTGATCCGCCAGCGCCGCGGTGAGCCAGACCAGCACGTTGTTTTCGCTGTCGGCCAGGTCGGCCGCCTCGATGCCGGTGTCCCGGATGGCCTCCAGCGCCGCCAGCGCGGCGGGCAGCTCGTTCTCCTGGGCGTCCAGCAGCGCCTGATAGAGATCGACGTACTCCTGCGCGGGGGTGAAGGAGGAGCCCATGCCCTCCACGGCGGAGGCGTAGGCCTGGGCGGGATCGGGGGCCTCGCCCTCGGTGAGCTGGGCCTTCGCCTGGGACTGGTCGGCCATATCCTGCATCCACTCGTTGTCAGTGCCGATCCAGCAGTTGGCGCCGAAGGTGTTGTCGTTGAGGTAGTCCTCGTCGTCGTTCAGCGCGTTCACCTCAAAGCCCGCGTCGCCGGAGATGAGGTTGTTCTCCAGGGTGTTGCCCCAGCTGCGCTGGGCGGCGAAGGCCACGCCGTTGTCCACCAGGGTGTTGTGGTGGAAGGAGCAGTCGTGGGTGAAGCCCAGATCGGAGTCGTAGCCGCCGAAGCAGATGCCGGCCCAGCCGGTGCACCCGGCGATCACGTTGTCGTGCACGTCCATGCCGGAGACCTCAAAGCGGGGGTCGTCCGCCTCGGCGTGCTCCGTGGCGATCTCGATGCCGATGTCGCAGTTGAAGACGAAGTTCTCGTAGATCTGGATGTCCTGGCCGCCGTCCACATAGATGCCGTCGGCGCACCGGTCGTAGAAGCCCTCCTCCGCCAGGGAGGGGTCGTCGCCGCTGTAGGAGGCGTACTCGTCATACCACTCCTCGTCGTCCTCCCGGCTGGTCCAGTAGGCCTCGTTGTTGAAGGCGGAGATGTTGTAGACCACGTTGCCGTAGCACTGGCCGTTGCGGACGAAATCCACCTGATAGGGGTCCTCTTCGCCCTCGGGCAGGGCGGCCGTGCCCTCGAAGCCGATCATGTCGATGCCGATGTTGTTGTTGTCGTGGATGACGTTGTTGCGGATGGTGAAGCCGTCGATGTTGCCGTTGAACACGGTGGACTCGCTCCAGTAGCAGCGGCAGTTGAAGACCTCGTTGTCCTCCATGACCAGGTTGGTCATGGGGGCCTGATAGTTGTGGGCATAGACGCAGATGCCGTGCTCGCCCACGATGTCATGGACCCGGTTGCCCCGGATGGTGACGTTTTCCAGAGGGAGCTCGCCCCGGTCGGTGGTGCTCTCGTAATCGATGCCCAGCACGGAGCCGAAGACCTCAAAGCCCTCCAGGGTGATGTTGTCCACGTCGGTCATGGAGATGCCCGCGGGGGCGTCCGTGGCGTCGATGACAACCGCCTCGCCCTCCGCGGCGGCGACCGTCACCGGGGCCTCGGGGGTGCCGGAGTGCTCTCCGGTCAGGGCGAAGGGGCCGTAGGTGCCCTCATGGACGCAGACCGTCACGCCGGGCTCCACCATGGTCAGCGCCTTCTCGATGGTGGCGAAGGGCGCCTCCTCCGTGCCGCTGCCGTCGGTATCGCTGCCGGCCGGGCTCACGTGGATCACCCGGTCCGTCCCCTCCGCGGCGGCGGCCGCGGGGGACAGCGCGCACAGCATCAGCACTGAGAGCATCAGAGCCAGAGTCTTGCAAAACAGCTTTGTATACATACCGTTCCTCCTTATTTCATGCCGGTCATGGCGATGCCCTTGATGAACTGCTTCTGGAAGATGATGAACACGATGGCGGAGGGGATCATGATCAGCGCCGACGCCGCCATGGTGGCCGAGAGGTTGCTGGAGTGGGCGGTGGAGAAATAGCTCAGGGCCAGGGGCAGGGTCATCTGGTCGGTGCTGGACAGATACAGCAGCGGGTGCAGATAGTCGTTCCAGCACTCCAGGAAGGTGAAGATGGCCAGCGCGCCGATGGCCGGCCGGATCTGGGGCAGGGCGATGCGGAAGAACACGGTGAAGTCTCCCGCCCCGTCCAGCTTGGCGCTCTCCATCAGCTCCCGGGGGATCTCGTCGCAGAACTGCTTGCACAGATAGATGCCGAAGGCGCTGATGCAGGTGGGAACGATCACCGCCCACAGGGTGTCGTAAAGGCCCAGCTTGGAGATCAGCAGGAAGGAGGGCACCATCGTGGTCTGGGCGGGCACCATCATGGTGGCCAGCAGCACCATGAACAGCAGGCCCTTCAGCTTGAAGTTGTATTTGGAGAAGATATACCCCACCAGGGAGCTGGAGAACAGCACCACCGTCACCACGATCAGAGCGATGAAGGAGGAGTTCAGAAACCACTTGAGGAAGGGGGAGTCGAACAGCACGTCCTTATAGCCCTTCAGGGTGAAGTTCCGGGGGATCAGATGGTTGGGGTCGGTGAGGGTCTCCTTGGTGCTCTTGAAGGAGTTGGAGATCATCCACACGTAGGGGAGCACGATGATGACGCAGGCCAGGATGAGCAGCGTCAGCATGATGAATTTATAGATGTTGTCCGATTTGCTCTTAATCATATCAGTACTCCCAATCCACTTTGTTCAGGCGCTGCTGGATGAGGGTGACGATCATGATGATCACAAACAGCGCCACGGAGACGGCGGAGGCGTACCCCATGTTCTTGTTGGTGAACGCCAGCTTGTAGATATAGCTGGTGAGCACCAGACCGGAATTTTGCGGGCCGTTTTTCAAGGCCAGCACGTTGAACTGGGCGAACATCTGGAAGTAGGAGATGACCGTCATCACCAGCACGAAGGCGAAGGTGCGGCCCAGCAGGGGGAAGGTGATCTTCCAGAACTGGTTCCAGCGGCCGGAGCCGTCGATGGCGGCGGCCTCATAGAACTCCGTGGGGATGCCGTCCATGCCGGCGGAGAACAGGATGGTGTTGTAGCCCACGTCCGCCCACAGGGTAAACAGGATCACCGACATCATCAGATACCGGGCGTCGCCCAGCCAGTTGAGAGGCTTGCCGCCCAGACTGGTGACGATCAGGTTGATCAGACCTCCGTTGGTGGGGTAAATGCTCCGGCCCCAGACCACGCTGGAGGCGACCAGCGGCGCGATGCAGGGCAGGAACACCATCATGCGGAAGAAACTGCGGGTGCGGTTGGAGCGGAACTGGGTGATGATGGCGGACAGAAACAGGGATATGACGATGTTGGCGGCCACCGCCACCACCACGAACACCAGGGTGTTTTTCAGCGCCTTCCAGAAGTCCCCGTCGGAAAACAGCTGCTTATAGTTTTCCAGCGCGACGAAGGTGTTGTTGTCCCGCAGCGGGTTATAGTCCAAAAAGGAGATGACGCCGCTGCCGATGATAGGGATGATCATGAACACCAGCACGTGCAGAAACACCGGGATCAGCACCAGCAGAATGAATTTTTTGCTCCTCATGGATCTCCTCCTTTCGAAAGATAAAACGGCCGCCGGAAGAACTATGTCTCCCGGCGGCACCGGAGATCAGGTGAGATTGGCGTTGCACTGCGCTTCCAGATCCGCGAGCGCCGCGTCTATGCTTTCATAGATGCCGCCAGTGCAGTAGTCGGTGTAGACGTTGTTGATGGTCTCCTTGAAGATATCGGTGTTGAAGTAGCCGATGAACTGGGCGTTGCCCAGGATGCCCACCAGGGGCTCCAGGAAGGGCATGCTCTCCAGCAGAGCGGGGTCCTCCGCCACGGACTTCTTGGGCGGGATGAAGCCGGCGGCCACGTCGTGCTTCATGAGCACCTCGTCGGAGAAGAAGTACTCCAAGAACTCAAAGGCGGCCTCCTGCTTGTCGCTGGCGCCGTTGACGGCCAGGGACCAGCCGGTCTCGGCGGCGAAGCCGATGCTGTCGCCGTACCAGGGCAGAGCGGCGTAGGTGAAGTCCTCGCCATAGGTCAGCTCAAAGGTGGTCTTGCCCTCGGCGATGGTCCAGGGACCGCGGGGGGCGAACACGCACTGATCGGCGAACACCAGCTGATAGTTCTCCATGGCGTCGCCGCCGGCCAGGCCGGTCAGGTTGGTGACGCCGTCGGTGACCACCAGGTCGGTCAGCTCGGTGAAGGCATTCTTGGCGGCCTCGGAGGTGAAGTTGAAGGTGCCGTCCTCATTGAGGTAGTTGTCGCCCTGGGACAGGATCATGGCGCACAGGGTGTAGGGGATGGTATCCCAGCCCACCACGTCCAGGCCCTTGACGGTCATGGTGTCGCCCTCGCCCTGGGTGAGCTCCTTGGCGGTGGCCACCAGCTCGTCCCAGGTGGTGGGGATGGGCTTGTCGCCCAGAAGGTGCTTGTTCACCAGCATGCCGCCGGACTCGATGTTGAACTCCATGGGCATGCCGTACAGGTGGCCCTCATATTCCAGAGCGCCGTAGGTGGGAGCGTAAGCGTCCTCGGTGATCTCCGCGGCCATCTCGTCGGGGATCTGCGCCAGAGCGCCGGTGGAGCAGAAGTCAACGCCCCAGCCGCCCCACAGCTCGTAGATGTCGGCGCCGGCCTTCTTGTCGGCCAGGGAGGTCTGCACCTTGGCCTCGAACTCGTCGTAGGGGAAGAACTCGAAGTTGATGGTGATGTTGGGGTGCTCCTCGTGGAAATCCTCAGCGATCGCCTTGAAGGACTCGTTGATGGCGTTTTCCTGGTGGCCCCAGAAGGTGAGCTCGATGGGCTCTCCGGCGTCGGCGGAGGAACCGGCATCGCCGGAGGAGCCGGAAGAACCGGCATCGCCGGAGGAACCGGAGCCGCCGCAGGCGGCCATGGAGAAGACCATCACGATGGCAAGCAGCAGGCAGAGCAGTTTTTTCATCGTTTTTTCCTTTCCTTTCGTCATGTTTTTTCGGTTGATGCGGCGTCAGATCTTCAGAGACTTGAAATATCCCAAATACGGCGCATTCTTGTCCAGCATTTCCTGCACCATACTGTGGATCTCTTCCATGGAACATACGCTGGCCGTGAGGGGGTCGAAGAGGATGGCCTGGAAGACCTTCTGGGGGTCTCCCTCGATGGCCGCCCGGACCGCCAGCTCCTCGATCTTGGCGGTGTTGCTGACCAGGATGTCCAGATGCTGAGGCAGGGTGTGCACGCCCACGGTGTGGATGCCGTCCTTGTCGGCGATGACCGGGACCTCCACGCAGGCGCCCTCGTCGATGTTGGTGATGTATCCCTTGTTGCGCAGATTGGCGTTGAAGGGATAGGGGGTGTGGTCGCCGAACAGGGCGTTGAAGATATTGGAGGCGTATTCCTCGCCCCGGGCCAGCTCCACCTCGCCCTTCTCCAGCCAGTCGGTGTACTCCTTCTCCCAGGTGTCCTCCCGGTTCAGATACTCATGGAGGATGTAGGCGTATTCTCCCGGGTTCCAGCCGGTGCCGTGGGTGCAGTATTTCTCAATGAGATCGGGGCGCTTGCGGAACCAGGCGTTGTACTCGGAGTTGTGGCCGGAGGACTCCGTGGGGAAATAGCCCAGATGGCGGAACATCTCGATGCGGACAGGCTCCTCGGCGGCCACCTCCGGCCGCTTGACGGCCTCCCGGAGGAGGGGATAGGCGTCCTGGCCGTGGACCTTCAGGTCCAGATAGAAGGCCTGGTGGTTCACGCCGGCGCAGGTGTACTGGAGCTCGTCGGGCTTGACCCCGATCCAGCCGGCCAGCATCTCCGCCGTGCCCTGCACGCTGTGGCACAGACCGGTCACGCTCACCTTCGTCTGGGACTGGAGGTAGCTGACCAGCATGGCCATGGGGTTGGTGTAGTTGAGCACCACGGCGTTGGGGCACAGCTCCTCCACGTCCCGGATGATGTCCAGCATCACCGGGGCGGTGCGCAGGAACCGGAAGATGCCCGAGGGGCCCCGGGTGTCCCCCACGCAGATGTCCACGCCGTATTTCTTGGGGATCTCGATATCGTGCCGCCAGACCTCCACGCCGCCCTGCAGGATGGTGATGAGCACGCCGTTGGCGTCCTTCAGCGCCTCCCGGCGGTCAAGGGTCGCCTTGACCTGGGCGGACGCGCCGCTGGCGTCGACCACGCGCTGCACCCCCCGCTTGGCGTACTCCAGGCGCTTTTCGTTGATGTCCATCAACATCAGCTCGCAGTCCCGGAACGCGTCGAAGGTGAGCAGATCCCGCACCAGATCCCGGGTAAACTCCAGAGACCCGGCGCCGATAAATGTAAACTTCTTTTTCATAATGCGCTCCCTTGTTTACTAAACAAATGTGGACAATTCAATTAGGAATGTAGGGCCAGTATAACAGTATCCCGGAAAAATGTAAACACTTTTTCCAAAAAAATTTAAAAAAACACTTGATAACTATAAAAAATGTGCTATAATGTTTAGTAAACAAAGGCAAAAAGGGGGCGGGCTTTCCATGGCGAGCATACGGGATGTGGCAAGGCATGCGGGCGTTTCGGCGGCGACGGTATCGCACATTTTGTCCGGCGACGTCGGCTTCAAGGTGACGGAGGCGACCCGGCAGCGGGTGCTGGACAGCGTGCGGGCGCTGGGGTATCAGTATACGTCCCGCCGGCACGAGCAGGAGCCGATCCGCCTGGGGTTCGTCCTGCCGCTGATGGCGAAAAAGTATTCCGATCCCTTTTTCATGTCCATCCTCTCCGCGGTGGAGGAGGAGTGCCATCTCCACAACGCCTCCGTCACGGCCATCCACAACTATCTGGAGCTGGAGCAGCCGGAGATCCTCCGCAAGTTCTGCGCCGGCGATCTGAAGGGCGTGATCCTCTGCGAGATGCTGCCGCCGGACATCCTGGCGACGATGCGGCAGAGCATCCCCCACATCGTCGCCGCGGACCTGCCGTACACCCCCTTCGACTGCGTGGGCTTTGACTACTACGACGCCAACATGCAGGTGATGGACCTGCTGCTGCGTCTGGGATACCGCCGCATCGCCTACATCGGCGGCGGCACGCCGGGGCTGGCCTTTGAACGGTCCGTGCGTATGACGGTGTATCGGGACGCCCTCTTCTGCGCGGGCATCCCCTACGATCCGGCGCTGGTATGCAACTGCAACTGGGACTTCGATATGTGCCAGACCCAGGCCCAGGCGCTGATGGAGCTGCCCGACCCGCCGGACGTGATCTTCGCGGGCAACGACTCCCTGGCGGTCATCGTGCTGAACACCCTGTATAAAATGGGGCTGCACTGCCCGGAGGACGTGGGCGTCATCGGCTTCAACAACCAGGACATCAGCGCCCACACCTTCCCGCCGCTGACCACCGTGAACATCCCGGAGGACGACATCGGCCGGGAGCTGGCCCAGCGCGTCCTGCGCATGATCGACGGGACGGCCGGCCCCATGCGCACCACGATGTTCCCCACCAGCATCATCCAAAGGGAATCCCTGCGGGATATGAACAAGGAGAAAAAATCCGCTCCCGGCGGGGAGCGGCGGATATGACGACAGATCTGTAAAGGAGGAACCACCATGGAAAAACCGACCGTATATTTCACAAGAGATCTCACCCCGGCGGGGGCGCTGAAGGTGCTGGACCGTCTGGGGAAGACCCTGCCGGGCAGGGTGGCCGTGAAGCTCCACTCCGGCGAGGTGGGCAACCAGAACTTTCTCCGGCCGGACTTCTGCAAGCCCATCGTGGACTGGGCGGGCGGCACGGTGGTGGAGTGCAACACCGCCTATCCCGGCGGGCGCGACACCACGGAAAAGCACTGGCGGACCATCGAGCTGCACGGCTGGAACCGGTACTTTACCGTGGATCTCATGGACGCCGCCGGGCCGGATCTGGTGCTGGACATCCCCGACGGCGTCCGGCTGAAAAAGGATTACGTGGGTAAGAACATGGCAAACTATGACTCCGTGCTGGTGCTCAGCCACTTCAAGGGCCATCCCAACGCGGGCTACGGCGGGGCGCTGAAGCAGCTGTCCATCGGCTTTGCCTCCTCCTATGGCAAGGACTTCATCCACAGCGCCGGGGATATGACCATCGAGGGGGAGCCGGAGCAGGACGCGTTTCTGGAGTCCATGGCCGACGCCGCCTCCGCGGTGGCGAGGTATTTCGGGGAGAACGTCGTCTATCTGAACGTGATGAAGAATCTCTCCGTGGACTGCGACTGCTGCGAGGTGGCGGAGGACCCCTGCATGGCGGACATCGGCATCCTGGCCAGCCTGGACCCGGTGGCCATCGACCAGGCCTGCCTGGATCTGGTGCGGGCCAGCGGCGATCCCGGCCGGGACCATTTCCTCCAGCGGGTGGACTCCCTGCACGGGGAGCACGTGGTGGAGGCGGCCGCCGCGCTGGGTGTGGGCTCCCGGGCGTATACGCTGGAAGAGATATGATGAGCTCCCCCCGCCCCGGGCGGCGCACCCGAAGCGGGGGAGCGGTCGGCTTTCCTGCCGGAGGGACGCGTCAGGGGCCGTGTTCCAGCAGCTTCAGCATCTCCTGTAAATAGAACAGAAACTTTTCCTGCTTTTCCGCGGGGAGCCGGATGAACCAGCCCACCTGCTCCAGGAAAGACTGGATGTCGTCCAGCCGCCTGGCGGGCGTGTCGCCGAAGACCAGCTCGTCCAGGGTGCTGTTGGTGGCGTGGGCGATGCGGATCAGGGTGTCCAGCGTGGTGTTCCCGTCCGACAGGACCGACTGAACGGTGGATCTGGCGATGCCCAGCTCCGCGGAGAGCCCGGTCAGGGATTTGCCCTGGGCGCGCTGATAGGCCCGCAGGTTTTCTGACAGATGATTGGCGTTTTCCACATGATCCTCCTCCTTTTTTATACAGTAAGAGGATAAGGGAAAAATTGGTTTTTGGCTGGACGATTTTTCGTACGAACGGACCGATATTTCGGCAGCCGTCCCCCGGGGATGCAATTGTCGCCTCTCAGGCGACCAAAACCGTTTGAAAACCTCCTATACTGTGACCATCAAAACACAGTACAGGAGGTTTTCATCATGAAAAACAACATCACGGAGCTGGTATTCATCCTGGACCGGAGCGGGTCCATGAGCGGTCTGGAGAGGGACACCATCGGCGGGTTCAACTCCATGCTGGAAAAGCAGAAGCGGGAGCCGGGCCAGGCCTATGTGTCCACGTACCTGTTCGACAACACGGCCAGGCTGGTCCACGACCGGGTGCCCGTGAGGGAGGTGCCGGCCATGACGGAGGACGTGTACTTCGTCGGGGGATGCACGGCGCTGCTGGACGCCATCGGCGAGGCCATCGACCACATCAAGGCCATCCACCGCTACGCCCGGCCGGAGGACGTGCCGGAGCACACCCTGTTCGTCATCACCACCGACGGCATGGAAAACGCCAGCCACCATTACTCCGCCGACCGGGTCAAGGCCATGATCGGCCACGAGAAGGAAAAGTACGGCTGGGAGTTTCTGTTCCTGGGCGCCAACATCGACGCGGTGGAGACGGCGGGACACATCGGCATCAGCGCCGACCGGGCCGTCACCTTCCGCAACGACAGCGTGGGCATCGCCACCAACTACGAGGCCGTGACGGACGCCGTCTCGGCGGTGCGGGCCTCGCAGCCGCTGCCGCCCACCTGGAAGGCGCGCATCGAGAAGGATCGGAAAAAGAGAGGCTGAGAGACCGGTTTTCTTGACTTTTGTGCCAAAAACTTTATAATTTAAATCGGAATGGATCATCAGAACCGTCCGGGGAAGGGGACCGCGCCCCTTCCCCGGGCCGGGGCTATTGCGGAACCCGCGGAGAAAGGGAGAGACAAAATGAAAAAGTCTGCCGGATATATACTGCTTCTGATCGCGCTGGCGTGCGCCATCGGCGCCACAGGATCCTGGCTGGGGCGCAGACAGTCCTCGTCGGACCCTTTTCCCGCGGCCGACCGGACCGTTGCCGAAGACGACGATGAGCAGGAGGAGACGCTGAGCGACACGTTCCGGCCTCTGTACTGGTTCGATGGCAAGGCGGACGCCTATGAGCTGTTCGATTGGGATGTTTACGGCGACGTCGGCGCCACCGCGCTGTACTTCTACGGTCTGCGTGACGCGGACGCCGCGGAGCAGATATTCCAGGCCTACACCGACCGGCTGAGCGAGGAGGACACGCTGCAGGAGATCTCCCGCGAGGAGTATGAGAGCGATATCACAGGGAGTAACCAAGTGGTCTGTTACACCTATACGGGCAGGGAAGACGTGGGGACCATGACCTGCCTGCACACCCGGACGCTCTGCAACATGTCGGTGGGCCTGTCGTTGATGAAGACCGGCGGCGGGATCATCCAGTTGACCTGGGGCGACGGCATGCCTATCGATATAGACCCCTATGACACCGACATGCGAGAGCTTCCCTCCTCCAGGGGGTATTCCGGAGACGCGGATGAGAGCGAGCCCGCCCCCGACAACGATGTCCCCGTCTCCCAGGACGACAGCGGCGGGGAGACGCCCGCTTCCCCCTCCGGCGGCGGAGAGGAGCCCGCTTTCCCCTCCGGCGGCGGGAGCGGAACAGTCGACGAGTACAGCGCCTGTCTGCCCAGCCTGGACGACTGGCTGGGAGGCATGAGGCGCAATGAGGACCAGGCGTCCGAAGGCGGCCGGCTGATATCGTTCAAATTCGATCTGGATGACAAACAGGCGGCCTTCGATTATGTGGAGCTGTTGCAGGACGACCGCTTCCAGCTGACGCTGGTGGCAACCGGCGAGGATGATTTTATCGACACCTCCGCCCAGATCTTCTATCGTTATGCCTTCCGCTACGACGGCAAGGCGGACGTGGACGAGCTGGAAGTCTGGAGCCTCGATGGAAACATGCCCGACGCCCCGGTGAGCGTGTCGATCGAGCTGGATTACGGGAAGGGCACCGTGCTTCTGTCGATGCAGTATGCCAACCAGTTCACCTTCGTGGACGACGGCGACCGGAGCGCTCAGTTCCCCTCGCCCGCCGGCGGATCCTCTTCCGGCGGCTCCTCCGGGTCCGACTCCTCCTCCGGCGGCCACTGGGAGTGGCAGACGGTGGAGAGGGACTGCCCCTCCTGCGTGGGCGGCACCTGCCCGATCTGCCACGGCACGGGCACCTACCGCCTGTACGGCCAGGAGGTGTCCTGCCCGCGGGATTGCACCGCCTGCGACGGCCGGGGCACCATCACCCAGCAGGAATATGTGTACGTATCTGACTGACGAAAGGAGACTGCGGTGAAAAAGCTTATTTCTCTCATTCTGGCTCTGGCCCTGTGTCTGGCCCTGGCGGCGCCCGCCATGGCCATCCAGGACGAGGACGAGCTGTTCGAGCCCCTGGAATGGTTCGGCAACTGGCCGGACGACGGGGAGCTGATCGACTGGGATTTTTATGAGGACGATGAGAACGCCTCCGCGCTGCTGCTGTATTTTGTGACGGAGCCCCAGACCGGCGTGGACCTGTTCCAGATCTATACGGACCAGCTGAACGAGTGCGACGATCTGCGCTGCATCGCCGAGAAGCAATTCGACAGCGGCTTCTCCGGCAGCGACAACGACACGGACCGGGAGATCCTCTACCGGTACACCGGCAAGGAGGACGTGGGCACCGTCACCGCCCTGCAGAGCGGCAAGAACTGCGACTTCGCGGTGCATCAGGTGTGGCTGGACGGGGACTATCTGGTGCTGATCCTGGCCTGGGGCGAGAACTTCCCCATAGAGGTCGACCCGGACGGCTCAGATGAGACCGGCGCGTCCGACCGCGACTCCGGCGGCATCATCCTGCCGGACGCCTGGGCCTTCTTCAACGAGGAGGTGAACCACACCGACTCGATCGTGACGAACGGAAGGGCGACCTACTTTTCCCTTATCCCGGAGGACAGCGCGGCGTGCTATGAGTATATAGACCTGCTGATGAGCGACCGCTTCGGGTTCACGCTGACGGACACCATGGAGAAGAGCTACGGCCGCTTTGGGAAGACCACCTATTACTTTTTCGACTATCCCGGGATCGAGGAGGAAAAGGTGGTAACAAAAACGGTTGACGACAGGGAAGTGGCCGCGGCCTTGACCGTGCAGATCCAGGACTGGAGCAGCTGGTGCGAGATGTTCATCCGCTTTTCCGACGCCCTGACGGTTACGGACACCGGCGACCGGTGTACCGTTACCGGCCTGGAGGAGTGGAGCGCCCAGGATTCCGACGGCCCGATGGGCAGCGCGGTATCCCAGCCCGACAGCACCTCCTATGAGGAGCCCGACGTAACGGCCAGACCCTCCGAGACCTCCTCCGACGGCCATTGGGAGTGGCAGACGGTGGAGAAGGACTGCCCCTCCTGCGTGGGCGGCACCTGCCCGATCTGCGACGGCACGGGCACCTACCATCTGTACGGCCAGTCCGTGTCCTGCCCGCGGGATTGCACCGCCTGCGACGGCCGGGGCAGCTATACCCAGGAGGTATACGTGTTCGTGCACGACTGACGGGAAGGGACGGCGGCCGTCAGGCCTCGTCGGTGAAGAAAAACAGCTCCTCCACCGTGGCGGACAGCACCCGGGCGATGTCCATCGCCAGCTTCAGGGACGGGTTGTATCTGCCGTTTTCCAGGTGGACGATGGTCTCCCGCCGCACGCCCACGCGCTGGGCCAGCTGGCTCTGGGTCAGGCCGGCCGCTTCCCGGCGGGCCCGCAGACAGGTGGTCAGCATCCCGCGCCCGTCCGATCCCGCACCCAGAAGGCGATCCCCCGGTACAGATGGATGGCGAACAGCCCCCAGGCCAGGACCTGCGCCGCCGCGATGGCCACGGCGACGGGGTCCGGCGCGCGGGACGTCTGGGTCAGCAGCAGGATGACCATCACGGCCAGGAAATAGACCAGGTACTCCACATGCCGCCCCAGCCTGTCCAGCAGCGCCTGGGCGCACTCGTCCATCTGCGCCCGGGCCGCGTCGTCCAGCCGGTGGCTGGCAAACGTGGCCGCGCCCCACAGCAGCAGCCAGAGAAAGGCCCCGGGCAGACGGGACCGGTAGATCAAAAACCACAGCGGCAGCACCACCATCATCAGCGAGCGCGCCAGCACGATGGTCCGCAGATTCCAGTTTTTCATGGCCTTATCCTCCATAGATGTGATGTATTTATAACATACGTCAACTATATCATACCTGTCCCGCGATGACAAGCCCCGCTTTTCCGGACAAAAAAGCGGGACGCGCCGCGCCGCAAACGCCGCGCCCGGAAGAGGGAGCCCCCGCTCCGCCCTCCGGGCGCTGGAAATAGATTCCGCCCAGTTGACATTTTTCCCCATGCCATGGTAATATACTCTGTGTAATGCATCCTGGGGTATTGGGCCCTATGGACGCATAGACGGAGCAAAAGATCACGGATTCTTTCTATATGGACAAAAACAGAAGGAGAGGAGCACGGAAATGGGATTTTTGGATAAAGTCAAGACCTCGGTGACGGGCGTGACCGAACAGCAGAAATACGCGATCAACATCCGGAAGATCACCGCCCAGATCCAAACCTGCAACAAGGAGATCGCCGGCCTGACCGAGCAGGTGGGCGCCCTGTGCGTGGAGAACCATCTGGAGGAGGAGGGCACGGAGTATGAGGGCCTTTTCTCCCAGATCCGTCAGCAGAAGGAGAATATCCAGGCCTTTGAGGCGGAGATCGAGCGGCTGAAGGAGCAGCAGGAGACGGAGGAGGCCGCCCGCCAGCAGGCCCTCCAGGAAAAGGAGGAGGCGGAGCGCCTCGCCCGCCAGCAGGCCCAGGAGGCCAGAGAGGCTGCCCGGCTGAAGGCCCAGGAGGAGCGGGAAGCCGCCAAAATGCGGGAGCAGATAGAAAAGGAAGAGCGGGAGGCCGCTCAGCGCCGGGAACAGCAGGCGGTCCTGGACCGGCTGAACGCCACGTCGAAGGTCTGTTCCCAGTGCGGCCGGAGAAGCGAGCTGGACGCCATGTTCTGCGTCTACTGCGGCCATCCGTTCCCCCCTGCGGCGCCCGCGCCCGAGCCTCCGGCAGCGCCCCCTGCGCCCGCGCCCGAGCCTCCGGCAGCGCCCCCTGCGCCCGAGCCTGAGCCCCCGGTGGCGCCCCCTGCGCCCGAGCCCGAACCCCCCGCCCCGCCTGCGGAGCCGGAGGAGCCGTTCGTGCCCGAGGAGCCCCATGAACCCGAAGAGCTGTAAAAAGCGGATGTAGAGAAAGAAGGAAACGATCATGTATTGCAAAAAGTGCGGAGAACAGAACCCGGAAGAGGCAAAATTCTGCCGGCGCTGCGGCGCGCCGCTGGAGGTCGCGCCTGCGCCTGCCGCCCCCA
Source organism: uncultured Oscillospiraceae bacterium (assembly GCA_947626495.1). Lineage (GTDB taxonomy): Bacteria > Bacillota > Clostridia > Oscillospirales > Oscillospiraceae > CAJOIG01. The sequence continues at coordinate 10,062 of CANQSJ010000028.1, read as the reverse complement.
GCGCGGGGGGTTACACCGCTCCCCAGCCCGCCCCCAGCCAGGCCTATACGCCGCCTGCACCCAGTCAGGTCTATGCGGCGCCCGCCCCCAGCCAGGTCTATGTGGCGCCTGCCCCCACGGGCGGCTTCCAGGTCAGCAGCATCCCCTCCGAGTACCAGCCCATCAAGATGTGGGGCTACTTCGGCTATGACATCCTGTTCATGATCCCGGTCATCGGCTGGATCTTCGTCATCGTCTTTGCGCTGGGCGGGACCCGCAACGTGAATCTGAAAAACTTCGCCCGCAGCAAATTCTGCCTTTTGATCATCGGCGCGGTCGTCGGCCTTCTGGCGGCCCTCATCATGGCCATCTCCCGCTGACCGATCCGCGCAAAGAGAGCGCGCCGCCTTTTGGGCGGCGCGCTTTTTGCTGTCCGGCCGCGGCCGGGCGATGTCAGAACAGGCGGATGAGGAGCATATACAGGGCGGTGCCGGAGAGGATGCTCACCAGGGAGCTGCGCCGCCAGATCTGCAGGAGCACCACCGCCGCCGCGGCGATCAGCTCCGGCAGACCGAAGGGGGCCGCGGTGAGGGATACGTCCTTCAGACAGTAGATCACCAGCATGCCGATGATGGCCTGGGGCAGCACCTGTCCCAGGTAGGATATGTAGGCCGGGGTCTTCCGCTCCCCGCGGAAGATGAGGAAGGGCAGAAAGCGCAGCAGTGCCGTGACGGCGGCCATGACGGCCACCAGGACGGCGGCGCGGGAGGAGGTCATGGCGTCGCCCCCTTTCCGGCCAGCCGGGGCCGCAGCGCCGTGAGGATGAGGGTGATCGCCAGCATGGCGGGAATCAGGAAATTCTCCGACCCGAACAGCGCCAGGCAGACCAGCGTCCCCAGCAGCCCCACCAGGGCGGGGACGTGGTCCCGGGAGGTGATCCACTGCTGGGTGAAGGAGGCGATGAACAGCGCCGTCATGGAGAACTCGATGCCCTCCGTGCCAAAGGGAAGCGCCGCCCCCAGCACATTGCCCAGCACGCTGCCGGTCACCCAGTAGCACTGGTCGAAGGCGGACACCAGGAACCGGTACAGGTCCGGATCGGCGCCCGCCGGCGTCTCGCCGTCGCACAGCAGGGAATAGGTCTCGTCGGTGAGGGCGAAGATGAGATAGGGCTTATACCGGCCCGCGTCCCGGTACCGGTCAATCATGGAGATGCTGTAAAACAGATGCCGGGCGTTGACCATGACGGTGGTGAGAATGGCCGTGAGCACCGACGCGCCCCCGGCCAGCAGGCTCACGCCCACGTACTGCATGGACCCGGCGTAGATCAGCGCGCTCATGGCCAGGGACCACAGCACCCCGTACCCCGCGCCCCGCAGGAGAATGCCGAAGCCGATGCCCAGCACGATATAGCCGGCCATGACGGGCACGGAGCGGAGAAAGGCCGGCTTTATGGCGGCGCGGAGGGCTGCGGGCGCCGCCGGCGTTTTGTCAGGATCCATTGCGTACACCTCTTTTGCGGTCCAGTATAGCATGCCGCGCCCGCCTGCGCAATAGAAAAAACCCGCCGCGGGCCTTCGCCTGCGGCGGGTCTTTTCCGGGGAAATCAGCCCTTCAGGCCGTTCTCCTGGCGCTCCATGTTCTCCACGACCACATCGTAGATGTCTCCCAGACCGGCGGCGTATTCCAGCACCTTCCAAGGCACGTTGGTGTGGAAGTGGATCTTGATCAGATCCTCGTCGCCCACCGCCAGCAGGCAGTCCCCGGGGATGTTGGCCATGATGTAATCATGGATGGCATCCTCGTCCAGGTCGTGGCCCTCGATGAGCAGCTGTGTGTCGAAACGGAACTCAAGCATGGATATGTATCTCCTGTGATATAGATTGCCGGCGGACCGGCGGAACATACTTGGGGGAGACATATTGTAGCACACTCTTCCGTCTGTGTCAAAGCCTGTTGCACGGCGCGGTCCGGGCGCGTGTCCGCCCCTCGTGCCATGGGCATACCGGGCGGGAGATCGGGCTTGTTAGGTTTGGCAAACCTAACAAAATCGCCGGCCGGGAACCGGCCCTTTCGGGCAAGGCGACGAAATGTGCCGGAGCGGGCGGATCAGGCCTTGACAATTCGGTTAGTGGTGACTAAAATGGTCTACGGTGTTAGGAGTTCCTAACGCCTCTTGTTTGGCCTGTATATTAGGCCGACCTAATATCACCGTCCGGAGGAAACGATCATGCTTCTCACGATGCTGCACAAGGGAGAGAGCAGCCTCATCACCCGTATCGGCGGAAAGCCGGAGACAAAAGCGTTCCTGGAGAGCCTGGGCTTCGTGGTGGGCAGTCCGGTGACGGTGGTCAGCGACATCGGCGGCAATCTGATCGTGTCCATCCGGGACAGCCGGGTGGCCATCAGCGAGGAGATGGCGAGAAAGATCTTCGTCTGAGCGGCCGGGCCGCAGGAAAAGAGCATTGCCAGCAGGAAAGGAGAAGGAGCATGACACTGAAGGAAGCGAAGGTGGGGCAGACCGTCCGGGTCGTCAAACTGGAGGGCGCCGGCGCGGTGAAGCGCCGCATCATGGACATGGGCATCACCAAGGGCGAGAGCATCTATGTCCGCAAGGTGGCGCCCCTGGGGGACCCCATCGAGATCACCATCCGGGGCTACGAGCTGAGTCTGCGCAAGGCGGACGGCGAGATGATCCTAGTCGAGTGAAGGAGAGGAAACTGAAATGGCAGAAAAGAACATAACCATTGCCCTTGCCGGCAACCCCAACAGCGGCAAGACCACCCTGTTCAACGCCCTCACCGGCTCCAACCAGTACGTGGGCAACTGGCCCGGCGTCACGGTGGAGAAAAAAGAGGGGCGCTTAAAGGACCACCGGGACGTGACCGTCACCGATCTGCCGGGCATCTACTCCCTGTCCCCCTACACCCTGGAGGAGGTGGTGGCCCGCAACTATCTGATCCAGGAGCGGCCGGACGTGATTTTGAACATCGTGGACGGCACCAACCTGGAGCGGAACCTGTATCTGACCACCCAGCTGGTGGAACTGGGCATCCCCGTGTTCGTGGCGGTGAACATGATGGATGTGGTGCGCAAAAACGGCGACAGGATCGACGTGAAGAAGCTGGCCAAGGCCCTGGACTGCCAGGTGATGGAGATCTCCGCCCTGAAGGGCGACGGGGTGAAGGCCGCCGCGGAGGGGGCCATCGAGCTGGCCCGGAGCGGCCGCAAGACCGTGCCCCAGCACCGGTTCGCCGGGTGCGTGGAGCACGCCCTGGCCCACATTGAGGAGGTTACAGTCCATCAGCTGCCGGCGGAACAGCAGCGCTGGTACGCCGTCAAGCTGTTTGAGCGGGACGAGAAGGTGGCCCAGCAGCTGCACCTGTCGGAGGACGTGGCCGCCCACATCGAGCAGGACATTCTGGACTGCGAGAAGGAGATGGACGACGACGCGGAATCCATCATCACCGCCCAGCGGTATGACTACATCACCTCCGTGATCAAAGACTGCTACGTCCGCGCCCGCAAGGAGAAGCTCACCGTCTCCGACAAGATCGACCGGATCGTCACCAACCGGTGGCTGGCCCTGCCCATCTTCGCGGTGGTGATGTTCCTGATCTACGCCATCGCCATGGGCACGCCGCCCCAGGATGGGGGCGTGGGCATCGGTACCATGGCCACCGACTGGACCAACGACGTGCTGTTCGGCGAGCTGGTCCCGGGCTGGGTGGACGCCCTGCTGGAGGCGCTGGGCGTGGCTGAGGGCGGCTGGCTCTACGGCCTGATCCAGGACGGCATCGTGGCCGGCGTGGGCGCGGTGCTGGGCTTCGTACCCCAGATGCTGGTGCTGTTTCTGCTGCTGTGCATTCTGGAGGACGTGGGCTATATGGCCCGCATCGCCTTCATCATGGACCGGATCTTCCGCCGGTTCGGCCTCAGCGGCAAGAGCTTCATCCCCATGCTGGTGGCCACCGGCTGCGGCGTGCCGGGGCTGATGGCCTCCCGGACCATCGAGCAGGACCGGGACCGGAAGATGACCCTGATGACCACCACCTTCATGCCCTGCGGGGCCAAGGTGCCCATCATCGGCCTGGTGGCCGGGGCCCTGTTCGGCGGCTCCGCCCTGGTGGCCGCCTCCGCCTACTTCATCGGCATGGGCTCCATCGTGGCCTCCGGCATCATCCTGAAAAAGTGCAGGGCCTTCGCCGGGGAGCCCGCCCCCTTCGTCATGGAGCTGCCCGCCTACCACGTCCCCAGCGCCGGCAACGTGCTGCGGGGCACCTGGGAGCGGGGCTGGAGCTTCATCAAGCGGGCCGGGACCCTGATCGTGCTGGCCTCCATCCTGATCTGGTTTTTGCAGGCCTTCGGCTTTGAGGGCGGCTTCGGCATGGTGGAGGACAACGACCACTCCCTCCTGGCCGCCATCGGCCGGTCCTTCGCCTGGGTCTTCGCCCCGCTCGGCTTCGGCAACTGGCGGGCCGCGGTGGCCACCATCACCGGCCTGGGCGCCAAGGAGATCGTGGTGGACACCTTCGGCATCCTCTATCACTATGCCGGCGAGGTGGATCTGCTGGAGGATTCCAGCCCCCTGTGGGCCATGGTGGCCGCGGATTACACCGCTCTGAGCGCCTACTCGTTCATGGTGTTCAACCTGCTGTGCGCCCCCTGCTTCGCGGCCATAGGCGCCATCAAGCGGGAGATGAACAACGCCAAGTGGACCCTGGCCGCCATCGGCTATATGTGCCTGTGGGCCTACGTGGTGGCGCTGATCGTCTACCAGCTGGGCAGCTTCTTCGCCGGCGGCGGCTTCGGCCTGGGCACGGCGGCGGGTCTGGCGGCGCTGGCGGCGGTGCTGTACCTGCTGTTCCGTCCGGCGCCCAAGCTGGAGGACGTGGCCGCCCGGTCCGTCCGCAGCGTGGCCGCCCGGGGGTGAGATCATGGGCGCGTGGCTGAGCCAATACGGCGGCACCGTGCTGGTGTGCCTGGCGCTGGCCGGCGCGGTGGCCGCCATCCTCCGGAGCATGATCCGGGACAAGAAGTCCGGCAAGGGCGTCTGCGGCGGCTGCAGCGGCGACTGCGCCCACTGCGCGGCGCACCGCGGGCAGAGATGATCGGACACATACACGGGAAGCGGTCTTCGGACCGCTTCCTTTTTTCGCCGCGGGAGAGCGCCCCGGAGCAGGGCGGTTTCTCATCCAATTCTCATTTGAAAAGTTTGTGGAAGCACTTTTCCTTTCCCGGCGGATGTGATAAGATGATGATATATGTCTGCGACGGATATGGAGTGGCTGTCTCATGAGCAACGAGTATCATTATCATTACGGCGGCTCGCCCTCTCCCGGCCCGGGACCGGGCACGCCGGGTCCCCGTCCCCCCAGGCGGAACGACTGGGAGAACGTGAGCTGGTTCATCAGCGTGGCGCTGATCTTCCTCTGGTTCCCGGTGGGGCTTTTGCTGACCATCCTCCATTCCACCGGCCACGATCTGCTGGGCGGTCTGCTGAACGCGCTGTTCGGCGGCCGGTCCGGCCAGAGCGCCTCCTCCGGCAGGACCTACACTGCCCCCGGACGGAAGGCCGCTCCGGACCAGCAGGAGCGGCCCGCCGGCGTGCGCCGGGCGGACGCCGGGGCCACGATCAAGACCGTGTGCGGCTGGATCCTGGTGGGCTTCGGGCTGATGAGCACCATGGGCGCCGTCATAACCCACGAGGGAGTATGGGCCATTTTGAGCATGCTGTCCGTCGCCCTGGGCGGCGGGGCGCTGGCCCTGTCGGGCATCCTGGGCCGGCGGAAGGAGGCCAAATTCCGCCAGTGCTTCACCGTCACCGGGGACCGGGGCGTGGTGGATCTGCGGGGTCTGGCCAAGACCATGGGGCTGAAGATCGAGGAGGTCGACAAGCTCATCACCGAGATGGTGGACCGGGGCTATTACGGCGACAAGGCCTATGTGGACCGGGGCCGGATGCTGCTGGTGATCGACGTGGCGGACATGCGGGACGTGTACCGCCGGGAGGATGAGCAGGCCCAGGCCCGCCAGAAGCAGGAGGCCGCCGCGGCTGCGGAGAAGATGACCGAGTACGAGCGCTATGTGGAGCGCATCCGCCAGGCGGACGAGGACATCGAGGACGAGGTCATGAGCGAGAAGATCCGCCGGATGCAGAATCTGACGGCGTCCATCTTCGCCGAGGTGGAGGCCCACCCGGAGAAGAAGCCCATGATCGACCGGTTCATGAACTACTATCTGCCCACCACGCTGAAGCTGCTGGAGTCCTATGCCCGCATCGAGGCCCAGGGAGTCTCCGGGGAGAATATGGCCAAGGCCAAGGCGGACATCGAGGGCATCGCGGATACGCTGGTGGCCGGATATGAGAAGCAGCTGGACAAGCTCTACAAGGCGGAGGCCATGGACATCGCCGGGGACGTGAGCGTCATCGAGAGCATGTTCAAGCGGGACGGATTGACAGACAAGGACGATTTCGGACAGCAGACCACTGCGGGAGGACATTGAGATGGAAAACTACTATGAAAAACTGCTCCGGTGCCGGGACGCGGTCCGGGCAAAGACCGACTTCCAGCCCCGGCTGGGACTGATCCTGGGCTCCGGCCTGGGCCCTGTGGCGGAGACCATGGACATCCAGGCCGCCGTGGATTATAAGGACATCCCCGGCTTCCCCGTGTCCACCGTGCCGGGCCACGCGGGCCGGTACCTGTTCGGGACCATCGGCGGGGTACCGGTGGTGTGCATGCAGGGTCGCGTGCACTACTACGAGGGCTTCGACGTGCACGACGTGGTGCTGCCCATCCGGGTGATGGGCCTGCTGGGCATCAAGACCCTGTTTCTCACCAACGCCGCCGGCGGGCTGGACCCCAACATGGAGATCCCGTCGCTGATGGTGATCCGGGACCACATGATGTTCAACTTCCCCAACCCCCTCATCGGGCCCAACCTGGACCAGCTGGGGCCCCGGTTCCCGGACATGAGCCAGATCTATGACCCGGCGCTGCGAAAGGTTCTGCACGACACCGCCGCCAAGCTGGGCCAGAAGCTCAGCGAGGGCGTTTACATCCAGCTCACCGGCCCCAGCTTCGAGACCCCCTTTGAGGTGCGCTATTACGGCGCCATCGGCGGCGGCGCCGTGGGCATGTCCACCGCCTGCGAGGCCGTGGCCGCCCGGCACATGGGTCTGCGGGTGTGCGGCGTCAGCTGCATCGCCAACCTGGGCGCGGGGCTGTCCGCGGCGCCCCTGAACCACGAGGAGGTCATCGCCGCGGGGGATATGATCGCCGAGCGGTTCTCCGCCCTGGTCACCGCCGCCATCCCTGCCATCGACAGGGCATGAGGGAGACAGTCAAAAACGTCGCGCTCTCGTCCGACGGGAGCGCGGTGTGCATCGTGGACCAGACGCTCCTGCCGGGCGAGCTGCGATACGTCGAGCTGCGGGACCGGGAGGGGATGTACGAGGCCATCAAGGCGCTCCGGGTCCGGGGCGCCCCCGCCATCGGCATCTTTGCGGCGTACTGCGTGTACGTGCTGGCCCGGGGGTATACGGCGGAGGAGTTCTTCCCCCGGCTGGACGCGGACTGCGATTATCTCATCTCCTGCCGGCCCACGGCGGTGAACCTCAGCCGCCAGGTGGAGCGGATGCGCGCTCTGGCCCACGCCATGGACGGCTGCCGGGCCGCGGAGATCACCCAGGCCCTGGGCCGGGAGGCGAAGGCCATCCATGAAGAGGACATCGCCATGTGCCGGGCCATATCGGAGGCAGGCCTTTCCCTGCTCCATCCGGGGGACACGGTGCTGACCCACTGCAACGCCGGGCCCCTGGCCACCAGCGAGTACGGCACGGGCCTGGGCCCGCTGCTGCTGGCAGCGGAGCGGGGCGTCGATATTAAAGCCTACGTGGACGAGACCCGGCCCCTTCTCCAGGGGGCGAGGCTCACCGCCTGGGAGCTTCAGAACGCCGGGGTGGACTGCACCCTCATCTGCGACAACATGGCCGCCCTGGCCATGAAGCAGGGGCGCATCCAGGCGGTGCTGGCCGGGTGCGACCGCATGGCCGCCAACGGAGACGCCGCCAACAAGATCGGCACCTCCGGCGCCGCCATCATCGCGGCCCACTACGGCGTGCCGGTATACATCCTGCTGCCGTCCAGCACCATCGACCTGGCCTGCCCCACCGGGGCGGACATCCCCATCGAGGAGCGGGACGGGGAGGAGATCCGCTCGCTCTGGTATGAAAAGCCCATGGCCCCGGCGGGGGTGAAGTGCTGGGACCCGGCCTTCGACGTGACGGACCACAGCCTCATCACCGCCGTCGTGACGGAAAAGGGCGTTGTCTACCCGCCCTACGACGTGAATCTGCGACAGCTGTTCGGATAAAGAGAGAGGAGACGCGCCATGCCCAATGCAAAGAAGCTCTCGGCGCAGACCCAGCGGGCGAATCAGGGGATCAAGCCCCGGGCCAGCCGGATGTTCACGGACCGGGAGGATCTGCGGGGAGCCTATCACGCCCTGGCGGAGCGGGCCGTTCGGGAGCAGTTTGAGGACGTCTATGTCATCAACTACTACGGCGTGGGCGGCGCCGGCAAGTCCATGCTGCTGCGCAAAATACGGGACGAGGTGGCGGAGCGGGCCGAAAAGGACGCGGACCGGCGGCACATCACCCTCATGCTGGACTTCGACACGGTGCCGGCGGACGCGGTGACCGCGCTGGAGCACCTGAAGGCGCAGCTGCAAAAGCAGGGCTTCCGCTTCCCGGTGTTCGAGCTGGCGCTTTATACGCTCTATGAAAAGAGCGGGCGGGTGCTGACGCGGCAGGAGCAGGCGGACTTCTTCGCCAAAAACCCCGAGGTGGACATCGTGGCGGACATGGTGGACATGATCCCCGGGGTGGGGATCGTGACAAACCTCGTCCGGAACACCGCAAAGCTGACGGGCCGGCTGCGGGACAGGGCCCGGGAGCTGGTAGAGGGCCACCGAATGACCCTGTATGAGATCGAGAAGATGGACGAGAACACCCTGCTGCGGAATCTGCCGCTGCTGTTCGCGGAGGATGTGAACGGGCAGGTGAAAGACAGCGACGAGCTGCACATCTTCGTGGACACCTACGAGAAGCTGGTGAGCCTGTCGGAGGGAAAGCGGGGAGAGCGGACGGCGCTGGGCAACGACCAGTGGCTCTACGGCCGGGAGGGGCTCATCCGAAACCTGGGAAACGCAGTGTTCGCCATCGGCGGCCGGGAGAAGCTTCACTGGGCGGAGAGCAGCGAATACTGGGACGGCCGGGTGGAGGGCCACCTGACGGCCCACCTGTCGGAGGCGGACAGCAGTCTTTTCCTGTCCAGCTGCGGGGTGCCGGGCGCGCTGTGGCCGGCGCTTTACGCGCTGACCGGCGGGGAGCCGGTGTTTTTGGACCTGTGCGTGGACCGGTATCTGGACTTGCTGGAGATGGGGCGGACGCCCGCGCCGGAGGATTTCGGCAAAAACGTGGAGACGCTGGTGGAGCGGCACACCCGGTATCTGCCGGAGAACCTGCTGGACGCGGCGTACCTGCTGGGCGGCATGCGGCGCTGGAACGAGGAGATGTTCGACCGGGCGGCCCAGGCCGCCGGCATCCGGGTCAACCCGTCGGAGTACCGGGAGAAGCTGATGGGCCTGAGCTATGTCACGGACGAGGGCGAGGGCATGTGCTCCATGCACCAGGTGATCGCCAATATCCTGGCCTCCAAATTGCCGGAGGATCTGGCGGGCAAGGCGTCGGCGGCCCTGGCGGAGCTGGCGAAGGAGAGCCTGGAAGAAGAGGACGCCCCGGACCAGACGCTGGTGCTGGAGGCGGCGGCGGCTCTCGCGGGCGAGCGGGCCGGAACAGAGATACTGGCCCGGGCGCTGAGGGCGCAGGCGTGGGTGGACGAGGAGCGGCTGCGGTTTTCCCGGGCGCTGTATTGGTGGCAGCTGGCGGCGGACACATACCGGGCCGCGCTTGGCCCGGAGGACCCGAATACGCTGCGGGCGCTGGGGAGCCTGGCCGGCGCCTGGGGCGAGCTGGGGGACTATGACCGGGAGCGGGAACTGACGGAGCAGGTGTAC
>CANQSJ010000027.1 GCA_947626495.1 uncultured Oscillospiraceae bacterium | reverse complement strand
ATCGGACAGTATGAAAAAGGAGAGAAGATGCCGTCCGCCAAATCATTGATGGCATTGGCTGACTTCCTCGATGTGTCAATCGACTACCTGCTGGGACGCGATAAATAACTATGCCGTTTCCTGACAGGACCCAAAACATTCCCTCTGCCCCTGCTGTCTCAGCACAAGCATCCGTAGCAGAAGCCGCCGTTGCTGTCAATGGTCAAGATGAACGGCTCTCCGAGCCGCCATTGACAGCTCCGCCCGCTTCCGCTCTCCCTGTCTGTAAGAGGGGCGACAGCCATTTCCGCTGTCGCCCCTCTTGCAGTATCTGTTCCTTGCCCCACATATCAAGGGTCGATGTCCGCATTTAGGCGCTCTGGACCCCTTCTGCCGCAAGGGGTGGGAGCCGTTAAACGTGGAGGGGTAATGGTGGTATATGGCGAAACCCGAAATCGGGGTCTATATGCGGACATACTTAAAAATACTTAATGATTTGCTGCTATATGTGTGACCTAGTGAAAACAAGGCTTCGATGTGACGCTTTTGGCCGGTCAGACCCCTTGCGCCGCAAGGCTTTCAGAGTGCCAAAGTCAGGGGGGTAAGGGTAGTATATGGCGCACCCCGAAAACCGGGGTCTATTGCGCAACATACTTCAAAATATTTAAGTATCCGCCCCGCATATAAACGCCTATGAAAAACAGGGGTTCGATGTCACGCTTTAGAGCTTCTGAATCCCTTGCGGCGCAAGGGGTTCAAACCGTCAAAGCAAGGGGAGTAATGATACTATACGGCCCCCCTCAAAAACGGGAGTTCATTGCGTGACATACTTCAAATTTTTTAAGCAATATAAGCAGACAGCGGAGAGCGCATCTTAGCACCATCCACTGTCTGTTGTTCAGTTTCAATTCCGTAAGGCAGTTGCCAGATGTTTGTTTTTGGGGTTATACTGTCTTACGGCCACCGCCCATCAGAGGGGGCCGAATTGGCAGGTGCACAGGGACGGCAAAGGGAGACCCGGCTGCGCGTGCTCCGACGACGTCAGAGGGAGGCGAATTGTGGGGTGCCGACGTGGAATGTTACAGCCATTGGATAAAGGCGGTCTTGTCATGGCTGTTATATCCCGCGTGCTCATAAAAATCGAGGGTATCCTTGCTTTTTGAACCGGTCAGCAGCATCATTTTGTAGCAATGCTCACGCCGGGCGATCTCCCGGGCAAAATGCAGACAGGCCGTCGCGTGCCCTTTTTCCTGTGCTCTTTGTCGGTGATCACGTTTTCGATCAGCGCATAGGGCCGCTGGCCATGGGTCAGATTCGGAACGATGACGCACACGCAGGAGGATACGATCATACCGTCCTCTTCCGCGACGATCACATGATAATCTTTATCGCGCAGGATGCTCTTCCAGATCCCCATCACTTTATTATCTTTTTCAGGAAAAGGATTGTCGTGCAGCTGCATATAAAGCCGCAGGAGCCCATCCAGATCACTTTCTGTGATCTCTCGTATCATAATAAAACCACCTCTCCGCTGCGGCCGTCACAGTGCCGCGGGGCTTGCGCGCCAGTCGGAGCCGCCCCGGCGCTCCTCCGGGGATTCATAGCCCAGCACGTAAAAGTCCCGGGCATCCGCCGTGAGGGTGAAAATGCGCCGTGATACTTCGTCCATCTCGCGCACCGCCGCGGGCTTGGTGACCACGGGCATCTTCGCATCCCGCAGCAGGGCTCTCCCCCGCTCCGTGGAGCCCAGCAGCCGGGCATAGGGCGGCACCGCGCCGGCCGTGTCCGCACGGATCCCCAGCGCCCCGCACAGGGCCATCCGCCGCAGGCGGCTGAAGGGGTAACGCCTGGTTTTCACCGCCGCGAGCACCCCCGCCACGGTCCCCTCGTCCCGTACGGCCCGGTAAAACCGGTTGCCCAGGCCCTCGGTGGCGTCGGGCAGGGCGCAGAAGTCCTCCCGGCTCTGCAGCCGTAGCCGGGCCATCAGCGCCGCATCCAGCCGCTCCGCGGTCACCGGCCCCCGGCCCCGGGCCATCTCCCCGGACAGGGTCCGGAAAGTCTCCGCCGGGACGAAGGGCTCTATGCGCTCCCCCGCCGTCAGCATGGCCCGCAGCTGGCCGGCGCTGCGGACTGCCCCGGCGGAGAGCCCGTCGTGGACGGACTCGGTGCGGGCGGTGGTCATCGGCTCCATGGGGCTGCCCAGGGCGGCCAGGGCCTTCAAATACTCCACCGCCAGGATGTTGTTGGGGCTCTCCAGCAGCCGCGCCCGCTCCCCCAGGGTCCCGGTCAGCACCGCCTCCCTGGCGGCGGCAAAGGGCGCGCCGCCGGCCATCTCCCCCTTGATCCGCTCCAGAACGGACGGATCCGCCGCGGCTTCGGCCAGGGCCTTCAGAGCAGACAGGTCCCCGGATTCGCTGCCGAAGGAGAGATGGGTCACAAACCCCAGGCCATCCAGCAGCCCCACGGCCCCCAGGGCGAACCGCTCCGCCGAGGCCATGCACCAGGGCAGGGGCAGCTCCAGCACCAGATCCGCCCCGGCCAGCAGGGCCGTCACGGCCCGGGCGTGCTTATCAAAGCAGGCCGGCTCTCCCCGCTGGACGAAGTCCCCGCTCATGACGCACACGATGGGGCCGTCTGCTCCCAGCTGCCCGCGGCTTTTTTTGAAGTGCTCCACATGGCCCAGATGGAGGGGATTGAACTCTCCCACCACGCCGATGACGTTCATGCGCAAACCCCTTGCGTTTTTTCGAAATTGCGGTACAATAGGCATATATCCCGTATCATTTTACACATTTTTTAACTTTTTACAAGACGAAAGGGATCCACCATGAAAATTCTTGTAATCAACTGCGGCAGCTCCTCTCTGAAATACCAGCTTCTGGACATGGAGACCGAGACGCTCTTGGCCAAGGGCCTGTGCGAGCGCATCGGCATCGACGGCCATCTGAAGCACCAGCCCCAGAACGGCAAGCCCGTCTTCGACGAGGACATCCCCCTGCCCACCCACACCGAGGCCATCGCCGCGGTGCTGGATAAGCTGACCAGCGCCGAATACGGCGTGGTGGCCAGCATGTCTGAGATCGGCGCCGTGGGCCACCGGGTGGTGCACGGCGGGGAGAAGTTCGCCTCCTCCGTGGTCATCAACGACGAGGTCATGGCCGCCATCGCCGAGTGCATCCCTCTGGCCCCCCTGCACAACCCTGCCAACATCACCGGCATCGAGGCCTGCAAGGCCGTCATGGGCGACGTGCCCCAGGTGGCCGTGTTCGACACCGCCTTCCACCAGACCATGCCCGGCAAGGCCTTCATGTACGCCATCCCCTACGAGTACTACACCGACCTGAAGGTGCGCCGCTACGGCTTCCACGGCACCAGCCACCGCTATGTCTCCGCCCGGGCCGCCGAGATGCTGGAAAAGCCCATCGAGGAGCTGAAACTCATCTCCTGCCACATGGGCAACGGCAGCTCCATCTGCGCCATCGACGGCGGCAAGAGCGTGGACACCTCCATGGGCTTCACCCCCATCGCCGGTCTGCCCATGGGCACCCGCTGCGGCGACATCGACGTGTCCGTGCTGGAGTACCTGTGCGCCAACACCGGCAAGGACGTGAAGACCATCACCAATGAGCTGAACAAGAAGTCCGGCGTACTGGGCGTGTCCGGCGTCAGCTCCGACTTCCGCGACCTGTCCAAGGCCGCCGGCGAGGGCAACGACCGCGCCGCTCTGGCCCTGGACATGTTCGCCTACGCCGTGGCCAAGACCATCGGCGCTTACGCCGCGTCCATGAACGGCGTGGACGGCATCATCTTCACCGCCGGCGTGGGCGAGAACGACGCCGCCACCCGTGCCGCCATCGGCAAGTATCTGGGCTGGATGGGCGCCAAGGTCTGCCCCGGCTGCAACGCCAAGCGGGGCGGCGACCGCTTCATCAACACCTCCGACAGCACCGTGAAGATCATGGTCATCCCCACCAACGAGGAACTGGTCATCGCCCGGGACACCAAAGAGCTGGTGGAAAAGTAACCGCCGCACACCGCACGCCCGGGGCCGGTACCCCGGGCGTGTTTTCTATCCTGTCACAGAGGAGGTCAGACCATGGACCACAAAGGGACCGTGACACTCCGGACCGACCGGCTCATCCTCCGGCGGTTCGTCATGGAGGACGCCGGAGCCATGTACAAAAACTGGGCCTCGGAGGATGCGGTGACCCAGTTTCTCACCTGGCCCACCCACGAGAGCGCGGACGTGACCCGGGCGGTGCTGGCCGATTGGATCCGGGGATACGAGCGCGCCGACTTCTACCAGTGGGCCATCGAGCTGAAGGAGCTGGGCCAGGTCGTCGGCAGCATCAGCGTCACCGCCCAGACGCCGGCGGCGGAGAGCTGCGAGCTGGGCTGGTGCATAGGCTCGGCCTGGTGGGGCCGGGGCATCATGCCGGAGGCCGGCCGGGCGGTGCTGCGCTATCTCTTCGACGAGGTGGGCTTTCGGCGCGTCGCCGCCGTCCACGCTGTGGGCAACCCCAAATCCGGCCGGGTCATGCAAAAGCTGGGCATGCGCTACGAGGGCACGCTGCGCCGGGCCGGCCGCTGCAACCGGGGCGTGATTGACGAGGTGCGGTACGCCATTTTGAAGGACGAATTCCCGGCGGAAGAGGCCGACCCCTTCCGCCCCATGCGCCGGTCCCGGCAGCAGCTGCGTCCCCAGGAGACGGAGGCCATCCTGGAACACGGCGCCACCGGCGTGCTGGCGGTGAACGGGGACGGCGGGTATCCCTACGCCGTGCCGGTCAACTACGTGTGGAAGGACGGGAAGATCTTCTTCCACGGGGCCCGGGCCGGCCACAAGTTCGACGCCCTGGTCCGGGACAGCCGGGTGAGCCTGTGCGTCATCGCCCGGGACGAGCCCCTGCCGGAAAAGCTCACAGACCTGTACCGCAGCGCCATCGTCTTCGGCCGGGTGCGGCTGCTGGAGGGCCAGGAGCTGGCGGACGCGGCCTACGCCCTGGGCATGCGGTTTCTGCCCGATCCGGACCGGGTGCGGCAGGAGATCGCCGGGGATGCGAACCGCCTGGCCTGCTATGAGCTGACGCCGGAGCATGTCACCGGCAAGGAGGCCATCGAATTGACGAGACAGAGGAGGCAGGACCATGGAACTGACTGAACGGCTCGTCTCCCTCCTCCGTGACCGCGGGGCCGCCCTGGTGGGCGTGGGAGACATGACGGGCGTCCCGGGCTGCGCCTATCCCATGGGCGTCAGCGTGGCGGTGGCCCTGCCGGAGCATGTGGTCACGGACCTGCGCACGGCGCCCACGAAGGAGTATTACGCGCTCTACGGCACGCTGAACGAGAAGCTGAATGCCATCGTCCTGGCGGGCGAGGCATTCCTCCGGGAGCAGGGCTACCGGGCCTGGGCCCAGACCACGGACCGGGTGCATTACGGCGAGGACAAGCGCTCGCCGCTGCCCCATAAGACCGTGGCCACCTGGGCGGGACTGGGCTGGATCGGGAAAAACGGTCTGCTCATCACGCCCCAGCTGGGCCCGGCCATCCGCCTGTCCAGCCTGCTGACCGACGCGCCCCTGGCGGCCGCGGCGCCCATCGACCGCTCCCGCTGCGGCAACTGCCACGCCTGCGTGGACGTCTGCCCGGCCCAGGCCCTGAAGGGGGCGCTGTGGCAGGCGGACATGGAGAGAGAGGAGATCGTGGACGTGGACAAGTGCTATGCCAAGCAGCTGGAGATCATGGAGCGGGCCACCGGCATCCGGACGGATCTGTGCGGCAAGTGCTTCGCCGTGTGCCCTTACGCCCGCCGGCCCTCGCCGGACCGGGAGCCCTAGTCGGCAAAGACATCTCTCCATTCTCTCCCGCTCCGCGAAAAAACAGTTGACAAGCGAGACATTTGATGGTAACATACTTTAGCCGCTTTGAAAGGGTCTGCAAGCCGGCTTCGCGCCGCACCCGGGATAGCGAGCCCGAAAGGAAGGAAAAGAAAACATGAAGTACGCTATCATCGAGACCGGCGGCAAGCAGTATCGCGTGACGGCCGGCGACGTGATCTTCGTGGAGAAGCTGGAGGCCGAGGCCGGCGCTGCCGTGACCTTCGATAAGGTCCTGGCCGTCACCGGCGAGGGCGAGAACACCTTCGGCACCCCCTACATCGACGGCATGACCGTGACCGGCACCGTCGTCAAGCAGGGCAAGGGCAAGAAGATCCGCGTCTACCACATGAAGCCCAAGAAGGGCTATCGGAAGACCCAGGGCCATCGTCAGCCTTACACCAAGGTCGAGATCGGCTCCATCGGCTGAACAAGGAGGAAATCGAAATGGCACACAAAAAAGGCGGCGGCTCCACCAAAAACGGTCGCGACAGTAATTCCAAGCGCCTGGGCGCCAAGCGGGCTGACGGTCAGTTCGTCCTGGCCGGCAACATCCTTGTTCGCCAGCGCGGCACCAAGATCCACCCCGGCACCAACGTGGGCATCGGCGGGGACGACACCCTGTACGCCAAGGCGGACGGCGTGGTGAAGTTCGAGCGCTACGGCGCCGACCGGAAAAAGGTCTCCGTGTACGAGGTCCAGCAGTGAACATTGAGTAGGGGCGGTCATTGACCGCCCCTATTTTTTTCGTCAACAAGAAAGAGCCTTTCCGCTGAGATGGGATGAATAGCCATGAGAGCATTACCAGAAAGGTGTTTATTGAATAATGTAGTTATTGTATCAGTTTACCTTTGCTTTTACGTGTTATCAAAACACTCTATCCATCTCCCATATATTTATTATATCATATTCAATATTATAATTCTGATACTGAGCGCGACATACATGCGTCGCGATTTTGGCGCAGATATTTTCAAATTGCGATTTACAGCAGTCAATATTACTAAGCAATTTTCAATTGGACTGAGTTTAGCGTTTTTACTCTCGCTATTTTTCATACTTATTGCATCAATATTCGAAGACGTTTCGCTTTTCCCTCCGTTTTCAGGTTTACTAGATTCGAGTGATATCATTTTTCTAGTTTTATTGGAAATTGTTGTGGCGCTAGCCGAGGAAGCGTTATTTAATTATTATCTATATGATACGCTCATGCTACTGTTGAGCCGGAGGTATGTATTAGGCAGTCTTGTCGTAGCTTTTGTTTTTTCTTTTTCACACTGGGTTTTACATGGCAGTATCAAGCAAGTCCTTGTCGCGTTTGTGTTCAGATTGTTTGCGTTGTTGATCCGGGAAAGATTTCACGAGGATAATGCTTTTTATATTTGTTCAAGTATGCATTTCTTTTATAATTTAATGGCATATTTTTTATTTTCAATATGATATTAAAATGTACTGGTGATCCTATATGAATTTCGTTGACAAGGTAACCATCACGGTGAAGGCCGGCAACGGCGGCCAGGGGGCCATCGCCTTCCACCGGGAGAAATATGTGGCGGCCGGCGGCCCCGACGGCGGCGACGGCGGCCGGGGCGGGGACATCATCGTCCAGGCGGACCCCAACATGTCCACGCTGATGGACTTTCGCTATAAGCGCAAGTTCACCGCCACGGACGGCATGCCCGGCCAGGGCAAGCGCTGCTCCGGCAAGGACGGCGAGGACGTGATCCTGCGGGTGCCCAGGGGCACCCTCATCCGGGACAAGGCCACCGGTGCCATCATCCGGGACATGTCCGCGGAGGACCGCTTCGTGCTGGCAAAGGGCGGCCGGGGCGGCTGGGGCAACAAGCACTTCGCCACCCCCACCCGCCAGACCCCCCATTTCGCCAAGCCGGGCCTGCCGGGCGAGTACCGGGAGGTGGTGCTGGAGCTGAAGCTGCTGGCGGACGTGGGGCTGGTGGGGTTCCCCAACGTGGGCAAATCCACCCTGCTCAGCGTGGTCAGCCGCGCCCATCCCAAGATCGCCAACTACCCTTTCACCACCCTCTTCCCCAACCTGGGCGTGGTATACGCCGGAGCCCACGAGTCCTTCGTGCTGGCGGATATCCCCGGCATCATCGAGGGGGCCAGCGAGGGCGCGGGCCTGGGCCACGATTTTCTCCGGCACATCGACCGGTGCCGGCTGCTCATCCACGTGGTGGACGTGTCCGGCTCGGAGGGCCGGGACCCCATCGCGGACTTCGACGCCATCAACGCCGAGCTCGCCCAGTATGACGCGGACCTGGCCTCCCGGCCCCAGATCGTGGCCGCCAACAAGTGCGACCTGCTCTCCCCCGACAGCACGGTCCTCGCGGACTTCAAGGCATACGTCCAGGGAAAGGGCTGCCCGGTGTTTGAGATCTCCGCCGCGGCTCACCAGGGCCTGCAGGAGCTGGTCTACGCCGCCGCGGCGCGGCTGAAGGATCTGCCGCCAGTGACGGTATACGAGCCGGACTATGTGGCCCCGGAGGTAAAGCTGGGCACCGCGGACGACCTGACCATCCGCAAGGAGGACGGCGTGTGGCTGCTGGAGGGCGACTGGCTGGACCGGCTGGTGGCCCGGGTGAATTTCGCCGATTACGAGTCCCGGATGTATCTGGACCGGAAGCTGCGGGAGGGCGGCGTCTACGACCGGATGGAGGCCGTGGGCCTGGCCGACGGCGACACCATCTCCATCGCGGAGCTGGAATTTGAATACTACGGCTGAATCCCCCGACAATCCGAAAAGACGGTATGGCACCGCGCCATACCGTCCTTTTTTACAATTCCCGCCGCATATAGTCCGGCTCGTACTCGACATACCCGTGCTTGGGGTAAAACTGCCGGGACTCATAATACGCCGCGCCGCCCAGGTGGACCACGGAATACCTGTAGCCGTCCGCTTTTATATGCCGCTCCGCCGTCTCCAGCAGCGCGGACCCGATGCCCCGGCGCTTCAGGCTGGCCTTCACATACAGCCGGTGCAGCTTCGCCGCGTCCCGGGCGAAGGGCTCATAGCCCACGCACCCGACCACCCGGTCCCCGTCGCCGAGGGCCAGCCAGAACCGGCCGCCGTAGTGCTCCCTGACCCTCAGCAGATCCTCATTCAGGGTTGGCACCCGCCCCAGGGCGTCCTTGGCCTCCAGGACCATGAAGATCATGTCGTCCCGGTACTTCTCCTCATAAGGAACGATCCGCACATCCTCCGCCCCCCTTCGCCTGTCAGTATAGCACGCTTCCCCCGGCCCCGCAACACGCACCCCTCCCCCGGCCCCGGCATATACTGAAATGCGCGCAAATCTGCAAGCGGGGTGATATGGAAATGTGTTCCATCGCGGGAGTGATCGACTTTCAAAACGACCTGCGGGGCCAGGGGGCGGTGTTCGCCGCCATGCAAAAGGCCATGGTCAGCCGTGGTCCGGACCAGCACGGCGTGTATCTGACGGAGAGCGCCGCGCTCTTGCACAACCGGCTGGCCGTCATCGACATTGACAACGGCCGCCAGCCCATGACCGTGGGCGAGGGCCCGCGGACCTATACCATCGTCTACAACGGGGAGATCTACAACACCGACGAGCTCCGGGGCCAGCTCATCGCCCTGGGCCACACCTTCTCCGGTCACTCGGACACGGAGGTGGTGCTGAAGAGCTTCCTCCAGTGGGGCGCGTCCTGCACGGACCGGCTCAACGGCATCTTCGCCTTCGCCATCTGGGACAGCCGGGAAAAGCGGCTGTTCATGGCCCGGGACCGGATGGGCGTGAAGCCCTTCTTCTATGCTGTCCGCCGGGGCGCCTTTCTCTTTGCCTCGGAGATCAAGGGGCTGCTGGCCCACCCGCTGGTGGAGCCGGTGATCGACCGGGAGGGGGCGCTGGAGGTGGTGCTCACCGGGCCGGGCCGCACGCCGGGCTTCGGGGTGTTCCGGGACGTGGAGGAGCTGCGCCCCGGCTGGCGTGGCTGGTTCGACGAGCGGGGCCTGCGCACGGAGCGGTACTGGCGTCTCACCGCCCGGGAGCACCGGGACAGCCTGGATACCACCATCGACACGGTGCGCTGGCTGGTCACCGACGCCATCCGCCGGCAGCTGGTGAGCGACGTGCCCATCGGGACCTTTCTCTCCGGCGGACTGGACTCAGGGATCATCTGCTCGGTGGCGAAGCTGTATATGGCCGAGCGTGGCCTGCCGTTGCACACCTTCTCGGTGGACTACAAGGACCACTTGAAGTACTTCCACGAGACCCGGTTCCAGCCCACCAGCGACACAGTGTTCATCCCCAAGCTGGTGGATTGGCTGGGGTGCATCAGCCACGTGACCGTGCTGGACACCCTGGAGCTGGCGGACGGCCTTTATGAGGCGGTGGACGCCCGGGATCTGCCGGGCATGGCGGACGTGGACTCGTCGCTGCTGCAGTTCTGCAAGCGGATCAAGGAGCACGTCACCGTGGCCCTGTCCGGGGAGTGCGCCGACGAGATCTTCGGCGGCTACCCCTGGTTCCGGGACGAGAAGATCCGCTCGGCGGAGGGCTTCCCCTGGGCCCAGTCCATCCAGTACCGGGCCGGGTTCCTGCGGCCGGAGCACGCCGCCGGGCTGGACGCCCGGGAGTATCTCATGGAAAAATACCGCCTGACCCTGGCGGACACGGACACGCTGGATTCCGACAGTCCGGTGGATAAGCGGATGCGCCAGATGATGCGGCTGAACACCGACTGGTTCATGCAGACCCTGCTGGACCGGAAGGACCGGATGAGCATGTACAGCGCCCTGGAGGTGCGGGTGCCCTTCTGCGACCACCGGATCGCGGAGTATCTCTACAACGTCCCCTGGGAGATGAAGGACTACCGGCACTATGAAAAGGGGCTGCTGCGCCAGGCCATGAAGGACTATCTGCCCCAGGAGGTGCTGTGGCGGAAAAAGAGCCCCTACCCCAAGACCCACAACCCCGCCTACATGCAGGAGGTATCCCGGCGGCTGCGGGCCGTGCTGGCCGACAGCCGTTCCCCCCTGACGGAGCTGGTGCGCCGGGACGCCCTCGACTCGCTCCTCCACGACGACATCTCCCAGCCCTGGTACGGCCAGCTGATGACCACCCCCCAGACCATCGCCTACATGCTCCAGATCGACCACTGGCTGCGCCGGTACAAGGTACGGATCGTATAATCGTATAATACAAAATGCGCCCCGCGGCTGTCGCCGTGGGGCGCTTTCTATTTTCGTTTTTTATGTCACAGAGGCAGACGCTCACTGCTCCCGCTGGGGGTTATAGCCGCCCGCGGCGCTGCGGAACCGGGTCCTGGTCTTGCGGATGATGTCCATGGCCTGGGCGACGGACTCCTCCGCGCCCTGGAGGGACTCGGCCACATATTCGTTGGCCGCCCGGCGCAGCTCCCGGCTCTTGGTGTCGGCGGTGGCGATCATCTCCTCCGCCCGGGCCTTGGCCGTGCGGACCACCTCCTGGTCCTCCACCAGCTTCCGGGCCCGCTCCTCCGCCATCTTGCGGACGGACTCGGCCTCCTTCTTGGCGTTGCGGATAAACTCGTCCCGGGCGGACACGAGGCGCTTGGCCTCCGCCATCTCCGCGGGCAACTGCGCCTTGATCTCCTCGATCAGATCCAGCGCCCGGTCCCGGTCCACGATGCACTTGCCGTTGCTCATAGGCACGCCCATGGACTCGCTTATCATGGTATACAGCATCTCGATCAGCTCCAGGGTGCCCTGATTCTCGTTCATTTCTCTGTCTGCCTCCTCTGTTTTGTTTTCTCTAGGACGTCATGGATGATCTCCCGGGGCACGAACTCCGACAGATCCGCCCCATACGCGGCCATCTCCTTGACCACGGTGGAGCTCAGGAAGGTGTACTTCTCGCTGGAAGTGAGAAACAGCGTGTCCAGATTGGGGTTCATCTTCTTGTTGACCAGGGCGATCTGGAACTCATAGTCGAAGTCCGATACCGCCCGCAGGCCCTTCACCACCACCGCGCAGTCCAGGCTCTTGGCGTATTCCGCCAGAAGCTTGTCCGTGGTAGCCACCTCCACGTTCCCCAGCCGCTCGGTGGACCGGCGGACCATATCCATCCGCTCGTCGATGGTGAACATGGGGGTCTTCTCCCGGTTTTTCATCACGCACACGATCACCCGGTCGAAGATCCGGGCGGCCCGGCGGATGATGTTCAGATGCCCCAGGGTGATGGGATCGAAGCTGCCGGGATAGATGGCTGTGGTCATGCCTGCTGTCTCCTGTAGGTCGTCAGAGATATTTTCCCGTAGCGATAGGTCTTGCCGAAAACGTAGGGCGGCACGGGCTCCGGCATGGGCTCGCCGCACATACTTTCGACAAGTATTATACCACCATTGTTGATTATGTCAAATGAAAATGCAGTTTGGAGGATCTTGTCGTACAGTCCCGCGTGGTAAGGCGGGTCCAGCAGCGCCAGATCGAACTTGCCGCAGCCGGTCAGATACTCCGCCGCGTCGGCACGGATGACGCTCGCCTGCATCCGGCAGATCTCCAGATTCTTCTTCACCAGCGCGATGGAGGCGGGGCTGTTGTCCACGAACACGCACTCCCGCGCCCCCCGGCTGAGGGCCTCGATGCCCAGCTGTCCCGTCCCGGCGAACAGGTCCAGCACCCGCCGGCCGGGCACGTCGAACTGCACGATGCTGAAGATGGCCTCCTTCACCATGTCGGTGGTGGGCCGCACGGTCATATCCCTCGGCTCAAGGAGCTTCCGCCCCCGTGCCGTGCCTGTGATCACTCTCATCGCTGTCTTCCTCTTTATGAAGGTGTGTGTATACGCTTTTCGCCGTCTTTTCCCCCAGCACGGCCGCCAGCTCCCGCTCCGAGGCCGCCGTCACGGCCTTGACGCTCTTGAAGTGCCGGAGCAGCTCCGCCCGGCGCTTGGGGCCCACCCCGGGGATCTCCTCCAGGGCCGAGCCAATGGTCTTTTTCCGCAGCGTTTTGTGGTAGCCGATGGCGGTGCGGTGGGTCTCCTCCTGGATGTTCCCCACCAGGGCGAACACGGAGGGATACGCCTCCAGGCCGATCTCCCGGCCCGCTGGATCGGTCAGGGCCCGGGTCCGGTGGCGGTCGTCCTTGACCATACCGAACACGGGGATCTCCGGATGGCCCTGCTCCACCATGGCCTCCTGCGCCGCGGCCACCTGGCCCACGCCACCGTCGATGAAAAACACGTCCGGCAGCGGCATGAACTTCTCGTCGCCCTCGTTGAATCGGGCCAGCCGCCGGCCCATCGCCTCCCGCATACTGGCAAAATCGTCCTGGTGCTCCACGGTCTTCATTTTGAACTTGCGGTACTTGCTGCGGGCGGGCTTGCCGTCCTGGAACACCACCATGGAGGCCACGATGCCGAAATCGCCGGTGTTGGAGATATCGAAGGATTCGATCCGGCGGATGGGGCTGTCCAGCCCCAGCATCTTCTGCAGCCACTCCAGGGTCTTGACGCGCCGCTCCGCCTCGCTCTCGGCCCGGGCGCTCTCCTCCCGGGCGTTGCGCTCGGCGGCCTGCAGCAGCTCCCGCTTCAACCCCCGCTGGGGGGTGACAAGCTCCACCTTGTGTCCGGCGGCCTGGCTGAGCAGCTGGGCCAGCGGTTCCGCGTCCTCGATCTCCACCGGCAGCAGCACCGTCCGCGGCCAGGCGCCTCTCCGGGCATAGTATTGCCGCACCAGCGCGGACACAGCCGCTGCGTCGTCCTCCAGCGGCTCCGGCATCTGCTCCAGGTCCTTCCCCGCCAGATCGCCCTCGGCGTAATGGAGCACCACGAAGCTGGTGCGGGCGCTGCGGTGAAAGCCCACCGCGTCCGTGTCCGCCCGGGCCGCCCGCAGCACCACCTGGCGGTTCGACAGCTCCCGCACCGCCATCAGCCGATCCCGCAGCGCCGCCGCCTTTTCAAAGCGCAGCTCCTCGGAGGCGGTCAGCATCTCCCGCTCCAGGGACTGCATCAGCTCCTTCGCCCCGCCGGAGAGGATCTGCACCGCCTGTCCCATCCGCCGGCGGTACTCCTCCCCGTCCGGCTCGCCCCGGCACCAGCCCTCGCAGGCGCCGATGTGGTGGTTAAGGCAGGGCCGCTCCCGGCCGATGTCCCGGGGGAATTTCTTCCCGCAGGTGGGCAGCATGAGCGCCTTGGCCAGCGCGTCGATGATGGCGTGGGTCACGTTCCGGCCGCCGTAGGGGCCGAAATACCGGGCCCCGTCCTGGGCCACCCGGCCCACGATGGTAAAGGCGGGATATTCCTCCCGCTCGTCCAGCCGCAGCCAGGGATAGGTCTTGTCGTCCCGCAGGAGGATGTTGTAGTGGGGCTTGTGTCGCTTGATCAGGCTGTTCTCCAGCATCAGCGCCTCGAACTCCGAGGCCGCCACAATGACGGAGAAGTCGTCCACATGGCTGACCATGGCCGCCACCTTGGGCAGGTGCTCTCCCCGGAAATAGCTGGTCACCCGGTTTTTCAGGGCCTTGGCCTTGCCCACATAGATGACCTGGCCGGCGGCGTCCTGCATGATGTAGACGCCGGGCAGCAGCGGCAGTTTATTCGCTTTTTCCCGCAGCGCGGCGATCTTGTCCATGGCCAGTCACCTTTTCAGACAGCAAGAAAGGGTGTGCAAACTTACACACCCTTTTTCCTTGCTAAACGGCAATTACTCGGCGAACTCCTTGTCGATGAGGTCGGTCAGCGTCTCCACCGCTTCGCTCTCATCGGGACCGTCGGCGATGATGTTGACCGTCGTGCCCTTCACGATGCCCAAGCTCAGCACGCCGAGCAGACTCTTGGCGTTGACGCGGCGGTCCTCTTTCTCAATCCAGATGACGCTCTTGAACTCATTGGCCTTCTGGATGAAGAAGGTAGCGGGCCGGGCGTGCAGGCCAACCTGGTTATTGATGGTAACTTCATGATTGATCATGGGTACACCGATCCTTTACACAGAAAAGTTTACTATACTTTATCAAAAAAATCCGTGATTCGCAAATGTTTTACAGAGCTTTTCCAATGATTTGTAGGAATGCACAGTCAACACGAGGTTCCACGAAACCTTTTATTTCAGTTCCACAACGGTAACGCCGGTCTCCCCCTCGCCGTAGCGGCCCAGTCGGTAGCTTTTCACCATCCGGCTTCGCTTGAGAAGCTGCTGGACCGCCGCGCGGAGGGCTCCCGTCCCCTTGCCGTGGATGATCGTGACCGTCTGTAGCCGGGCGGTGGACGCGGCGTCCAAATACCGCTCCACGGCCAGCTCCGCCTCGTCGGCCATCATGCCCCGGATGTCCAGCTCCGGGCTCACGGAGGCGGCCCGGAGTGCCGCGCCGGCGCTGGCGGACACGCTGGGCTTTTTGCCCGGCTGCTCCACCAGATTTACCTCCGTCGTCTTCACCGTCAGCTTCAGAATCCCCGCCTGCAGGGAGAGGGTCCCGTTGCCGTTCACGGCGATGACCTCCGCCCGGGAGCCAGTGGAGATCAGCTCCACCGTGTCCCCCTCCCGGATGGGACGGGCCGGCTCCTTCCGCTTGGGCTGGGCGACCTCCTCCCGGGCGCGGACGGCGTCCTCCGCCAGGTTCAGCTTCCGGCGCAGCTCCGCCCGGGCCTCGTTCACCCGCTGGTGATCCGCCTCCTCCAGGCTCATGGCCCGCTCCCGGTCGATCTGCCGGTACGCCTCGTCGGCGGCGGCCCGGGCCTCCTTGATGATGCGCTCGGCATCCCGGCGGGCCTTCAGCTCCGCCTTCTCCAGGCGCACCTCCAGCTCCCGGCGCATCCGCTCGGCCTTGGCCGCGTCCTCCTGGGCGGCCCGGCTGGCCTTCTCCCGGGCCTCCGTCTCCCGCTCCATGGCCAGGCGCTGCTGCTCCAGCCGCTCGATGGTCCTCTCAAAGTCCGTGGAGCCGGCGTCGATGCGGCGGCCGGCGTCCTCGATGATGCTCTCCGGCAGCCCCAGCCGGCGGCTGATGGCGAAGGCGTTGGACTTGCCCGGGATGCCCACCAGCAGCCGATAGGTGGGCCGCAGGGTCTGTACGTCGAACTCGCAGGAGGCGTTCACCACCCCCTCGGTGTTGGTGGCATACACCTTCAGCTCCGCGTAGTGGGTGGTGGCCGCCAGCAGCGCCCCCGCCCGGCGGGCGTATTCCAAAATGGCGATGGCCAGGGCCGCGCCCTCGGTGGGGTCTGTGCCCGCGCCTACCTCGTCCAGCAGCACCAGACTGCCCGGCCCGCATTCCTTCAAAATGGCCACGATGTTCACCATGTGGCTGGAGAAGGTGGACAGGGACTGCTCGATGGACTGCTCGTCGCCGATGTCCACCAGGATATCGGTGAGCACCGGCACGGCGCTGCCGTCCCCGGCGGGGATGTGCAGCCCGCAGGCCGCCATGGCGCACATCAGTCCCAGGGTCTTCAATGTCACGGTCTTGCCGCCGGTGTTGGGTCCGGTGATAACCATGGCGTCGAAGGGACCGCCCAGCGTCACGTCGATGGGCACCGCCGTGCCCTTGGGCAGCAGCGGATGACGGGCCTTTTTCAAAATGAGCTCATTCTCGGTGAGGATGGGCTCGCCGCAGTTGAGCTCATAGCTCAGCTCCGCCTTGGCAAAGATGAGGTCCAGCCCCGTCAGGACCGTGTAATCCAGGTCGATGCCGCCCCGGGCGGCGGCGCACTCGGCGCTCAGCTCCATGAGGATGCGCTCGATCTCCGCTTTCTCCTTGGCGCCCAGCTCCCGCAGCTCGTTGTTGGCCTTCACCACGCCCATGGGCTCCACGAACAGCGTGGCGCCGCTGGAGCTGACGTCGTGCACCAGCCCCGGCAGATCGGCCCGCTTCTCCGCCCGCACGGGCACCACGAACCGGCCGCCCCGCTGGGTGATGATGGGCTCCTGGAGCACCTTGGCGTAGCTGGGGGCGGTGATGATCTTCTGCAGGGCGTCCCGGGCCCGGGCGGAGGCGGCCCGCATCTTCCGGCGGATGTCCGCCAACTCCGCGCTGGCGCCGTCGGCGATCTCCTCCTCCCCGGTGATGGCGGTGGTGATCTTCTCCTCCAAAAACCGGTTGGGGCTGATGGCGGTGAAGTACCGCTTCAGCATGCCGCAGTCCCCCCGGCCGGAGGCGTAGGACGCCACCGCCCGGGCACAGAAGAGCACCCCGGCGATGTCCAGCAGCTCCCGGGTGTTGAGCATGCCGCCCATATCCGCCCGGGCCAGGGCGGGGCGCACGTCCTTCAGTCCGGAAAAGGAGGGGCTCCCCTTGGTCTCCACCATGGTCTTGGCGCAGGTGGTCTCCGCCAGGCGCTCCCGCACCCGGCCGGTCTCCGACGCGGGGCGCAGCGCCCGGGCCAGCGCTCTGGCCCCCTCGGAGGACGCCTTGCCCGCCAGCAGCTCCAGCACCGCCGGCAGTTCGATGGTCTGCAATGATTTCTCGTATAAGCTCATTTCACACTTTTCCAATAGTCGAGAGAATAGAAATTCTTATCCAACTGATACCGGACGAAAAGCTCCGTCGCCCGGCCCAGCCGCTCCAGCGAGCTGTCCGGGATGGCAAAGGAGAATTCCTTTTTCGGCGGCGCGGCCACGATGTGCTCCATGGCGGCCAGGGACGGCCCGTCCAGGGCCACGGACGCCCCCGCGGAGCCGGGCGCGCACCCGGCGCAGTGGGTCATGCCGGAGGCCGGGGAGAACATGGGCCCGTCCATCTCCGTCCGGCCGCACACGCCGCAGGCGCCCACCTCCGGCTGAAAGCCCTCCAGGCACAGCAGCCGCAGCTCAAACACCGCCTTCACCTGCTCGGGGGTATAGATCCCCCGGCTCAGGGCGTACAGGGCGTTCAGCGCCAGCTGCAGCGCCGGACCCGCCGGCTGCTCCTCGGGGCACACCGTGTCCAGCAGCTCGGCAAAATAGGCTCCCAGGGCCAGCTGGGCGATGTCCTCCCGCAGGCCCAGAAACTGCTCCAGAGTGCTCCCCTCGTCGGCGGTCCACTTGCCCCGGTTGCCGAAGAGGGTGAACTCGGACCAGCACAGATCCTGGCTGGCCGCCCCCATTTTGCTGCCCTTGCGCAGCGCCCCCCGGGCCTTCACGGTGAGTTTCCCCTCCGTATCCGTCAGAAGGGTCAGGATGCGGTCCGCCTCCTTGTAGCGCACCTGGCGCAGCACCAGTCCCTTTACCGTCACAAACATTCTATGTACCGTTTCCCGTCATTGCGACCCGGCGCCCGGTACATCACCCAGCACACCGGATCGCCCGTATTTTGATCCGATCTGCTCGGCGGAAGTGAATCCCGCCGGCATGATCCAAAAGCCTGACGTTCTGCGGCTTTTGGATCTCACGCGCGGGAATGCCGCGCGGCTCGGCCTGACCGGCCTTCGCTCCCCGACGAAAGGTCCCCGTCGCTCCATGCGCGGTACATCACCCAGCACACCGGATCGCCCGTATCCAAAAACAGTTGCCAGAGCAATTCCTGTTTCATTCGATCACCCCGCTGGCTCTAGTGTTCCACGCGGGAATCGGATTCATTACTGGTCGGTAAATCCAAAATTTCGCAGCAGCGCCTCGGAGTCCCGCCAGTTCTCCTTCACCTTCACCCAGGTCTGCAAAAACACCTTCGTGCCCATAAACGCCTCGATGTCATGGCGGGCCAGCTCGCCGATGTGCTTGAGCATGGCGCCCTTTTTGCCGATGATGATACCCTTGTGGCTCTGCTTTTCGCAGTAGATGGTCACGTCCATGTCGATGATGTCGCTGCCGTCGTCCCGCTCGGCGAACTTGGTCACCACCACGGCTGTGCCGTGGGGGATCTCCTGATCCAGGCTGAGCAGCAGCTTCTCCCGGACGATCTCGGCGCAGATCTGCTTTTCCGGCTGGTCGCTGATCACGTCGTCAGGGAAAAGCGCCGGGCCCTCCACGGCGAACTTGTCCAGCTCCTCCAGCAGCTCCTCCACCCCGTCGCCGGTCCTGGCGCTGATGGGCACGACGGCCGCGAAGTCATAGACCTGGCTGTAGGCGGCGATCACCGGCAGCAGGGCGCGCTTGTCCTCCAGGGTGTCCGCCTTGTTGATGGCCAGCACCGCGGGCACGCCGTTCTCCCGGATGCGGGCGATGAGCTTTTTCTCGATATCCCCCACCGTGGGCACCGGCTCGGCCATGAGCACCACCGCGTCCACATCCGCCACGCTCTGGCGCACCACGTCGTCCATGTAATTGCCCAGCTTGGTCCGGGCCCGGTGAAAGCCGGGGGTGTCGGCGAACACGAACTGGGTTTGGCCCCGGCTGGCCACCGCCAGGATGCGGGTGCGGGTGGTCTGGGGCTTGGGGGACACGATGGCGATCTTCTCCCCCACCAGGGCGTTGGTCAGGGTGGACTTGCCCACATTGGGCCGGCCACAGATGGTTATCATCGCTGTTTTGGTTATCATATTTCCTCCGTTTTCGTATCCGGCTCCAACAGGGCCATGATGGTCTTCTCCCGGGCGCGCATCTCCCTTTTCATGGGCCCCTCGTCCACGTGGTCGTAGCCTAAAAGGTGCAGCACGCTGTGCACGGTGAGATAGCTGATCTCATGCTCCGCCCCGTGGCCGAACGCTGCCCCCTGGGCCGCGGCCCGGGCCGTGTTCAGCACCATATCCCCCAGCAAATACCGGCCGGTGTCCGGGTCTGTGTCCCCCAGGGGAAAGCTGAGCACGTCCGTGGGCTTGTCCACGTCCCGGAACTGCCGGTTGACCGTGCGGATGCCCTCGTCGTCCGTCAACAGCACGCTCAGCTCGCAGGGGCCCTTCACCTGTTCCGCCTCCAGCACGGCCCGGGCGGCCGCCTTGATCCGCTTTCGCAGCTCCGGCGGGCACTTCACCCCGTTCTCGCACCGCAGGCTCACCTTCAGCTTCTCCATCAGCGCCGCCCTCCGGGACCCGGCTTTCCCTTGGGCCGGTATTTCACGGCGGGCTCGTCCTTGGCGTGGCGCTCGTAGGCCTCGATGATGCGCTGCACAATCACGTGGCGCACCACGTCCGCGCCGGTGAGCCGGCAGATGGCGATGTCCTCCACGCCCTCCAGTACTCTCATGGCCTCCTTCAGCCCGGAGACTTTGTCCGCCGGCAGGTCGATCTGGGTCACGTCGCCGGTGATCACCGCCGTGGAGCCGAAGCCCAGGCGGGTGAGGAACATCTTCATCTGCTCCCGGCTGGTATTCTGGGCCTCGTCCAGGATAATGAAGCTGTCGTCCAGGGTCCGGCCGCGCATGTAGGCCAGCGGCGCCACCTCGATGTCGCCCCGCTCCAGGTATTTGTTGTATGTCTCCGCCCCCAGCATATCGAACAGCGCGTCGTACAGCGGCCGCAGGTACGGATCCACCTTGCTCTGCAGATCCCCGGGCAGGAAGCCCAGCCGCTCGCCGGCCTCCACCGCCGGGCGGGTCAGCACGATCCGGTTGACCCGCTTCTCCCGGAAGGCCGCCACCGCGCAGGCCACGGCCAGATAGGTCTTGCCGGTGCCGGCGGGGCCCACCCCCAGGGTGACGGTGTTGTTTTTGATGGCGTCCACGTAGGTCTTCTGGCCGATGGTCTTGGGCTTGACGGGCCGGCCCTTGGCGGTGACGCAGATCACCCCCCGGGCCAGATCCCCGATCTTATCCTCCTGGCCGGCCAGGACCATCTTGATGATGTACCGCACGTTCTGGCTGTCGATGGCCTCGCCCCGGGCCGCCAGGCTCAGAAGGCCGTTGATGGCCTTTTCCGCGTGCATGACGTTCTCCGCCTCGCCGGCGATCTTCAGCGCGTCGTCCCGGTTGGTGATGGTCACGCCCAGCTCCGTCTCAATGATGCGCAGGTTCTGATCGAAGGATCCGAACACGCTGATCACGTTCTCCATCCGGTCCACATTGATGGTTATCTCTGTCATGGTCCGTCTTCCTCTGTCTTTGGTATTTTCTCTTCGATCCGGGCCAGATCCTCCGCCGTCAGCGGCACTTCCACGCCGATCTGTTCCCGGCACTCCGCCCGGAGCGTCACATCCAGGGCGCCCTCCGCCGCCGCGTCGCTGAACCGGGCGGAAAGGATCTCCCCGTCCCCGCCGATCCGTCCGGCGAGATAGTCCGCCAGCACGGAGCGCATCTCCTCCCGCCGGTCCGCCGGTACGGCCTGGGTATCATAGGCCGTATACACCGCCCGTTCCAGGGCGATGGGCAGCGTGAAAAGACCCTCCACCGCGAGAGGATAGTTCTTTATGATTTTATCACATCCAGCAGGGCAAATACTACTGCCTTTGAAAAAATTTATCCTGATTTTTCCGATGACCAGGGTCCACCGGCTCTGGCTCCGGCCGGTATAGACCTTTTCCAGGACGGTATCCGGCGTCCGGCAGGTCAGCTCATACCAGGTCCGGGCGGTGACGCCGCCCATGGCCCGGACCGGCCCCTGCACCCCGCCGCGGCCGGTGGCATATCCGCCGATGAGGGTCTCCCCCGGCAGGACCATGTTCCCCCGCTCCGTCAGGGCCGTGCCCCGCTGGGCCGACACCGCCTCCACCAGCCCCGCCCGCTTGGCCACGATGTTCACATACTCCCGCTCCTGCACCGGCCAGGGCGGAATCCGGCTCTCCCGGACGATCACCCGGGCGTGGCCGCCCCGGATGGTGACGGTCATCCACCGGATGCCGGGCACCTGGAGGATCACGCTGTTGCGCACCTGGTCCTGGGAGAGGGCCGGCCAGAAGGTGCCGATGTCCACCCCGCACTGGCGCAGGGCCGACAGGATCACCCGGTCGGAGATGGTCTCGTTGCCCTCGATCCCGATCTGCCAGATGAAGGCGCTGCCCACGAAGAGCACCGCCGCCACCGCCGTCGCCCAGACCCACAGCATGGTCCGCCGCCGCAGCCGTCTGAACAGCGCCGGCAGGCCCTGGCTGGTCAGGATTTTCCCCGCGCAGCCCATGCTCTCCGCCAGGCGCGCCGACCGCTCCGCCCACCGGTCCGGCACCCGGACGGTGAGCGTCAGCTCCGCCGGGGCGGTGGGCCGCCAGAACGGTATGTTCCGCTCCGCCATGGCATCCAGCACCCGCTCCGGCCGGTCGCCGGATATCTCCAGAAGAGCCCAGCCCGTGACATACCGCGCCCAGCTCATTCCAGCTCCACCGCCCAAAGCCGGCCGCTGACCACCATCTCCCGCCGGTCCATGGCCACCAGGGCCAGATTCTCCCCCTTAATGAGGATGCGGCAGCCGGGCCCCGCCGCGGCGATCCGGTCCCGGGCGTATTCCAAAAGCCCCCTGTGGCCCTCCACCAGCACCCGTCCGTCCCCGGAGATGGTGATCCGGGGAGCGCCGGTCAGCGCCTCCGGGGGGATATCCAGCCTGGTGAGCATCTTTTGCGTGATGGTCGGTCTTGCCCTCATGGGATCACCCCCGGGACAATTTATGCGCCGCCGGTTCAAAAAAGGACGGCGGGGACATACACTGTGTCCATGAAAAAGAATCTTGCACTGTTCATCACGCTGGGGCTGTTCGCGGCCCTGATCCTTTGCTCCGCCCAGGCGGCCCAGGGGGCCCGGGAGGGCCTGGCGGTGTGCGCCCGGACGCTGGCGCCGTCCCTGCTGCCCTTTTTTGTGCTGAGCAATCTGCTCAGTGCCCTGGGTCTGCCGGATCTGCTGGTGGGACGGCTCGGCAGCGCCGCGGCGAGACTCTTCCGGATCAGCCCCGCCGGGGCCCAGGCCTTCCTCCTGGGCGTCACAGGCGGCTATCCTTTGGGGGCGAGCGCCGTGGCGGATCTGCGCCGGCAGGGACTGGTGAGCCGGGAGGAGGGCGAGCGGCTGACCGCTTTTTGCAACAACTCCGGTCCCGCCTTTATCCTGGGGGCCGCCGGCGGGGCCTTCCGCAGTCCCGCAGCGGGGGCGCTGCTGTACGCAAGCCATGTGCTGGCGGCGGTGGCCGTGGGGATGCTCTTCCGGGGCACGAAGGAGAGCGCCCCGGCGAAGGCCGTCCGCCGTCCGGCCCCGCTCCCCTTCGGCAAGGCCCTGACCGCCGCCATGACCCGGGCTGTCTCCTCCACCATGACGGTGTGCGGGTACGTGGTGCTCTTCTCCGCGCTGCTGGCGGTGACCGGCGCGAAGACGCGCCTGTCCGGCCTGCCTCTGGCTCTCTTCACCGGCTTTTTTGAGCTGGGCGGCGGCATCGCCGCTCTGGCGGGCACGCCGCCGGAGCCTCTGGCCCTGGCCGCCGCCGCTCTGATCCTGGGCTGGGGCGGGCTGAGCGTCCACTGTCAGACCATGGGCGTGCTGGCGGACACGGATATAAGCTGCGCCCGGCACCTTCTGGGCCGGGCGCTGTGCGGCGGCATCGCCGCGGTATTCACGTATCTGTCGGCTCTGGCGCTGTTTTAATAGGGAAAGTCCACCGCCAGACCGCCCTCCCGGGCGGCGTAGTCCGGCCCCAGGATGGCGTCCAGATCGCCGATGCCGGTCCGGATGGCCTCGCAGATCTCCGCCGTCACGGCGTCGGCGGCGCCGTTTTCATAGTCCTCCACCGCCTGCCAGGCGTCCAGGACCCGGTATTTGTAATCCAGCTCCGCGCTGTCGGTGTAATCGGCGGTATCCACCATGAACAGAGGCTTGGTGCTCACGCCGCTGATCCAGATCTCGCCGCTGTCCGTGTCCCGGCTGATCTGCACGTCCACCACCGCCGACAGGTTGGTGTAGTTGTCGTTGAAGCAGCTCATCAGGCTGGACAGGCTGTAGCAGATCACGCAGTTGGCCTTGCCGCCCTCCCGCTCCACGGTGCGCACCTCGATGGGCTGGGGCACCTTCACCCCGCCGCCGATGATCACATCCACGCCGTTCTGGCACAGGTAATCCACCACCTCGGTCTGCTGCGGCCGGGGCTCGGTATGATACTGGGCGCTGTCCCACCAGTACAGGAACGAGACCACCACGTCCGCGCCCGCTTCCTTCACCGCCGCCAGATCCGCGTCGATCTTTCCGTAGTCCACTTCCTGCTTGTCCGTCATATAATCCGTGGTCAGCAGGTCGATGCACCAGCTGCTGTCCGCCACGGACACCGGCTGCGCGCCGGTGCCGGCGGTGCCGTAGGAATAGCTGAGGAAGGCCACCTTCACCCCGTTGACCTGGGCGACGGGCAGGGAGCGGCTGGTACTGGCGCTGTAAGCCCCCGTCACCGTGAGCCCGGCGTTTTTCAGATAGTCCACCGTGGCCGTCAGTCCCGTGACGCCCCGGTCCAGGATGTGGTCCGTGGCAGCGTTCACCAGATCGAAGCCCGCGTCCCTCAGCGCCGTGGCCACCGCCCGGGGCATCACGTACGCGTCATAGGTCCCCTCGTCGGAGAGGGTGCTCACCAGGGTGCAGGCGGCCAGATCGGCGTCCGCTATGCTGGCCTGTACGCCGGCCAGCTCGTGGGAGAAGTCATACGCCCCCTCCTCCTCGGACAGCGCGTCGGTGGTCAGGCCCGCATGGCCCACCAGATCGCCGGCGAAGGCCAGATCCAAAGTCTCCACAGTCCGCTGGGGCTCTGCCGTGGGAGCCGGCTCCTCCGTGGGCGCGGGCGTGGCCGTGGCGCTGGCCGCCTCTTCCGCCGCGCGGATCTCCTCTTTCTGCTCCATGTTGGCCCGATAGTTGAAAAACAGGAGGAATCCCAATCCCACCACCAAAAGCACCAGCACCACATACATCACGCCGGTGACCAAGCCGTTCTTCTTCACAGATATCCTCCCTTGCGCTTCGTAGTTGTCATAACTTTTTTATTTTATCCTACTTTCGCCAAAAAGAAAAGCTTTTTCTCCAAAAAAAGACAGGCGGGACGCCGGCCAGCGTCCCGCTCATCGCGTTTATCCCCGTGACAGATACCGCACCAGCATGGCGCAGACCTCCGCCCGGGTTGCCGTGTCGCCGGGCCGCAGCGTCCCCACCGCGTCGCCGTTGAGCACGCCTGCTTTCACCGCCCAGATCATGGCGCTGCGGGCGTATTCGGACACCGAGTCTCCGTCCGAATAGGAGGACAGGTTCCCCGATACGGCGGGACTGCCGCTCATGCGGTAGAGCATGGCCGCCAGCTGCTCGCGGGTGATGGACCCGTTGGGAACGAAAAGCTCCGCCGTCTCGCCGGTGACGATCCCCTTGGAGGCCGCCCAGTTCACCGCGTCCCTGTAATAGTCCTCCGTAAGATCGGTGAAGCCCGCCTTGCTCTCCGGGACAGGAGACCCCGCCATGCGGTAGAGCATGGTCACCACGGCGCCGCGGCTGGCGTTGTCCTCCGGGGCGAACAGGCCGTTGCCCACGCCGTTGACCAGCTTCTTCTCGTACGCCTTGAGCACCTCTTCATAGTACCACTCGCTCTTCTTCACGTCGGTGAAGGGGCTCGCCTGCGTCTCCGGCTGGGGCGCGGTCTCGCCGCCCGGCGTGGGACTGGGGCTGGGACTGGGACTTGGGCTGGGCTTGGTCGGCTCCTCCAGGGGAGGCGCCAGCTTCCCGCTGGGATCGAACCAGTAATCCAGATCCACGGAGGTACTGATCCCGTCCACGCTACCCTCGCCGAACTGCCAGTACTCATACTCGCCGGCGTAATCGCTGGCGAAGGACCAGTGCGCCAGCCAGAGTCTGCCCAGCTTGGAGCGGTCCACGTGGTTGTTGAGCATATAGGGGTTGGAGTACACCATGCTCTCATAGCCGGCCTGCTCCACCTCCTGGCAGAAGGCGACGCACATATCCGTCTTCAGCTGGTAATCCATCTCCGCCAGCTTCATCCGCCGGTTGGGATAGGTCCCGGCGTCCACCTCCTCCAGGTCGAAGACGATGGGCAGGTCGATGTCGTATCCCTTCACCAGCCGGACCGCCTCCCGGGCCTCCTCCCGGGCCTCCTCCACGGTGGTGGCCTGGGAGAAATAATAGGCGCCCACCTGCAGGCCCGCGGCGCTGGCGCCGGCCAGGTTCTTGGCATAGCAGCTGTCCGTCATCAGCTCGCCGGAGTTGATGGTCCGGTAGCCCACCCGGACGATGGCGAATTCCACGCCGGAGTCGGCCACTTTGTTCCAGTCGATGTTGTTCAGCTGATAGGCGGACACGTCCACGCCCTTGCGCAGAGACTCCGAGGGCTTCAGGGCCCGGGGCGTCACATCCCGGAAGGAAGACGGGATTCTGGCCGCGGGGCTGACGCCGCCGTTGTAGCGCAGATACAGAGGGTCCTCCATATCCGCCGCGGCCGTTTCCTCCGAAACGGAGCCGGGATCGGCAGGCTCTCCGGACGCCATGGCCGCCGGCGCCGCCGTCAGCAGCACCAGCGCCGCCAGCAGGGCGCAGATCAGACGTTTCATCCCTTGGGACAGCAGCTCCATTTTGTAACCTCGTAGTAATATAAGTAACAAAAGTTACGCTCATTGTACCACACCGGTGGGAATATGACAACCTTTTTTTGCGAAAACTTACACTTTTCCGGGCAAAACCGGAAGAAAAGCGCCCATTTTCCCCCACCGTGTGATACAATGGCCCCATGGAAACGGTCCTGATGAAAAATCAGATATACGAAGCGACGGTGGACGGCTTCACCTCCCAGGCCGAGGGCGTATGCCGGATCGGCGGCCGGGCGGTATTCGTGCCCCGGGCCCTGCCGGGAGAGACGTGGCGGGTGCGGATCGTGAAGGTCACCCGCACGGCCGTGTGGGGCCGGGGCGAGGAGCTTCTGGTCCCCTCCCCCCATCGGACGGAGCCCCGCTGCCCGGTATTCGGCCGGTGCGGCGGCTGCGCCGCGCTGCACATGGACAGGGAGCTGGAGGCAAAATGCAAGCTGGACCGGGTCAACGACGCCCTGCGGCGGATCGGCGGACTGGAGCTGCAGGCGGAGGGCATCCTCCCCGCCCCGGCCCGGGAGAGCTACCGGAACAAGGCGGTGTATAACTTCGCCCCGGGGCCGGTCTGCGGTTTTTACCGCTCCCGGAGCCATGAAGTGGTCCCCGCCCCCCGGTGCCTTCTGCAGCCGCCCGCGTTCGACGCCGCCGCGGCGGCGCTGCTGGACTGGATGAATGCGGAGGGCGTGCCCGCCTTTGACGAGGCCACCGGCCGGGGGCTGATCCGCCGGCTCTTTCTGCGGCGGACCTCCACCCACTTCGCCGTCTGCGTGGAGGCGGCCGACGATCTGCCCGCCGGGGCCGTCCGGGCGCTGCGGGAGGCCTGTCCCGATCTGACGGGGGTGCTGGCCTGCCGGAACGGCGATCCCGGCAACGTGGTGCTGAACGGGCCCATGACCACCCTCTGGGGCGAGGGGACCGTGTGGGAGCGAATCTGCGGCGCCCGGCTGGAGCTGTCCCCCAACGCCTTTTTCCAGGTGAATACCGCCCAGGCCGAGACCCTTTACCGGCTGGCGGGCGAGTACGCCCAGCCCGCCGGGAAGACGGTGCTGGACCTCTACTGCGGCGCGGGAGCCATCGGCCTGGCCGTGGCCCGCAGCGCCCGCCGGATCATCGGCAGCGACATCGTCCCCGCCGCCGTGGACAACGCCCGGCGCAATGCCGCCGTCAACGGCGTTGACAACGCGGAGTATATCTGCGGCGATGCCAAGGAGGTGGCGGCGAGGTTGGCGGCGGCGGGCCTCCGTCCGGATGTGATCATCACCGACCCGCCCCGCAAGGGCACGGACGAGGCCGTCCTGGCCGCCATGGCCGCCATGGGCCCGGAGCGGATCGTGTACGTGTCCTGCGACCCGGCCACCCTGGCCCGGGATCTGAAGCGCCTCTCGGCGCTGGGCTATATCCCCCGCCGGGCCATGGCGGTGGATATGTTCCCCGCCACGGCGCATGTTGAGACGGTATGCTTATTGTCCAAACTCAATGTCAAGCAGCATATCGAAGTTGAACTCACCATGGACGAGA
>CANQSJ010000026.1 GCA_947626495.1 uncultured Oscillospiraceae bacterium | reverse complement strand
GTGACCAGGGTGATGTGGGGCCGCTTGGAGGGCGGCACGTTCATCTCCGCCCGGCGGCTGCGCACGGCCTTCACCGCCTCCATGACCAGCTCGAAGTCCGCCTCCTCCTGGGGGAAGCTGAGGGTCTCGTTGAACTCCGGGTATGTCTCCACGATCAGCGCCTGGCCGTCGTGGGGGATGGCGCCGTAGATCTCCTCGGTGATGAAGGGCATGAAGGGGTGCAGCAGGCGCAAAATGTCGGTGAGCACGTACAGCAGCACCCGCTGGGCGCTCTCGTCCCCCTCCCGCAGACGGGGCTTGGTGATCTCGATGTACCAGTCGCAGAAGCTGTCCCAGATGAAGTCGTAAATCTTGGTCGCCGCCAGGCCCAGCTCATACTTGTCGAAGTTCTCGTTGACCTCGGCGATGAGGCTCTGCAGCTTGGACAGGATCCACTTGTCCTCCAGCTTCAGCTCGCCGGGCAGGGCATTGTCCTCCACAGTGAGATTCATCATCACGTACCGGGCGGCGTTCCACAGCTTGTTGGCGAAGTTGCGCATGGCCTCGCACCGCTCCACGTAAAAGCGCATGTCGTTGCCGGGGGAGTTGCCGGTGATGAGGTTGAAGCGCAGCGCGTCCGCGCCGTACTGGTCGATGACCTCGATGGGGTCCACGCCGTTGCCGGCGGACTTGGACATCTTCTTGCCGTGGGGGTCCCGCACCAGGCCGTGGATGAGCACGGTCTTGAAGGGCTCGCGCTTCGTATGCTCCATGCCGGAGAAGATCATCCGGGCCACCCAGAAGAAGATGATGTCGTAGCCGGTGA
This sequence comes from uncultured Oscillospiraceae bacterium, assembly GCA_947626495.1. Lineage (GTDB taxonomy): Bacteria > Bacillota > Clostridia > Oscillospirales > Oscillospiraceae > CAJOIG01. The sequence goes on along the minus strand of CANQSJ010000026.1, from coordinate 27,980 downwards.
CCAGCACGCTGGTGGGATAGAAATATTCCAGATCCTCGGTCTTATCCGGCCAGCCCAGGGTGGAGAAGGGCCAGAGCGCGGAGGAGAACCAGGTGTCCAGCACGTCCGGGTCACGGGTGATGTTCTTGGAGCCGCACTTCTCACACTGGCAGGCATCGGTGCGGCTGACGGTGACATGGCCGCAGTCCGCGCAGTACCAGGCAGGGATCTGGTGGCCCCACCACAGCTGCCGGCTGATGCACCAATCCCGCACGTTGTGCATCCAGTTGAGATAGGTTTTGGCGAACCGGTCCGGCACGAACTGGATGGTGCCGTCCTCCACCACCCGGATGGCCTCCTTGGCCAGAGGCTCCATCTTCACGAACCACTGGTCGCTGGCCAGGGGCTCCACGTCGGAGTGGCAGCGGTAGCAGGTGCCCACGTTGTGCACGTGGTCCTCCACCTTCACCAGGTAGCCCTGCTCCTCCAGGTCCTTCAAAATGACCTTCCGGGCCTCGTAGCGGTCCAGGCCGTTATACTTGCCGCCGTTAATGATGCAGCCGTTGTCGTCGATGACCAGGATCTGTTCCAGATTGTGGCGCAGACCCACCTCGAAGTCGTTGGGGTCGTGGCAGGGGGTCATCTTCACGCAGCCGGTGCCGAAGGCCATGTCCACGTACTCGTCCGCCACGATGGGCATCTGGCGGCCCACCAGGGGCAGGATGCAGGTCTTGCCCACGATGTCCTTATACCGCTCGTCGGCGGGATTGACCGCCACGCCGGTGTCGCCCAGCATGGTCTCCGGCCGGGTGGTGGCCACGATCACGTCCCCGGAGCCGTCACTGAGGGGATAGCGCAGGTGCCACAGGTGGCCGGGCTTTTCCTCGTACTCCACCTCCGCGTCGGAAAGGGCGGTGGTGCAGTGGGGGCACCAGTTGATGATGCGCTTGCCCTTGTAGATCAGGCCCTTCTCGTAGAGGCTGCAGAACACCTCCCGCACCGCTTTGGAGCAGCCCTCGTCCATGGTGAAGCGCTGGCGCTCCCAGTCGCAGGAGGAGCCCAGGGTCTTCAGCTGCTCCACGATCCGGTCGCCGTATTTATTTTTCCAGTCCCACACCCGGTCCAGGAATTTCTCCCGGCCCAGGTCGAAGCGGGTCAGCCCCTCGTTCACCCGCAGGTTCTCCTCCACCTTGATCTGGGTGGCGATGCCCGCGTGGTCGTAGCCCGGCAGCCACAGGGCGGAATAGCCCTTCATGCGCTTATACCGGATGAGCACGTCCTGGATGGTCTCGTCCACGGCGTGGCCCAGGTGCAGCTGGCCCGTCACATTGGGGGGCGGGATGACGATGGTGAAGGGTTTTTTCGCCGGGTCACGCTCCGCGTGGAAATACCCGCCGTCCAGCCACTGCTGGTAGATCTTTCCCTCCACCTGTTTGGGGTCGTACTGTTTGGGAAGCTCTCTCATCGGCACATCTCCTCTATCTCTTCCAGACTGGACAGGCCCACCGTCTTTTTCACGGCCTCGCCGCCCCGGAACACCATCAGCGTGGGGATGCTCATGATGCCGAAGCGCATGGCCAGCGCCGGCTGCTCGTCCACGTTCACCTTGCACACCTTCACGTCCCCGTGGGCCGCGGCAAAGGCGTCCACCACGGGGCTCTGCATCTTGCAGGGACCGCACCAGGCGGCCCAAAAATCCACCAGCGAAGTGCCGTCGGCGACGGCCTCGTCAAAATTCTCCGCTGTCAGTTCCCGAATGCTCATTTGTCCCTCTCCTTCAAATATCCGTCCGCGGTCAGCGCCGCGGTATTTCCCTGGCCCACGGCCCGGGCGATCTGATAGGGCCGGCCCACGCAGTCCCCGGCGGCAAATACGCCGGGAATGCCGGTGCGCATCTCCCCGTCCACGGCGATGTGGCCGTCCTGCATGGGCAGGGCCGGCAGCAGCGCGCTGGCCGCCACCGTGTCCCGCAGCACGAACACGCCCTCCACGGGGTGCTCGGCGCCGCCGCAGACCACAGCCGTCACCCGGTCCGCGCCTTTGATCTCCGCTTTTTTCGCCTGGGTCGGGTCGAAGTAAAGGACCTCACAGCCGATGTCTCGCAGAAACGCCGCGTCCTTTTCTCCCTCGCCGCCCAGGCTGAGTACAGCCACCCGTTTTCCCCGGTACAGCATCCCGTCGCAGGTGGCGCACCAGCTGACGCCCTTTCCCAGCAGCGGCATCTCCCCGGGGAGGGGCTTTTCCCCCTGCCGGGCGCCTGCCGCCAGGATGAGGGTCCTGGCCTGGTAAACATTCTGCTCCGCGCTGACCATGAAGCTGCCGCCGAAGGCCATCACGCCGGTGACCCGCCCGGTGACGCGGCGGATGCCCGCCCGCTCCAGGTCGCCCAGCATGGACGAGAGCAGTTGCCGGCCGCTCATGCCGGCCAGGCCGGGATAGTTGCCGATGCGCTCCGCCTTGGCCAGGGGACTGCCCATGGGGTCCGCGCCCAGCACGATCACGGACCGGCCCCGGGCATGGGCGGTCAGCGCCGCCGAGATCCCCGCCGGTCCCGCGCCCAATATAAGGATGTCACAGGCGCTGCCGTCCATACGCCGCCTCCGCTGTCAGTGTCCGTTAAGTTGTTATTTTATCACATCCGCCCCGGCGCCCGCAAGGCCGGCGGCATATTTTCATGCCCGCCGCGGGGCAAGGGCGCCTCATTCCCGGCGAAAGAGCCGGTACAGCCCGTAGCCCGCCGAGCCGCCCAGCAGGTTCAGGATCAGATCGTCCACGTCGCACACCCCCAGATGGGTGGCCAGCTGGACGAGCTCCACCGCCGCCACCAGCGCCGCCATGACCAGCGCCGTACGCCAATAGCGGCGCAGGGCGGGCCACAGCAGGGGCAAAAACGCCCCCATGGGCACGAACACCCCCACGTTCCCCGCCAGATTCACCGCCGCCGAGCGGATCAGCGGTCCGCTGCCGGACCGGAAGATCAGCGCCAAAAAATGGCGGGTGGTACGCAGGGGCGTCAGGTTCATCCGGGCAGACAGCTCCCCCCAGTAATAATCCGGCAGCTCCTGCCCCAGCCGCTGGCCGAACAGCAGCCACACCATCGCCGTGCAGTATACCGCGAACAGCGCCCATATTATCCGTTTGTTCGCTTGTTTTTCCATCAATGACCCGTTCCGCGCAAAACCTGAAAAGGCCTCCCTCTGGACGAGGGAGGCGGTATGCTCACTTCAGAAGCTCCAGGATCTCCTCATAGGAGCGGCCGCTGCTGACCAGCTTTGTGACGGCCTTTTCGATCTCCACCTTCTGGGCGGCGGCACTGGCGATGGCGGCGGCCTCTTCCTTCTTCGCCTCCAGCTCCGCCAGAGCCTTGTCCACGGCGCGGACGGCTTTCTTCTTGGCCTTGAGCTGCTGCTTTTTCGCCTCGATCTCCGCCAGGATCTCCGCCTGCTCCGCTTCCAGGGTCTTTTTCGCCTCCAGCTGGGCGGCGATTTTTTCTTCCACCTGAGCTACGGTCTGGATAGATTTCTTGTTTTTACTCCCTTTAGGTCTGGGCATAAAATGTATCCTCCTTTCAGGATCGCCGGGTTTTTCGTGGGAAAAGTATAATATATTTTCCCGGATAATACAAGCCCGTATCCGAAATATTCCGTAAAATAATGCGCCGTTTTTCGCTATGATCCGACGGAGGCCCTCCGCCGGCGGAGGCGGCCTTCCCCGCCGCGGTTTTATTTCCGGTAAAACAGCACGCCCAGCGTCCCCGGTCCGCAGTGGCAGCTGACGGTGCAGCCGGCCCGGGTGTGGATGATCTCATCGAAATGGCCCATCTCCCGGACGGCCTTTTCCGCCGCCGCCCGGCACGCCTCGTCCACGCCGGAGTCGGTGATGAAGATCCGGCGGGTGTCCACGCTGTCCATATCCGCCAGCCGGTCCTTCACGTAGGCGGTGATGCACTCGATCAGCTTTCCCCGGTATTTTTTGCCCACGCCCATGGCCCCGTCCTTGACGAAGATGCAGGGGTGCAGCCGGAGCAGATTGGCCCCCATGGCCGCCAGGGCGCTGCAGCGGCCGCCCCGGCGCAGATACTCCAGCGTATCCACCACGAAGCTCACGTCCAGCTTTTCCCGCTTCTCCTCCAGCGCGCGCTGGATATCCGCCGGGTCCATCCCCGCCGCCGCCATGTCGCAGGCGTCCAGCACCAGATGGCCGATGCCGGTGGAGAGGTTTTTGCTGTCCACCACATAAACGTTCCCCAGCTCCGCCGCGGCGATGCAGGCGTTCTGGTAGCAGGCGGACATGGACGCGCTGATGGTGAAGTGGACGATGGCGTCGCAGCTTTTCAAAAGCCCGCCGAACAGGTCCAGATAATCCTGCACGTTCACCGCCGCGGTCTGGGCCAGCTGGCCGGAGGCGGCGATCTTTTCATAGAGCGTGTCCGGCGTGATCTCCGTGCCGTCCTTATAGCTCTCTCCGGCGCAGGTCACCGTCAGGGGGGCGATGGTGATGTTTTTCTCCGCCACCAGCTCCGCCGTCAGGTCGCATGTGCTGTCGGCCGTGATCCGGATATTCAAAGCGATCCACTCCTTGGAATAAATTTACTTTCAAATTATACATCTGTCCTGTGCAGATTGCAATCCTCTATTATATCCCGGGCGGCCGCCAGCAGCGTCTGCCGCTCGTTGGCCACCCCGCCGTCCAGCACCCGGCCGAACAGCGCTTTCAACACCCGGCCCACCGCCGGCCCCTCCGGGACCCCCAGGGCCATGATGTCCCGGCCGTCCACCGCCAGGCTCTTCACGGAAAAGCACGGCGCCGGGCCCGCCAGCGCTTCCTCCAGCGCCTCCTCCGACCGGGCGATGACCGCCAGGTTCCGCTCCCGCACGTCCCGGGCCCGGTCGTCGGAATCCGCCCGCCAGCACTGGATCAGCCGCCGGACCGTGTCCACCCCCAGCTTGGACGCCAGCCGGCCCATGGCCTTTTTCGTCCGGGGCGGCTCGATGTCGTGCCAGGTGATGAAGGTGACCACCTGCCGGCGTATCTCGCCGCTGCACCGCAGCCGCCGCAGGATGTCGTCCGCCATCTGCGCGCCGATCCTGGCGTGGCCGTAAAAGTGGCCGCAGCCGGCCTCGTCGGTGAAGTAGGCGGCCGGCTTGCCCACGTCGTGCAGCAGCATGGTCAGCCGCAAAACCGGGTCGGGTTCGACGGCGTCCACGGCCATGGTGGTGTGGGTCCAGATGTCGTGGATGTGGTTGGGATTTTTCTGGTCAAATCCCGCCTGGGGCGCCAGCTCCGGGATCACCTGAAAGATCACGTCCCCATACTGCCGCAGCACCCGCCCGGCGCCGGGGCCCGTGAGGATGCCCGTCAGCTCCGCGAACACCCGCTCCCGGGAGATCTTTCCCAGCAGCGCCCGGTTCTCCACAGCGCTCCGGGCGGTCTTCTCCTCGATGGCGAAGTCCAGCCGGGAGGCGAACCGCAGCGCCCGCAGAATGCGCAGCGCGTCCTCCCCGAACCGCCTGTCCGGCTCCCCGACGCAGCGGATGAGCCCCGCCGCCAGATCCTCTCGGCCGCCGTACAGGTCGACGACCGTCCCGTCCGGGGCCAGGGCCATGGCGTTGACGGTGAAGTCCCGCCGGGCCAGATCCTCCTCCAGCGTGGGCACGAAGGCCACCCGGTCCGGGTGGCGGCCGTCGTGATAGGCCCCGTCGGAGCGGAAGGCGGTGATCTCCACCGGCCCGCCCTCCGTCAGGACCGTGACGGTGCCGTGCCGCAGCCCCGTTTCGATCAGCCGGTACCCGGCGAAGATCTGCCGCATCCGCTCCGGCGGCGCGGCGGTGCCCAGATCCCAGTCCGCCGGTGTGCGGCCCATCAGCCCGTCCCGGACGCAGCCTCCCACTGGGCAGGCGTCATAGCCCGCCCGCCGGAGAGCGGTCAGGAGCGTATTTACATAAGGAGGAATGGAGAGCATCCTTTCACCACGCTTGTTTTTTTCAAAAAGTTGTGATAAACTGTTTTTGATATAATTTTAATCGGGGGAGGCGCGCAGATGAACATCCACGAATCCGCGGAGGACTATCTGGAAGCCATCTATATGCAGACCTTGGAGAAGGGCTACGTCCGTTCCATCGACATCGCCAACGCTCTGGGCTACTCCAAGCCCTCGGTGAGCGTGGCCATGAAGCAGCTGGAAGAGAACGGATACATACGCCGGGACGAGGACCGGCTGCTCTATCTGGAGGAGAAGGGCTTGGCCATCGCCAAGCGCATCTATGAACGACATGAGACCATCGCTGCCATCCTCATGAGCCTGGGCGTAGGGCGGGACACCGCCTATAAGGACGCCTGTAAAATGGAGCACGACATCTCCGACGAGAGCTTCTCCTGCATCCAGGACTATATCGCCGTCCACGGCCAGCCCGTCCCCGCCGATCCCGACGCCCACCGCCGGGCTCTCGCCGCCGGGGCCGACCAATAGTATAGCGTTCCCGCGCCAAAAAAGCAACCGGGCTGCCCTGCAGGGCGGCCCGGTTGCTTCTTTCTTGGTCTGTACGCGGGGAGGACGGCAGTTGCCGCCCTCCCTTTTCCTGTATATCCGCTTATTTCATCCAGACGCCCGCGCCGCTGAACCGGTATTCCGCGCCGTCGATGGTGAGCGTCTCGTTGCGGGCCATCAGCCCGGTGTCCTTCAGATAATACCACCTGCCGGCGGACTTCACCCACAGCTCCTTCGCCAGAGCGCCGGAGCTGTCGGCGTAGCGGTAGTCCCCGCCGCCCAGGTTGATCCATCCGGTCACCATGGCCCCGTCGGACTTGAACCAGTACTCCTTGCCGCTGACGGCCACCGGCCCGCCCGTGGCCATAGCGCCGGTGGTCTCGTTCAGGTAGTACCACTTGCCGCTCAGCTTCTTCCAGCCCTTCGCCATCGCTCCGGAGCTCTCAAAGTAGTACCAGGTCCCGTCGATCTTCTGCCACCCGGTCACCATGGCACCGGAGGTGTTGAACCAGTACTCCTTGCCGTCGATGGTCTGCCACCCCGTGGCCATGGCGCCCGTGGTCTTGTCCAGCCAATACCACTTGTTGATCAGCCTCTTCCAGCCGGTGACCATAGCGCCGGAGGTGTTGAAGTAATACCAGACCCCGTCGATCTTCTGCCAGCCGATAACCATCACGCCGGAGCCGTTGACGTAGTACTTGCCGCCGTCCACGAAGGCGTTTTTCACCCGGACGCCGTCCTCGTAGAAATACCACTTGCCGTTCTCCTTCTGCCAGCCCTCTTTGGCGGCAGGGGGCGGCGTGACGGAGGAGCCGGGGGCCTTGCCCAGGGACACGAAGGGGTTGCCGTACTTCTTGGCGTAGGCCTGGGCTGTGGAGCCGTCGTAGCCACGGACCACCGCGTTGGCCGGCAGCTTCAGATCGACGAGCGCGCCGCTCTCGTCAGAGAGCTTGCACGCGGGGTTATAGAAGGTGACGCTGGTCAGAGCCGTGCAGGTTTCAAATGCCAGCTTGCCGACGCTGGCCACGCTGGCCGGGAATTCGACGGCTGTCAGCGCAAGGCAGCCCTTAAACGCTTCGGAGCCGACGCTTGTCACGCTGTCCGGGATCTCGATACTCCTTATGCCCGTCCAGCTCAGCATGCCATCGCTGATCTTTTTCAGACCGCGGGAGAGCCTGACGCTGGTCAGACTGCTGTCGGAAAACGTCCAGGTGCCTACTTCGGTCACGCTGTCCGGGATGGTCACGCTCGTTATATTGGTTCTCAAAAATGCGGATTGACCGATGCGGGTGACCGTGCTGGGGATCCGGAGCTCACGGATTGTGTACCAACTGCCACAGTTATGAAACGCGTCGTCGCCAATGGAGGTGACGCCGTCCTCAATGATGATGCGGCTGATGGCGTTGTCGTAGAACAGGTCGAGGGACTCATCCCAGTCAAGCCAGGGCGCAGACCTCGTGCCGCTGCCCATCACATAGTTTTCCATCGGCCCGGTGCCGGAGATGGTGAGCGTCAGGCTGACATCCTCATAATTGTCCACGCTGGTCATGTAGTCATTGTTGTGCTCCAGCCTCCAGGTCACGCTGGAGCTGCCGTTCGGGCCGCAGTTACCGGAGGCAACGACCCCCGTCGCCGCCGGGGCCGGTTCATCGGCACCCTCCCCGGGCTCCTCCGTCTCCGCCGGGGCCGCCTCCGGCTCGGCGGCGGGCTCTGTCGCTTCCTCCGGCGCGGGCGCCGGTTCCTCGTCCGCCAGCGCGCTCACGCCCAGGCTCAGGACCATGAGCACCGCCAGAAGCAGGCTGATGATACGTTTGGTCATGGTTCGTATCCTCCCTTATTTTTACAGCTTACTAAAAACAGTATACCCTCCCCCACGGCGGTTCGTCAACGGACAGATGACAAAAAACGGGCGCGGTCCCCTCCGGCTCCGCACCCGTATTTCCTCATATTTTCTTCATGTACCGGGAGGCGGCCTTCAGCATCAGGCGCTTGAGCCCGGCGGCGTCGAACTGGATCTCCACCAGATGGTCCCCGCCCATGGGGGTCATCTTCACGATGGTGCCCTTGTGGAAGGCGCTGTGCTCCACCCGGTCCCCCACGGCGAAGCTGACCGCCGGCTCCGCCTTTTTCGGCGCGGGGGGGACGAGGGTCCGGGGCTTGCTCCCGGTCCGCCGCTCCCAGGGCCGGGCGGCCGCGCTCCGGCCGCTCCACTGGGCGTTTCTCCCGCCTCCCTGCCAGCCGCCGCCGTCGGTCTCCGGCACGTCCTCGAACTCGAACCAGCCCGTGGCGGGCTTCAGATCCGAATAGGGCCGGTCGATGTGCTCCGGCGGGATCTCGTCCACGAACCGGCTGACCCGGTGGGTGGCCGTCTGGCCGAACACCATCCGCTGGCGGGCGCTGGTGATGAAAAGGCGCTTTTTCGCCCGGGTGATGGCCACGTAGGCCAGCCGCCGCTCCTCCTCCATCTGGGCCGCCTCGCCGATGGCCTGCAGGGAGGGGAACACCCCCTCCTCCATGCCCACGATGAACACCGTGGGGAATTCCAGCCCCTTGGCGGAGTGGATGGTCATGAGAGTGACGGTGTTCTCGTCCTCGTCCATGCCCTGCAGGTCGGTATACAGGCTCACCTCGTCCAGGAACCCCTCCAGGGTGTCGTCCCCGGTCTGGGAGACGTGGGTGGCGATGAAGCTTTTCAGCTCCTTCACGTTCTCCAGCCGGTTCAGACTCTCGTCGGTGCGGGCGCTCTCCAGCATCCGGGCGTAGCCCGTCCGGTCCAGCAGCGCGTCGTACAGCTCCTCCAGCCCTCCGCTCCGGGTCAGGGCGGCCAGCTCGTTCATCATGGAGACGAAGGCCTTGATCTTCTCCGCCGCCCGGCTCAGCTCCGGGAAGGAGCCCGCGGCCGACAGCACTGTGAACAGGGGCACGCCGTTGGCCTGGGCGATGGCGGCGGCCCGGTCCAGGGTGGTCTGGCCGATGCCCCGGGGCGGGACGTTGATGATCCGCGCCAGGCGCAGATCGTCCGCGGGGTTGAGCAGCACGAAGAAGTAGGCCATCAGGTCCTTGATCTCCGCCCGCTCGAAGAAGGGGTTGCCCTTCACGATCCGGGGGCGGATGCCGTGGCGCAGGAATGCCTGCTCCAGCACCCGGGACTGGGCGTTGAGCCGGTAGAGCACCGCGTGGTCCCGGAGGTTGTCCCCCTGGTCCACCGCCTGGAGCACCTGGCGGACCACGTACTGGGCCTCGTCGTCCTCGTTTTTCGCCACGTACAGGGTGATCCGGTCCCCGTCCCCCGCCTTGGTCCAGAGCTTTTTCCCCTTGCGTCCCTTGTTATTGGCCACCACGCCGTTGGCGGCGGAGAGGATATGTCCGGTGGAGCGGTAATTCTGCTCCAGCCGGATGGCCCGGGCGTGGTCGTACTGGTCCTCGAAGGACAGGATGTTCTCGATGGTGGCCCCCCGGAAGGCGTAGATGGACTGGTCGTCGTCGCCCACCACGCAGATGTTGTTCCGGCCCCCGGCCAGGATGGTGGCCATCATGTACTGCAGATTGTTGGTGTCCTGGTACTCGTCGATGAGCACATACCGGAATTTCCGCTGATACCGCTCCCGCACGTCGGCGAACTGCTGCAGCAGCCGCACGGTGTTGTAGAGCAGATCGTCGAAATCCATGGCCCCGGCCTCCATGAGCCGGCGGGCGTACGCCTCATACAGCTCCGCCGCCCCCAGCAGCCGCACGTCCCCGCTCTTGGCCGCCTCGGCGGCGAAGTCCCCGGGGGACTGCAGCCGGTTCCGGGCCCGGTCGATGACGGCGAGCACCCATCGGGGCGGGAAGAGCTTCTCGTCCTTGTTCTGGTCCTTCAAAAGCCGCTTCATCACCGCCGTCCGGTCCGCCTCGTCATAGATGGTGAACCCCTCCGGATACCCCAGAAGGGCGGCGTCCCTGCGCAGGATGCGCACGCAGGCGGAGTGGAAGGTCCTGGCCCAGATGTCCTCCGCCGCCGGTCCCAGCATGGTGTTCAGCCGGCTTTTCATCTCGTCGGCGGCCTTGTTGGTAAAGGTGATGGCCAGGATCTGCCAGGGGGCCACCGGCTCGAAGGCCGCCGCCTCCTCCGCCTGGCGCTTCAGCTCCCTGTCTCCGGCGATGTAGCGGCGCATCACGTCCAGCTTCTCCTCGCTGGCGTCCCCGGGCAGCTCCCCGGAATCCGACGCCCGGCCGTATTTCATGAGATTGGCGATCCGGTTGATGAGCACGGTGGTCTTGCCGGAGCCGGCGCCGGCCAGGATCAGCAGCGGCCCCTCCGTGGCCATGACCGCCTCCAGCTGCCGGTCGTTCAGCCGGGGAAAATCCATGGCGATGACCTGTTTGCGCGCGTCTATGTAGTTTTTCGTGAATGTATCCATGAGGGCAGTATAACACGTCCGGCGCCGCGGGCGCAAGCCGGCATTTTTCCTCCGCCGTCTTTTCCCCTCCCCCTTGCAAACGGGCGGCCGCGCTCTTATAATAGGCCTGCTTCGACATACTTATCAAAAGGGAGGCGGCGGGCGTGTTCACGAAAAAAGACATCCAGGCGCTGCTTTGGCCGCTGGTGCTGGAGCAGATCCTCACCGGGATCATGGGCGTGGCGGACACGTTCATGGTCTCCGCGGTGGGGGAGGCGTCCATCTCCGGGGTGGCGCTGGTGGACTCGCTGAACGTGCTGGTGCTGTACTTTTTCTCCGCCCTGGCCGCCGGCGGCACCATCGTCTGCTCCCAGTACATCGGCCAGGGGGACCGGGACCGGGCCCGGCTGGCCGCCAACCAGGTGATGGCCGCGGCGCTGGCGCTGAGCGCGGTCTGCTGCGCGGGCCTGGCCATATTCCGCCGGCCGGTGCTGCGGCTCATCTTCGGCTCCGTGGAGCCCGCCGTCATGGACGCGGCCCAGGTGTACCTGCTCGTCACGGCCCTGAGCTACCCCTTCCTGGCGCTGTATACCGCCAGCGCCGCCCTCCACCGGGCGGCGGGCAACTCCCGCCGGCCCATGATCGTGGCCGCGGCGGCGGACATTCTGAACATCGCGGGCAACGCGGTGCTGATTTTCGTCTTCCGCATGGGTGTGCTGGGGGCAGCGCTGGCCACCCTGGCCAGCCGGGCGGTGAGCGCGGCGTGGCTGCTGGGCTGTCAGGCCCGGCCGGGGCAGGTCTTCTCCCTGGGGCCCCTGGCGCAGTTCCGGCCGGACCGGACCATGCTCCGGCGGATCATGCGGGTGGGCCTGCCCTCCGCGGTGGAGAACGGCATGTTCCAGTTCGGCAAGCTGGCGGTGCAGTCCACCGTGTCCACCCTGGGCACCACCGCCATCGCCGCCCAGGCGGTGATCACCACCATGGACTCCTGCGTCAGCATGCCCGGCGTGGCCATCGGCATCGGCCTCATCACCGTGGCGGGCCAGTGCATGGGCCGGGGCGATGCCGACCAGGCCCAGCGGTACATGGGCCTGTTCACCCGCATCTCGGCGGCGGTGACGGTGGTCATGTGCGTCATCTTCTCCGCCGGCGCGCCGCTGATCACCCGCCTCACGGCGCTGAGCCCGGAGGGCGTCCGGCTGGTGTGCCGGATCACATGGTTCGTGTGCGCGCTGCGGACGGTGCTCTGGCCCTGCGCCTTCACGCTGCCCAACGGCCTGCGGGCGGCGGGGGACGTGTCCTTCACCATGTGGGTCACCGCCGTCAGCATGTGGACGCTGCGGGTGGGTCTGTGTTGGGTCCTATGCCGCTATACCGGGGCGGGGCTCTGGGGCGTATGGATCGGCTGGTGCGCCGACTGGGTGCTCCGGGCGGCGTGCTTTCTGGCCCGGGCCAAAAGCGGCCGCTGGCGGCGGTTCAACGTGCTGGCGTAAACCTCCCGGCTTGCTATTTTGCCGAAACGTGCTATACTGTACTTGCCACACAGTTTCATACCATCCCCAGACGGGCATGCTCTTTGTGAAAGACGCATGCTCCGGCTTCATTCCCGCTCTGGGGTGAACTGTGTGGCAACAGACAGTCGGACCGCGTTTTTCGTGCGCGGCTTCGGCCGCGCATTTATTTTTGGCGGACAGGAGAGAGGAGAGAGAACATGCTGGACGTTTCCCATGTAACGAAAAAATACGGCAAGGTGACGGCCTGCGCCGACGTGAGCTTTCATCTGGACCCGGGCAGCGTCACCGTGCTGCTGGGCCCCAACGGCGCGGGCAAGAGCACCATCATGAAGGCCATCGTGGGCTTTTTGCGCTACGAGGGCGCCATCACCGTGGGCGGCTATGCCAACAAGTCCACCGCCGCCCGGCGGCTGCTGGGCTACATCCCGGAGATGCCGTCGCTGTATCCCAACCTCACCGTCAGCGAGCACCTGGAATTTCTGGCCCGGGCCTACCGGCTGACGGACTACAGGGGCCGGGCGGAGGAGCTGCTTCAGCGGTTCGAGCTGACCGACAAGAAAAAGAAATTCGGCGACGAGCTGTCCAAGGGCATGCAGCAGAAGCTGAACATCTGCATGGGCCTGCTGCCGGAGCCGCAGATGCTGCTGCTGGATGAGCCCATGATCGGCCTGGATCCCCACGCCATCAAACAGCTGAAGGAGCTGATCGGCATCATGCGGGACCAGGGCCGCACCATGCTGGTGAGCACCCACATCATCGACAGCGTGGATATGCTCTGGGACCGGACCATCATCATGCAGGCCGGCTCCATCCGGGCCAACGTGACCCGGGAGGAGCTGGACGCGGACGGCCGGAGCCTGGAGCAGCTGTTCTTCGACGTGACCGAGGGCGTGAGCCAGTCCGAGATGACCCACCCCGGAGGGGAGGGCGCATGAGGCTGTTCGGCTATTACGCCCTGCACACCTTCAAAAACCAGCTGAAAAAGCTGTTCAAGACCTGGGTGCTGGTCTTCATTTTGGTGTGCGCGCTCATGGGCGGCGTCATCGGCTTTCTCGCCGCCGTCGCCACCGACGACGGGTCCGACGGAACGGACGCGCCGCCTGTCGGCGTGGAGACGCTGCCCGACGGCGGATCGGAGGCGGAAATCGACTTGCCCCCGTCCGCCGGCGGGGATGCGGCCCGCATCACCGAGGCGGCGGCCGGGGCGATCATTCTGGTCATGTTCCTGTTCATGGCCATGGGCGCGGACAAAAACGGCAGCCGCATCTTCCAGCCCGCGGATGTGAACATCCTCTTCCCCTCCCCCCTGCGGCCCCAGTCGGTGCTGCTGTTCCGGCTGGCCACCCAGCTGGGGGTATCCCTGCTGGCGGGGTTTTACCTGCTGATCCAGCTGCCCAATCTGGTGGAGAATCTGGGGATGGATCTGTGGAGCGCCCTCATCCTGGTGGCGGTCTTCTGTCTGGCCGTGCTGACGGGCACGCTGATCCGGGTGCTGCTGTACATCCTGGCGGCCACCTATCCCCGGGTGAAGCGGTACCTGCGGCCGGGGCTGTACGCCCTCGTGGCCCTGGCGGCGGGCGGGTATCTGGTCCTGCTGCGGGACGGGCGGGGCTACTGGCAGACGGCGCTGGATTATCTGGGCGGTCCCCTGGGCCGCTATATCCCCTTCTGGGGCTGGCTGAAGGCCGCCTGCGGCTGCGCCGCGGCGGGCCAGCCGGGCAGGAGCGGGATCTATATGGCCCTGACTATACTGGCCGGGGCGGCGCTGGTGTGGATCATCTGGCACATCAAGGCGGACTTTTACGAGGACGCCATGGCCAAGAGCGAGGAGACCGCGGAGCTGCTGGCCCGGGCCCAGTCGGAGAAGGGCTCCGGCGTGGTCGTACGGCGGAAAAAGGACCGCAGCGACCGGCTCCGCCGGGACGGCATGCGCCACGGCGCCGGGGCCAACGTGTACTTTTTCAAGGCCATGTACAACCGCTTCCGCTTCGCCCATCTGGGCCTGTTCACCAAGACGCTGGAGACCTATCTGCTGGCGGGACTGGTGGCGGGCCTGCTGACCCACAGCGCCTGGGCGGTGGCCGTGGTGCTGGGCATCATGGCCTTCTTCCGGGCCCTGGGCAACCCCCTGGAGCAGGACGCCGGCATGGACAGCTTCCTCCTGGTGCCGGAGCGCACCTTTGCCAAGCTCGCCTGGTCCATGCTGGGCGGACTGGCCAACTGTCTGATGGACCTGCTGCCGGGGCTGCTCCTGGGCGCGCTGGCGGCCGGCGACAGCATCCTGGCGGCGCTGGCATGGCTGCCGCCCATCCTGTCCGTGACCTTTTACGCCACCGCCGTGGGGGCGTTCATCGGCTTCTCCGTGCCCGTGGCCGCCGGCAAGACCGTCAAGCAGCTGGTCCAGGTCCTGTTCGTGTACTTCGGGCTGCTGCCGGATCTGGCCATCTTCCTCTTCTCCGACAGCCTTACCGGCGGGCTCGCCGCCGCGGCGGCCGTGAACACGGGTCTGGGGCTCATCTTCTTCGCCCTGACGCCCCGGTTCCTGGACCCCCGGCCCCGGCCGGCCCGGCTGGCGGCGGGCGCCTATACCGCCCCGGCCGCCGGCTACACCGTGCCGGCGGGCGTCTGCGCCGCCCCGGCGGCGGATGAAGTCTCTGTGCCGGCGGTGGATCTGGCCGCCGGACGGCGGCACTTCTCCCGTCTGGGCGCCGGCGTCTTCCTGATCCTGGCCCTGGGATCGGTGCTGCAGCTGCTGGCGGCGACCGCCGTGTCCCTGATCTGGCCGGCGGGGGACTTTCCCGGCCAGGTGACATGGCTGGCCACGTTTCTGCCGCTCTACGTCGTGGCGATCCCCGCGGGACTGGCCGTCTGGCGGAAGATGCCCGCCTCGCCGCCGGAAAAGCGCTCTCTCCCCTTCCGCCGGTTCCTCTGCCTCGTGCTCATCAGCCTTTTCATGATGTACGCCGGGAACATGGTGGGGAATCTCATCACCTCGGCGCTGCAGGCGGCGCTGGGCTCGGAGAACCTCAATCCCATCATGGACTACGCCATGGACGAGAACGTGTGGATGAAGGCGCTGGTGATGGTGGTGGCCGCCCCCTGGATCGAGGAGTTCGTCTTCCGGAAGATGTTCATCGACCGGGCCCGGCTCTACGGGGAGAAGCTGGCGGTGGTGCTGTCGGCGGCGGTGTTCGGGCTGTTCCACGGCAATCTGGGGCAGCTTTTCTACGCCTTCGCCCTGGGGCTGGTGTTCGGATATGTGTACCTGCGGACCGGAAAACTGCGGTACAGCGCGGCGCTGCACATGCTCATCAACCTTCTGGGCGGCGTGGTGGCCCCGGCCATCCTGGCAGCCGCCGGCCCCGACGGCACGGGTCTGGCCCTGGCCGCATACAGCCTTTGTCTCATCGCCCTGGCCATCGCAGGGCTGGTGGTGCTGTGCCTGCGGGCCCGGTACGTCGAATTCGCCCCGGCGGAGCGCCAGCTGCCTCGGGGGAAGCGGTTTTCCACCGCCTGCCTCAACCCGGGCATGATCGCCTTCGGGCTGCTGTGCCTGCTGTCCATCGTCCTGACCCTGGTGCCCTGAGCCGGCAAATTCAAAAATACAAAAGGAGTCCGTACTCTATCCGGGAGAGTACGGACTCTTTCTGTTGGGATGGGTTATTTCTCCGTGAGGATCTCCACCGCCTGGCGGAGGGTGTCGGCGTCCCCCACGTTCCCGGGGAAGATCACATAAGGGATGCCGGGGAAGCGGCTGCCCGGATCGGTCTGCCACACGGGGATGCCCGGGCGGATCTGGCCCAGGACGTTGGCCTTCTTCACGCCCAGCGCCTCGGTGCCCACGGTGCTGGAGGTGATGCCGCCCTTGGCGATGATGAACGCCGGCGTCTCCTTCAGCCGGCCCACCAGGCTCTGCACGGCCTGGCTGATCTTCACGCTGCGGGTCAGGGCGCTCTCCTTGGTGTCGTTGTCCACGGTGAGCAGCCGGCGGTTGGTATAGCACACCGCCACCTTCCCCCGGCGGATGATCTCCTCCTCCAGGGCCACGCACCGGTCCACCTCCCGGCTCAGGGCCTCGTCCCCTTCCAGGACCAGGTCGCTCTGAAACTCGATGGCCTCCACGCAGGGCAGCGTCAGCAGGGCGTTCAGCTGGGCGGTGGTCTTCTGGGTATGGCTGCCCACCACCACCACGCCGCCGGCGCCGGTGTCGGTCCGGACCATGTCCCGGCGGGTGAGCAGGGGGATGTCGCTGATGCCGCCCATGACCTTCACCAGGCCCGCCGCCGTGCGGAACAGGAAGCGCTTTCCCTGGGCCAGGCACCGGTACAGCGCCACCGCGAACACCTTCACGTCGCAGTAATCCGCCGCGTTGACGCACACCTTCCCGAAATCCCGCACCGCCATCAGCTTCGCCTGGACGGCGTCATAGTCCTGGCGGCGCAGCTCCTCCAGGCCGATGCAGGTGACGGACCCGGCGGGGTATTTGCCCCCGGTCTTCTCCTCCACGTAGCCGGGCAGATCGGAGTGGGTATAGCCGAAGGTGCGGTCCCTGGCAAACTCCGTCTGGGCCGCGGGCACCAGCTCGTCGCCGTAGCGCACATAGTGGATGTTGTGGAGGGTGAACCGGCCGCCCTCCTTGAAAAACGGGCACAGGATCTCCCCGTCCACGGTGAGGCCGTCGGCCTCCATGCCCTGGCGCAGCAGCTCCGTCTCCAGGGGATAGTGGCCCCGGAGGGTGGAATCGCTGCGGCTCATGATGAGGTAGCGCTTGCCCGTGGCCCGGGCCGCGGCGGCCACGTTGGCCGCGATCTCGTTGTGCACGGCGGTGGTCTCCTCCGCCGTCAGGCCACGGCTGTTGGTGAGGATATAAAACAGCTTGTTCTCCTCCCGGAAGCCGCTGGTCACGCTCTCCACCGACCAATCGGTGTACACGGACACGTCGTGGACCGTCTGCACGCCGGTGGGGTCGTCGTCCAGGACCACGAATTTGGTCTCGTCCCTCTCGATCTCCCGGCGCAGCAGCGCGTCCACCGCCGCCTCGTCCACCGGCGGAAGGCCGGTCAGGATCGAGGCGCTGATCGTCTGCTCCATAGTTTACTCCTCGTCGCTTTGGACAGTCACGTCCGCCAGCATCTCAAAATAGTGCACGTAGGTGGAGTGGTCCTCGTCCAGGTGGCCGGTGACGGACAGGGTCTGCTGGATCTCGTACAGCTGGGCCGTCAGGGGCACGGGCACCTCCAGCTCATGGGCGGTGGCCAGCACGTTCTTGATATCCTTGCGGTTGACCCGGATGGTGCCGCCGGGCTGAAACTCCCGATGGCACATCATGGGGGCCTTCTGGTCCAGCACGACGCTGCCGGCCAGGCCGCCCCGGATGGCCTTGTACACCCGCATGGGGTCCACCCCCGCCTTGGTGGCCAGGGTCAGGGCCTCGCTCACGGCGCAGCAGTTCAGGTTCACAATGATCTGGTTGGCCAGCTTCGTGATGCTCCCGGCGCCGGAGGGGCCGATGAGCAGGGCGCTGGAGCCCATGGCCGCGAAGGCGGGCTCCAGGCGGTGGAAGACCTCCTCGTCGCCGCCGCACATAATGGCCAGGGTCCCGGCGATGGCGCCGGTCTCGCCGCCGGACACAGGCGCGTCCATGAAGCCCACGCCCATGGCCTTCAGCTTCTCATAGCAGGTCTGGGACTCGCCGGGGGTGACGCTGGACAGGTCGCACACCACCTTGCCCGCCGTCAGATGCTCCGCCAGGCCGCCCTGGCCGAACAGCACGCTCTGCACGATGGCCCCCGTGGGCAGGATCATCATGATGATGTCGCAGCTCTCCGCCAGGTCCCGATAGGACCCGGCCTCCGCTCCCTGGGCTACCAGGGCGTCCACCGCGGCCTGGTTCAGGTCGCTGACCATCAAGGGGAAGCCGCCCTTGAGCAGATGCTCCGCCATGGGCCGGCCCATGATCCCCAGCCCCACAAAACCGATCTTCGTCATAGTCAGATACTCCTTCCGGAGCGGGAAATCCCGCTCCCACTTCAAGATAGACCATCCGCCGGATCGGAGACCTGGCGGATGGTCTGCTGTTTCAGGGAATGTCGCCGGGAGGGAGATTACTCCTCGTTGTAGCTCTTCTCCAGGCGCACGTAGGTCTTATAGCGCTCGTCGGCCTGGCGCTGGGCCTCGGCGAACAGGCGCTCGGCGATCTCGGGATACTTGACCCGCAGGCCGGCGTAGCGGACCTCGCCGTCCAGGAAATCGCTGACGGGACGGCTGGGAGCCTTGTAGTCCAGGGAGAAGGGCTTCTCCTCCTTGTCCGGGTTGTAGCGGTACAGGGGCCACAGGCCGCAGTCCACAGCCTTCTTCATCTCCGCCTGCACGTTCTGCATGCCGGACTTGATGCCGTGGTTGATGCAGGGGGCGTAAGCGATGATGATGGACGGGCCCTTGTGATCCACCGCCTCGGTGACGGCCTTCATCAGCTGGGCGGGGTTGGCGCCCATGGCCACGGAGGCCACGTACACGTTGGGATAGGTCATCATCAGCCGGCCCAGATCCTTCTTGGCGGTCTTCTTGCCGCCGTCGGCGAACTTGGCGGAGGCGCCCACAGGGGTGGCCTTGGAGGACTGGCCGCCGGTGTTGGAGTACACCTCGGTGTCCACCACGAACACGTTGATGTCCTCGCCGGAGGCGATCACGTGGTCCAGGCCGCCGTAGCCGATGTCGTAGGCCCAGCCGTCGCCGCCGAACAGCCATACCACCTTCTTGCCCAGCTGGTCCTTATCCAGGAGGATGGCGTCCTTCAGCGCGGCGGCCTCGCCGGTGAGCTCGGCGCTCTCCAGCGCCGCCACAAGGGCGCGGGCGTCGGCGTCGTTGGCGTCCAGATCGTCGAAGCTGGCCAGCCACGCGTTGGCGGCGGTCTCCACTTCGGTCCCGGCCACCATCGGCAGCAGGGCCTCCACCTTCAGCCGCTCGGCGCCGCGGCGCTGCTTCACCGCCAGGCACATGCCCAGGCCGTTCTCCGCCTGGTCCTCAAACAGGGTGCCGTAGAACGCGGGGCCGCGGCCTTCCTTGTTCTTGGTGTAGGGCAGGGACGGGAACGCGCCGGCCCAGGCCAGGGAGCAGCCCACGCCGTTGACCCAATAGGTCTTCTCGCCGTACAGCTGGGTGATGAGCTTGGCATAGGGGGTCTCGCCGCAGCCGGCGCAGGCGCCGGAGAACTCCACCAGAGGCTGGCAGAACTGGCTCCCCTTGAGGGTCTTGCGGTTGAACACGCCCGGCTTGTCGCTGAGGCTCAGGGCGTAATTCCAGTTGGTCTCGTCATACATGGAGCCGTCCACGGGCACCATGGTCAGGGCCTTCTCCTTGGCCAGGCAGGAGGCGGCGCAGCTGCCGCAGCCGGTGCAGTCCAGAGAGCTGACCTGGATCCGGTAGCGCAGGCCCTTGGCGCCCTTGGCCTCCACCGTCTCGAAGCCGGCGGGAGCGGCGGCCGTCTCGGCCTCGTCCAGCAGATAGGCGCGGAGGGCGGCGTGGGGGCAGACGAAGGTGCACTGGTTGCACTGCAGGCACTTGGTCGGATCCCAGTGGGGGATGCTGGCGGCAATGCCGCGCTTGTCGTACTTGGAGGTGCCCAGAGGATAGGTGCCGTCCCGGTGAGGCACGAAGGTGGATACCGGCAGATCGTCGCCGCGCTGGCGGTTGCAGGGCACCACGATGTTCTTCACCACTTCGGGCAGACCCTCGTCCACGGTCCGCTCGTCCTTGGCGTCATGCCAGGCGGCGGGCACGTTCACCTTGATGGGGCTGTCGATGCCCGCGTCCACGGCGGCCTGGTTCATGGCCACCACCTTTTCGCCCTTCTTGGCGTAGGTCTTCTGGGCGGCTTCCTTCATGTACTTCACCGCCTCGTCCACAGGCATGACCCCGGACAGCTTGAAGAACGCCGCCTGCAGGATCAGGTTGGCGTGGTTGCCCAGACCCAGCTCCCGGGCGATGCGGTTGGCGTCCACGATGTAGAACTGCACGTTGTGGTCAGCGATGTACTTCTTCACGTCGCCGGGCAGCTCCTTCTCCAGCTCCGCCTCGCTCCAGGAGGTGTTGAGCAGGAACGTGCCGCCGTCCTTGATCTCGTGGATCATGTCGTAGCGGGTGATGTAGGACTGGCTGTGGCAGGCCAGGAAGTCCGCCGCCTTGATCAGGTAGGTGGAGCGGATGGGGCTCTTGGAGAAGCGCAGATGGCTCTTGGTGATGCCGTAGGATTTCTTGGAGTCGTACTCAAAGTACGCCTGGGTGTACATCCCGGCGTGGTCGCCGATGATCTTGGCGGAGTTCTTGTTGGCGCCCACGGTACCGTCGGAGCCCAGGCCCCAGAACTTGCAGGAGACGGTGTCCGCGGACTCGGTGATCAGCGGCTCGTGCACGTCCAGGCTCAGGTTCGTCACGTCGTCCACCACGCCGATGGTGAACAGCTTCTTGGGCTGGGCGGCCTTCATGTTGTCGAACACGGCCTTGATCTGGGCGGGGGTCACGTCCTTGGAGGCCAGGCCGTAGCGGCCGCCGTAAACGATGGGCGCGTCGGCGTCGTTGGCATAAGCGGCGCACACGTCCAGATACACGGCGCCGGCGATGGCGCCCGGCTCCTTGGAGCGGTCCATGGCGGTGACCACCTTCACCGTCTTGGGCATGGCGTTGAGGAAATACTTCACATCGAAGGGCCGGAACAGGTGGATCTGCAGCAGGCCCACCTTCTCGCCCCGGGCGTTCAGGTAGTCCACCACTTCCTTGGCGGCCTCGCAGGCGGAGCCCATGGCCACGATGGCCCGGTCCGCGTCGGGAGCGCCGTAGTAGTTGAAGATGTGGTAGTCGCGGCCGGTGATGGCGTTGACGCCCTGCATGTAGCCCTCCACGATGCCGGGGATGGCGTCGTAGTCCTGGTTGTTGGCCTCCTGGGACTGATAGTACACGTCCGGGCCCTGAACCGTGGTGCGCTGCAGGGGGTGCTCCGGGTTCATGGCGATGTTGTGATAGGCCTTCAGGGCCTCCTTGTCCATGAGGGCGCCCAGCTTCTCCAGGTCGATGACCTCGATCTTCTGGATCTCATGGCTGGTGCGGAAGCCGTCGAAGAAGTGCATGAAGGGCACCCGGGTCTTGACGGTGGTCAGGTGGGCAATGCCCGCCAGATCCATGACCTCCTGGACGGAGGCGGTGCTCATCATGGTCACGCCGGTGGTCCGGCAGGTCATCACGTCCTGATGGTCGCCGAAGATGTTGTTGGCGTGCTGGGCCACGGACCGGGCCGCCACGTGGAACACCGCGGGCATCCGGTGGCCGGCCATGATGTACAGGTTGGGGATCATCAGCAGCAGGCCCTGGCTGGAGGTGAAGGTGGTGGCCATGGCGCCGGCCTCGGCCGCGCCGTGCAGCGCGCCGGAGGCGCCGCCCTCGGACTGCATCTCCACCAGCGTCACCGGCTGGCCGAACATGTTCTTCCGGCCGGCGGCGGACCACTCATCCACCTTCTCGCTCATGGGGGAGGAAGGCGTGATGGGGAAGATGCCGGCCACATCGGTAAAGTGGTAGGCGACGGTGGCGCAGGCCTCGTTGCCGTCCATCGTCCGCATGATTTTCTCGCTCATTGAAAAACCTCCTCTTGCGCAATCCGGCGAGGGCGGCGCCCCCGCCGGACCGCGGAATGATTACATCTTGATGACAGCGCCCTGGTCGGCGGAAGTGGCCGTCTTGGCGTAAAGCCGCAGATAGCCGTTGGGGACGTGCTTCTCCGGCAGCTTCCAGTTCTCAAAGCGCCGGGCGATCTCCTCGTCGGAGACATGCAGCTCCAGCCGGCCCTCGTCCACGTCGATGAGGATCTCGTCGCCGTCCTCCACGATGGCCAGCGGTCCACCCTCGGCGGCCTCCGGAGAGATGTGGCCCACGAAGCAGCCGTTGTTGGTGCCGGAGAACCGGCCGTCGGTGATCAGGGCCGCGGCCTGGTGCAGGCCTACGCCGTACATGTACTTCATGGCCTTGAACATCTCCCGCATGCCGGGGCCGCCCTTGGGGCCCTCGTAGCGGATGACCACCACGTCGCCGGGCTGGATCTTCAGACCCAGGATGGCCTCCTCGGCCTCCTCCTCGCTGTTGAAGCACTTGGCCTTGCCCACGAAGTGGTGCATGGACGGATGGATGGCGCCGGGCTTGGTGACGGCGGTATGGGGGCACAGGTTGCCGTGAAGCACGGCCACGCCGCCGGTCTTGGAGAAGGGATCCTCCACCGTCCGGATGATGGTGGGATCCTCGGGATACTCATAGATGTACCCGGCCAGGTTCTCGGCCAGGGTCTTGCCGGTGACGGTCATGACGGAGGTGTCCAGGATGTCGCCCAGGTGCTGCTCCACCCGGGGGATGCCGCCGGCCCGGTAGAAGGCCTCCATGTCGGGAGCGGCCGCGGGGTTGACCTTGGCGATCTGGGGGGTGGTCTTGTTCAGCTCCTCGAACTCCTCCACCACGTTCATGTCCAGCTCGGCCTCGTTGGCCACGGCGGACAGGTGCAGCACCGCGTTGGTGGAGCCGCAGGTGGCCATGGTGACCTTGATGCCGTTGCGGATGGCGGCGGGGGTGAGGATCTGGCGGGCGGTGATGCCCTTCTTGCACAGCTCCACGATGGCCCGGCCGGCCTCAAAGGAGCTGCGCAGACGGGCGGCGTAAGCCGCGGGGATCAGGGCGCTGCCGGGCAGAGCCATGCCCAGGGCCTCGGCGACGCAGCCCATGGTGTTGGCGGTGCCGTAGAAGGCGCAGGAGCCGCAGCCGGGGCAGGCGGTGTTCTCCAGGGCGTCATACTCGCTCTGGGACAGCTTGCCGTCCTTCACCATGCCCAGGGCCTCGGAGATGGAGGTCAGGTCGGACTTGCGGCCGTCGAACTCGATGCCGCCCAGCATGGGGCCGCCCACGCAGATGATGGCGGGCAGATCCAGACGGGCCGCCGCCATGAGCATGGCGGGCACGATCTTGTCGCAGGACGCCAGCAGGACCAGGCCGTCCAGCCGGTGGGCCTGGGCCATGATCTCCACGCTGTTGCAGATGATCTCACGGGAGGGGAGAATGTAGTGCATGCCCTCGTGGCCCTGGGCCACGCCGTCGCAGGCGGCGATGGTGCCGAACTGGACGGGGGTGCCGCCGGCGGCATAGATGCCGTTTTTCACGTACTCGGCGACCTTGTCCAGATTGAAGTGGCCGGGGACCAGGGTGTTCCAGGTGCTGGCGATGCCGATGAGGGGCTTGCCCTCCTTCAGCTCGCTGTCGGTATAGCCCATCGCTTTGAACAGGGAGCGGGCAAACGCGCTGTCCTCTTCCCCCAGGATGGTCTTGCTGCGAAGTGCCATGATCAAGTCCTCCTAATTCTTTTTTGTTTATTTTAATTCCTGATGCTTGCGCTTCATTTTGGGAGCTGCCGATCATTTGTCCATTTAAATCGGCATTCTCGAATCATTTAGAAAACGCTTGGAAATATTGACAGAAAACAAGTCCCGTCTTATAATGCAAATATACGTTCTTTATTATTGAACGCGAAGGGAGGCGTCCACATTGGCGACCACGAAGAATATCCAGTCCGTCGAGCGGGCCTTTTCCATTCTGGATCTGTTCCAGCAGGCCGGCAAGAGCGAGCTGAGCGTCAAGGAGATCGCCGAGGGGCTGCATCTGAACAAGAGCACCGCCTTCGGTCTGATCAACACGCTGGCGAATCTTGGCTGCCTGCAAAAGGACCGTTCCAACCAGAAATACATGCTGGGACTGAAGCTCCTCAGCCTGGCCAGCACCGTCCAGACCCAGAACGTGATCGTTCTGTCCGTGCACCCGTACCTGGAGCGGCTGAACCGCATGTACGACGAGACGGTCCACTGTGCCATCCGCAACGGAGACGGGGTGGTGTATGTGGACAAGGTGGACGCCGGGTCCATCCACATCAGCACCCAGATCGGCTCGCAGAACGACATGCACTGCACCGGCGTGGGCAAGTGCATCCTGGCCTATCTGCCGGAATCCACCCAGGAGCGTATTCTCTCCAAGCACATGCGCTCGCTGACCTACAACACCATCACCAACTCCCACCAGCTCCGGGAGGAGCTGGAGCTGACCCGCCGCCGGGGCTACGCCATGGATAACGAGGAGATATCCATCGGCCTGTCCTGCGTGGCGGTGCCGGTGTTCTCGGCGCCGGATACGGTGGCCTGCGCCATCAGCGTATCCGGCATGACCGTGCGCATCCGCACGGCCACCGAGCGCGGCCTGGTGGAGACGCTCAAGCGCACCGCCGCCGAGATCTCCCGGGAGGTCTTCGACTACGACTACCGGCCGCAGACGGACTGAGGCTTTGGCTGCCTGTCCGGCGGAGGGACCCGACGTCCCTCCGCCGTTTTTTTATCAGTAGCAGGTGACGCCGCCGTCCACCGGCAGGCTCACGCCCGTCAGATAGGACGCCTCGTCGCTGGCCAGATACAGCACCGCGTTGGCCACGTCCTCCACAGTCGCCAGCCGGCGCAGGGGGACCTCGTCGATCCGGGCCTGCTTCTTCACCGGGTCCGCCATCAGTGTGGCCACGAAGGGCGTGTCGATGGTGGAGGGGTGGATGGAGTTGCAGCGGATGTTGTCCTTGGCGTACCGGGAGGCGATGGACTTGGTCAGAAGCGTGACCGCGCCCTTGGTGGCGGTGTAGCACTCCGGGGTGTGCAGGTGGCCGATCAGGCCGCAGATGGAGGAGGTGTTGATGATGGCGCCGCCGCCCTGGGCGCGCATCACGGGGATGGCGTACTTGGCGGACAGGAACACGCTGCCGGTGTTGACCTCCATCATCTTCATCCACTCGTCCATGCTCATCTCCTCGATGGTCTTGCGGATGTTGATGCCGGCGTTGTTGACGATCACGTCCAGCCGGCCGCTCTCGGCCACAATCCGGTCCACGATGGCCTTCCAGTCGGCCTCGCTTCCCACGTCCATGCCGGCGCTGTGGACCTTGTAGCCCAGCGCGCGCATCTCCTCGGCCAGGGCCCCGGCCTTCTCCTCCACGATGTCCAGCACCCAGACCTCCGCCCCGTTTTCGGCCAGGAGCTTGGTCTGCGCGGTGCCGATGCCGCCGGCGCCGCCGGTGATGGCGATGACTTTTCCTTTGACGTTCATATTCCCTGTTTACCCCCTGGTCAGCTTATCCTGCCAAGCCTTGGCCGGGTTCTGCACGCCCATCTTGCCGCCGGAGATCTCCAGGGTGGTGCCGGTGATGTAGCTGGCATAATCGGAGGCCAGGAAGGCCAGCGCCCAGGCCACGTCCACGGGCTGGCCGAACTTCTGCAGAGCGATGACGGAGCGCATGCTGTCGCCGTTGGCGGCCCGTCCCGGGGCGGTCATGTCGGTCTCGATGACGCCGGGGATATAGCCGTTGACCCGGATATTATAGGGCGCCAGCTCCGCCGCCAGGGTCTTCACCATGGAGCTGACAGCCGCCTTGGACGCGGCGTAAGCGCCGGTGCCCACGGAGGGGATCAGAGAGGCGAAGGAGGACGCCACCAGGATGACGCCGCCCCGGTCCTTCATGGATCGGAAGGCGCTCTGGGCGCCCATGCAGACTCCCTTGACGTTTACGTCCATGACCTGATCCCAGCTCTTCTCGTCGATGTCGATCAGGCTGTAATTGGGCATGACGCCGGCGTTGGAGACCCACACGTCGATGGGCCCGAGGGCCGCCTCGATGTGGTCGGCCAGGGCGTTGAGCGCCTGGACGCTGGATACGTCGCAGACCTCGCCCCAGACCTGGGCGCCCTCCGCCCGGAGGGTCTGAAGGGCCTTGTCCAGCTTGGCCTGATTGGTCCCGCAGATAGCCACCTTCGCGCCCAGACCGGCAAACACCTGGGCACAGGCAAGACCGATGCCGGCGGTGCCGCCGGTCACCAGGACGGTCTTCCCGTCGTAACGGATGTTCATATTCATGGATAACAGTCTCCTTGCGATCGAATTGTCGTTTGCGGCGCGCGGCAGCCGCCGCGGATTCAAAACCGGGGGACGCCCCGTTGGATTGGAAGCGCCCCCCTACACGACGGGAGAGTCGATTTCTTTTAGCCGAGAAGACCCACAGTGTTGATGATCATAATGAACACGATGGCGATCACGGACGCCACAGCGCAGGGCAGGGTCACATACTTCAGGGACTGCTTGGTGTCCAGATGGAAGAACTGGCCCATTACCCAGAAGCCGGAGTTGTTGACATGGTTGCCCATCAGGGTGCCGGCGCCGATAGCGAGCACGGCGGCCAGCGGGGAGATGCCGAGATTGCCGATCATGGGCAGGACGATACCGGCGGCGGTCATGCCGGCGGTGGTCATGGAGCCCACGGCGGTCATCATGATGGCGCCCACGGCCCAGGGGACCAGGATGCCGGGGATGGGGCTGTTGCCGATCATCTCGGACAGCGGGGTCAGCGCGGGAGCGCTGGACAGGATGCCGCCGAAGGCGCCGCCCATGGCGGTGATCAGCAGGGGAGCCAGGCAGACGATCAGGCCCCGGGCAACCCACTTGTTGACCATGATCTCGCCGATGCCAGCGCCGGCCTCAGAGGGGAAGTTCTGCTCGTAGGCGCGGGCCACAGCCTTGCGCTGCTTGTAGCCCAGCCACAGGGAATAGAGAACACCGATGAACAGAGCGATGACCTTGTGGCCGATGGTGGTGAAGATCTTGTAGATGACCCCGTCGGGGTTGGCGTACATGGACGCGAAGGAGGACAGGGAGATCAGAATAACGGGCAGCAGCAGGGGCAGGAAGGAGACGAAGGTGCCGGGCAGATCGGGATCCTTGATCAGGATGTCCTCGACGCTGTCGCCGGTGGAGCCCTCGTTCAGGCCCTTGACCATCTCGGGGTTGGGCTCGATCCACTCCTTGGCGGTCCACTTCTTCATGATGAAATAGGTGCCGAAGAAGGCCACCAGGGACACCAGCACGCCAAACACGATGGTCAGGCCCAGATCGGCCTCGAACATCACGGCGATGGCCAGGATGCCGGGGGTGGGCGGGACCAGGGCGTGGGTCAGGAACAGGCCCAGGCCGGTGAAGGAAGCCATGGTGGACATGGAGATGTGCTTGCGCTTGGACAGCATGGAGGCGATGGGGGCGGTCAGCACCATGGTGATGTCGCCGAACACGGGGATGGACATGATGAAGGCGGTCAGAGAGGGAGCCAGCTCCATGTTCTTGCCCTTGAAGAGCTTGATGAAGAAGTTGGCGATGGACTTGGCCGCGCCGGTGTCATCGATGCCCATGGAGATGATGGCGCCCAGGATGATGGTGATGCCCACGCTGCCCAGGGTGCTGCCGAACTTGGAGCCGATGGTGTCGGCCGTACCGGTGACGCCGTAGCCCAGCACGATGCCGGTGATCAGGGCCACGGTGAACAGAGCCATGGTGGGATGGACCTTCAGCTTGATGATCAGCAGCATCAGCAGAAGGATCGCAGCCACGAGCACGATCAGGAAGGGGATCGGGTTCGTGAATACAGCAGTAAGTGTTGCAGACATTTGAGGGTCCATCCCAAAAACTGTGTAAACTTCCACAGAGGGTGTAGAATAGAAGCACCACCAAGGAGGTATTACATAT
>CANQSJ010000025.1 GCA_947626495.1 uncultured Oscillospiraceae bacterium | reverse complement strand
AAGAGACGGAGACTGGCATCAACAACCTGCTCAACGCCATTCAGCAAGGCATCCTGACCCCATCCACCAAGAGCCGCCTGGAGGAACTGGAGGCCACAAAAGAGGACCTGGAGATCAAGATTGCCAACGAGAAGCTGGCGAAGCCGAAGCTGACGGCAGAGTTCGTGACCATGTGGCTGGAGCGGTTCCGCAAGCTGGACATGCGGAAGAAGGAGCATCGGCAGCAGCTCATAGACACGTTCGTCAATTCGGTGTACTTATTCGATGATAAGCTGACGCTCCACATCAACTACAAGGACGGGACAAAAACCGTCACCTTTGACGAGATGAAAGCGGCCCTGGAGGAACAGGCCGCGGGTTCGGATTTGGATTGCCGTGGTGCACCACGTCGAAAGCGCCTTGAAGATGTCCGGTCCCCGCAAGCGGGTACCCTCCATCGGTCAAGGCGCTTTCTCCTTTTCCCCAAAGGGCTGGCGAGCCCTTTGGGGGCCCGGGGGACAGACAGCGAAGAGCGCGGCGTTTGCCGCGCTCTTTTCTATGTGCTGTTACTTTTTCCGGCGCTCCTGCCAGAGGGCCTCGGCGGCGGGAGTCCAGCGGGCGGCGTAGCCGTCGCACTTGGCGCACAGGTGCTCCGCGCTCTCCGGGGACTGCAGATCCGTGCTCTTTGCCCCCGTGGCGGCCACCATGGCCCGCAGCATCTGGGGGTTCTCCAGCATGGGGCAGGGCCGGAGCATGTTCTCGTTGAAGGGCTGGCAGTCGTGATAGGCCTTGAACAGCGGCCCCTGGAGGATGTCCAGCAGACTCTTGTCCCGGATGTTGCCGTCGGAGTAGTGGATGAACACGCAGGGGTCCGCGTCCCCGTTGGCGTTGATGTGCAGATACCGCCGGCCGCCGGCGATGCACCCGCCCACGAATTCCGCGTCGTTCTGGAAATCCATGGCGAACAGGGGCTTGCGGGAGCGGTAGTCCCGAATGCGGCGGTAGACGATCTGCCGCTGTTCCGGGGTGGGCAGCAGCTCCGGGGAGGCGTCGTTGCCCACGGGCATGTAGTGGAAGTACCAGATGAAATAGGCCCCCATGTCGATGAGGCTGTCGTAATAGGCCTCGGAGGTGATGGAGTCGTAGTTGGCGCTGGTGTAGCAGGAGGAGATGCCGTACAGCAGCTTTTTCCGGTGCAGCAGATCCATGGCGGCCCGGGCCTTTTGATAGACGCCCTGGCCCCGGCGGCCGTCGGTGGCGTCCTCAAAGCCCTCCAGGGAGATGGCGGGGACGAAGTTCTTCACCCGCAGCATCTCGTCGGCGAAGGCCTCGTCGATGAGGGTGCCGTTGGTGAAGGCGAGAAAGACGCAGTCGTCGTGCTTCTCGCACAGGCGGATGAGGTCGGCCTTGCGGACCATGGGCTCCCCGCCGGTGTAGATGTAGAAATACACCCCCATGTCCTTGCCCTGGCGGATGATGTCGTCGATCTCGTCGTAGGTCAGGTTCAGCTTGTTGCCGTACTCCGCCGCCCAGCAGCCGGTGCAGTGGAGGTTGCAGGCGGAGGTGGGGTCCAGCAGGATCGCCCAGGGGATGTTGCAGTCGTACTTCTTGCGCAGCTGCTCCTGGCGGGGCCAGCCGGTCAGGGTGGCGTTGATGAAGAAGTTCACGGCCACGGCGGTGAGCACCTCCCGGTCCACATCCCGGATCAAATGCATGAGAAAGCCGTGATAGGGGTCGGACGGGTCCTCGATGGCCCGGCGGATGGCGGCCCGCTCAGGGGCAAAGCCCTCCCCGCAGAACTTGTCCGCCCAGTCCATGAGCTTCGGCGCGTTTTTCTCCGGGTCCTTATACAGGGCCTTGATCGCCTGCTCCACGCCCATCTTTTTCATCGTGGTGGAAACATCCATGATTCTCTCTCCTTTTTTCTTTTTCCCCATCATAAAACGGCCCGCCCGGTCCGCAAACGGGCAAAATCAGACATGTGCTCATTTTTTGGGCATGCGTCTTATTTTGCCCAGCCCCCGAGGCCGCGAAAAAGCTCCATGCCATGCGGCATGGAGCTTGCGGTATCCGGTTTTGGGTATCTCACTTCTCCCCCAGGGAGCGGGCGATCATCTCCTCCATGGAGCCCCGGCGCAGCTCGGTGATCCGGTGGATGTCCTCCAGGACCTCGTCCCGCATGTTGGAGTCCAGCCAGTAGGAGATGCACCCGAATGCGATGCAGGTATAATACCGGCGGATCAGGTCCCGGTCGTTCGCCGGCAGCTGCCGGCCGTTCAGCACCGTGTCCAGATACGCCCCCACCACATGGCCGCAGGTGGACCAGAGGTACCGCTCATACACGTCCCGGCTGGCGGAGTTGTAGATGTGGAAAATGGCCCTCTTTTTGTCCATGGCGGACCGGATGACGGTCTCCAGGCAGTCCTCCAGACTCTCCAGGGCCGGGTAGCTTTTTATGACGGCGTCCGCGTCGTCGTTCACGATCTCGGCGATGAGCTCCGGGATGCCCTGGTAGTGGTAATAAAACGTGTTGCGGTTGATACCGCTCTCCGAGGCGATGTCCTTCACGGTGATCTGGGCCAGCGGCCGCTGATCCAGAAGCTTTTCCATCGCCGCCTTAATGGCGCTGCGGGTCAGATTTGCCATGGGATCGTCTTCCTTTACAATGGTGATTGTTCTTTAAGATTAAAGGATTTTCCCGAAAAAGTCAATGCGGGGCGCGTGGAGGACGGGGCATGCTTTTTTTGCAGAATGGTGATTTTGCCTATTCCACTCTCCCCCCGCTTTGTGCTATGATCGGATGCGGGCGCGCCCGCGTCCGGGCCGCCGATCCCATAAGTGTCGCAGAGGAGAGAACGATGAACCTTTTCCTGACCTTGGCGTTTCTGTTTTTCATCGGCTCGGTGTTCGGCTGGGTGCTGGAGCTTTTCTTCCGGCGGTTCATCTCCGCCGCCAACCCGGAGCGGAAGTGGATCAACCCGGGCTTCTGCACGGGGCCCTACGTGCCCCTGTACGGCTTCGGGCTGTGCGCGCTGTTTCTCATCGCCAGCCTGGACTCCCTGGTGCTGGTCGCCGATCCCCGGTGGCAGAAGGCGATGCTGTTCGCGGTCATGGCGGTGTGCATGACCGTCGTCGAGTACATCGCGGGCGTGCTGATGATCAAGGTGGCCCACGTGCGTCTGTGGGATTACAGCGGCGAGTGGGGCAACATCCAGGGCATCATCTGCCCCAAGTTCTCCTTCTTCTGGGCCGTGATGGGCGCGGCGTACTATTTCCTCATCCATCCCCACATCCTGGACGCGCTGCACTGGCTGGCCCAGAACCTGGCGTTCTCCTTCGTGATCGGCATGTTCTACGGGGTGTTTCTCATCGATCTATGCCACTCGGTGGGCCTGCTGACCAAGCTGAAGAAGTTCGCCGAGGAGAACGAGGTCATCATCCGCTATGAGAATCTGAAGGCCCACCTGCGCTCGGTCCAGGAGCGCGGCGCTCAGAAGTACCGGTTCTTCCGCCCCTTCCATTCGCCCCGATCCCTGCAGGAGCACCTGCGGGAGCGGCTGCTTCAGATGGAGCAGACCGTCCGGGAGGGCCGAGATCAGGTCTTCCTGCCCCGCACGGGCGCCGGGAAGCGGAAAGAAAAATAACGTCCGACAAAAAAGCGGAGGGCTCCGGCCTTCCGCTTTCGTTTTTCACTCCGCCAGCGACCCGATGACCCGGTCCGCCAGCGGCTCCAGCAGGTCCAGATCCCACAGCATCTGCAAGATGGTATACCGGGCCCGCACCTCCTTGCAATACAGCAAGGTGTCGCGCAGCAGCGCTTTGTCTACCCCGATCTGCGCCGGCGTGCACGGGGAGTCCAGAGAGCGCAGCGCCTGCGTGATCTGCCCGGAGGGGGGCAGCGCCCGCAGCAGGGCCACGATCTCGTCCCAGTGCGCCTGCATGGCGTCCAGCCGCGCCAGACGGCCGGCCGCGCCGTTTTTGTCCGCCCGCTCCTCCAGGGCGATGATGCCTCCGGCGGCGGGTCCGTAGGCGGCGCGGATGGCTTCCCGCCACCGCTCCGGGTTGAATGCCGCTGCCGCGGCCCGGGCGGCGTCAAAGTCCACCGTCCGCTCCAGCAGCGCCTCCGTCAGCTTCAGGATCAGCACCGTCCCCACGCCCACCTGGGCGCCGTGGGGGACCGGCCGCCGGCCCTGCTGCTCAAAGATCATCTCCCAGTAGTGGGAGATGTGGTGCTCGCAGCCCGAGGCGGGCCGGGAGTTGCCGTACAGGCTCATAGCCACGCCGGTGAGCACCAGTCCCTCCATGATGTTCCCCAGCACCGCCGGGTCCCGCTCCCTGGCCCGGGGCGCGTCCGCCAGCACGCTCTGCACGCAGTTTTCCACCAGGCCCACGATCCGCCGGCAGTAGTGCTCGCCCGTGATGATCCGGGCCAGCTTCCAGTCGCACAGGCAGGTGAACTTCCCCAGCAGATCCCCCAGCCCCGCCGCGATCATGGGATAGGGCGCGGACCGGAGGATGTCCGTGTCGCCGATGACGGCCACAGGCGGCCGGGCGTCGAAGGTGGTCTTCATGCTGTCCACGTTCAGCGCGGCCACGGAGGAGGCAAACCCGTCCATGGGCGCCGCCGTGGCGACGGTGAGAAAGGGCCGGCCCGTCCGGAAGCTGAAAAACCGGGTCATGTCGTTGATGGCCCCCGTGCCCACCGCCACCGCCAGATCGCAGTCCGCCGGCATGTGGATGAGCACCTCTCCCACCGTGGCCTCGTCAAAGCCGGTGTGGGTCAGCCGGCGGACGGCGGCCTTGACCCCCGCCCGCTCCAGCAGCTCCATGCACCGTCTGCCGGCGATGTCGTAGGTGACCGCGTCGCAGACCAGATACAGGCTCCGAAAGCCCAGCCTTTCCGCCAGACCGGGCAGGCTCTCCAGCGCGCCCGGGCCGATGGTCACCGCCTTTAGCGGCGCGTAATGCTCCCTGCCGCAGGGGCAGGTGAAATGGGTGTCCAGATAATCCCCCAGGGGATGGGGGCTCGCATACAGCTCCATGGTCGGTGTGATCCTCCGAAAAGATGTCCCGCTCCGCCGGCCGCTCTCAGAGAAAGCTGTGGCTGGTCAGCTGCCCCTTGCCCCGGACGGCCTCTTTGCTGCCGTCGAAGCGGGGGTCCACATACCGCTGGAACCAGTCTCCCAGCCGGGCGGCGAGAGCGCGGCGCACCGTCTCATATTCCGGCAGGCCGTAGAGATTCCGGTCCTCGCCGGGGTCCTCCCGCAGATCGTACAGCTCGTCGGGCCCGTCGGGATAGCGCAGCACCAGCTTCCAGTCCATGGTGCGGATCATGCGGCAGGGGCCGTACTCGTCGAACACCACCACGCTGTCCCGCACCCGCTCCGACCGGCCGGTGAGCAGATCGGCGAAGCTGACGCCGGGCATGTCGGCGGGCTTTTCGAAGGGCACGCCCGCCATGTCCAGGATCGTCTCATACAGGTCGTAGTGGCTGACCATCTCATGGCACACCCGACCGGGCGGGATCACCCCCGGACAGGCAAACAGCCCCGGCACCTTCACGGAGGTGTCGTACATGTTCACCGGCAGCGTGCCGTTGCCCTTGCCCCAGATGCCGTGGTGGCCCATGTTCATGCCGTTGTCGCCGGTGAAGATGACCAGGGTGTCCTCCGCCAGACCCCGGGCCTCCAGCTCGTCCAGCAGCCGGCCAACCTGGGCGTCCATGGCGGAGATGGCGGCGTAATAGCCCGTCAGACTCTCCCGGCGGTGCTCCTGCCAGGTCTCGGGGATGGGCCCGTACCGGGCGGAGGAGAAGCGGATACCCTCGTGGGGCTCGCTCTGCCACTGGGCCAGTGTCTTCCTGCCGTTGGGGGCCCAGGGGTGGGGCGGCACGTTGGGGGTGGAGTCGAAAGGCAGATCCCGGTACATATCCAGGTACTTTTTCGGGTGGCTGACCTCGGACCAGGGGGAGTGGGGCGCCGTGAAGTGCACCGCCAGGAAGAAGGGGTCCTCCGGCCGGCGGCGGCTGTCCAGGAAGCGGACGGCGTTGTCCGCGATGATGTCGGTCACGTACTGGCCGTGCTTCAGCTCCATCACGCCGTTCTCCAGCATCACGGGGTAGTAGTAGTTCTCCCCGCCCATGGCGGTGGTCTTCCAGTAGGTGAAGCCGGCCTGGGGGGTATAGCTGTCGCCCATGTGCCATTTGCCGGTCAGGCCGCACTCATAGCCGTTTTCCGCCAGCAGCTGGGTGAAAGTCACGTGGCCGTCCAGATAGCGGATGGGCCTGTCCCCCTGCAGCTGGCTTTTGGGCCAGCGGTATTCCCAGTCCATGGTGTCGGATGCGAAGGCCTTTTTCAGCTCCTCCGACAGCACCCGCTCGTCCAGATGGCCCTTGGCCAGCCAGTCATGGACCCCGTGCTGGGAGGGGATCTTGCCGGTGTAGATGCTCATCCGGGCCGGGGAGCATACGGGAGAGGCGCAGAAGAAGTTGTCGAAGCGCATGCCGGCGGCCGCGATCCGGTCCAGGCCGGGCGTTTTCAGCTCCTTGTTCCCCGCGCACCCCATGGCCCAC
The DNA here is from genome assembly GCA_947626495.1 of uncultured Oscillospiraceae bacterium. GTDB lineage: Bacteria > Bacillota > Clostridia > Oscillospirales > Oscillospiraceae > CAJOIG01. Next base: position 22,627 of record CANQSJ010000025.1, on the reverse strand, counting down.
GCGCCATGGTCGTCTGTGAGGATAAACAGAATGTTTTTCCGTTTGCTCATAACCTCTTCGCCTCGATCGTCAGATATCGATGGGATAGCCCTCCGGCATCCGTGCCAGCTCCTCCGCCCGGCGCATCAAATGATCCGCCCGCTTGGGGCCGTAGGGCAGCTTGCTGGCGCCGGAGACGTCGTCATCCGTGGCGCCGGCGCCGGCGTCGCACACGTCCGCGGCCATGTACCGCTCCAGATGCTCCCGCAGCCGGGCGGCGTCCGGGTCGGCGGGATCGTATTTGTCGGCGTCCTCCGGGGCCCGGTCAAAGCAGTAATACCGATCCTCGAAGGCGTGATAGACCAGCTTTTTCCGGCCGTCGGTGACCATGTAGCTGCCGGAGGCGCCGGTGCTGTACTGGGAAAAGACCACCTGGTGGCGCTCGTCACCCAGCAGATCCAGCCCGTCGAACTGCTCTGGGTCGTAGCCGACGCCCGCCAGGCGCAGCAGCGTGGAGGCGATGTCCACCAGAGAACAGAGCCGGTCCCGGCGGCCCGGGGCCATGCCCGGCACGCGGATCATCAGCGGGATGTGGACCGACGCGTCCAGCATGGAGCGCTTGCCCATGGTGCCGAAATCCCCCAGCATCTCCCCGTGGTCGGAGGCGAACAGAATGACCGTGTCGTCGTACATCCCCCGCTCCTTCAGCGCCCGGATGATCCGGCCGATCTGATAGTCCACGAAGGACACGCAGGCGTAGTAATAGTTGCGCAGCAGCGTCAGATCCTGGCGGCTGATGCCCAGCTTCTCCCGGGTGAACCGGTCCGAGAGGAAGGCGGCGAACTGCTCCGGCCGCGCCGGCATATAGGGCTCGTCGGACACGGTGCGGTACATCTTGTTCCAGGGCGCGGGCGGCGCGAAGGGCGGATGGGGGTGGATGAAGGAGCTCATGAGAAACAGGGGCCTGTCCGGCTGGCAGGAGCGGATAAACTCCACGCTCCTGTCGCCCACCCACTGGGTGGGATGGACCTCCGCCGGCAGCTGGGAGATCTGGGGCACGTAATACATCTCGCTGCGCATGCCGTTGTAGTCGAACACGTCCTTGTAGGGGGACGCCATGATGAACCGGGTGTAGTCGTCCTCCGGCCGGGACAGCTCCTCCTGGGTCCAGCGCCTGCCGAAGCCCATGGGGCCGTAAGGGTCCTTGCTGTGGTGCATCTTCCCCACGCAGCAGCTCTGATACCCGGCGGCGGTGAGGCGGGCGTAAAAGCCCTCGCCGTCGTAGGCATAGCGGCCGTTGTTGTTGCAGCAGCCGGTGCGGCCGGGATACTGGCCGGCGAACATGGAAAACCGGGCGGGCACGCACACGGGCGCCGGCGTGAAGCACCGGTCAAAGACCGCCGACCGGGCCGCCAGCTCGTCCAGGGCCGGGGTGCAGATGCGCTCGTTGCCCAGGGCGTGGATGGTGTCCCGCCGCTGCTGGTCCGTGAACAGGAACAGAATATGGGGCTGACGCTTCATGGCCTTTCCCTCTCCCCTCATTTCTTATCGGTGCCCCAGTCCCGCACCTGGTCCGCCATGTTGACCCCCTTGGGGCATCCCACCCCGGGGACCACGGCGGCCTCATACTGCCGCCACTGGGTCCAAAACTGCCGGCCGAAGAGGGTGGACTCGTCCTCCCACCGGTCCCGCAGCCGGAACAGCTCCTCCCGCAGCCGGGCCGTGACGGCCTCGTAGCCGGCGATGTCATAGAAGTTGTTCAGCTCCCAGGGGTCCGTCTCCAGATCGAACAGCTGGGTCAGCTTCAGATCGTCCGTGCGGTATTCCACCAGCTTGTACCGGCCGTCCGTCACGCCCCGGATCCGGGACTGGAAGGCAAAATAGAGGGTGGGGCGGGTCACGCAGGCCGGGTCCCGGAACATGGGCGCGAAGCTGATGCCCTCCACCGAGGCGGGGATGGGTATCCCGCACAGCTGGCACAGCGTGGGGAACAGGTCCAGCAGATACACGGCGTTGTGGCAGATCCGGTCCCGGGGGATACCGGGGCCGCACATCACCAGCGGCACGCCCACGCTGTGCTCATAGATGTTTTGCTTGCCCATGAGCCCGTGCTGGCCCACCGCCAGGCCGTTGTCCCCGGCCAGGACGATGATGGTGTTCTCCAGCAGTCCCTTTCTCTGCAGGGCATCCAGGATGTGGCCCACGCACCAGTCGATGTGGCTGATCATGGCGTAATAGTCCGCGATGTGCCGGCGGATGGCCCCCGGCCGGCGGGGATAAGCCTCGGTGTTCTCGTCCCGGCCCTTGTTGGACCAGCCGCAGTTGACCACCGGCATGGGCATATAGTTGGGCGGCAGATCGATCCTGTCCGGATCGTACATGTTTTTGAACTGCTCCGGCATGGTCCGCGGGTCGTGGGGCGCCAGGAAGGACAGGTACATGAAAAAGGGCTTGTCCCCGTTATAGGCGTCGATGAAATCGATAGCGGAGCCGGAGAACAGATCGGTGGAGTGGACGCCGGCGGTGATCTTCTCCGCCCGGACGGTGACGGCCTCGCTGTTGCCGGAGAAGTTGGGGGTGAAGCGGATCTGGCTGGAATAGTCCCCGTCGGGCCGAAAGTCGTTCACCGGCACGTTCCAGTGGTCCCACATGCCGCCGAAGAAGATGTTGGCCCCGCCGTCGAAGCTGCGGGCATAGCTCTCCACGCCGTTGTGCCACTTGCCGATGCCCACGGAGCGGTAGCCGTTTTCCAGAAAGCACTGGCCCAGCGTCACATCCTCCGGGGGGATGTCCCGGCCGCAGTCCTGCAGATGAAAGAGGGTCCTGCCGGTGTTGAGCATGGCCCGGCTGGGCATGCACACCGCCGAGGCGGTGCCGCCGGGGATATAGGCGCGGGTGAAGGCCGTGCCGGCATGGACCAGCCGGTCCATGTTGGGCGTGCGGATCTGTTCGTTGCCCAGCGCGTGGATGGTGCCCCGGCGCTGGTCGTCGGTGAGCAGCACCAGCACGTTCGGGCGTTTATTTGCATTTTCCTGGGACATCAGCGTTCCCTCCCCCGACTTATATCCGGTCCAGACACCGGTTCAGATGGTCCATATCCGCCCGGTAGGCGGCCATATCGGTGCAGTCCAGATACTCGAACACACCCACCGCCTCCGGCGTGTACGCCGCGCAGCCCCGGGCGAAGGACTGCCAGTCCATGATTCCGTCCCCCAGCCGTCCGTGGCTGTCGTGCTTACCGTCGTTGTCGTGCAGATGGTACCCGCAGATCCGCCCGCCCAGGGCCTGCTGGAGCCGGGTCACGTCCATCTTCGCCACCAGGGCGTGGCCCACGTCGATGACGCATTTTATGTCCGGCAGATCCCGGAACAGCGCCAGAAACTGCTCCTCGTCGAACAGGGGCCTGTCCCCGGAGCACAGGTTCTCCACCGCCAGGGTCACGCCCTCCGCCGCGCAGATGTCCTGCAGCCGGGCCAGCCGGTCCGCCGCCCGGGCGCGGCAGTCGCGGCGGTACGTCTCGTCCCCGGGCCGTACCGTCTCCCCGTAGGAGTGGACCACGTAAAATTCCCCGCCGAAGGCGTGGTACAGATCGAAGGGCCGCCTCATGATCTCGAACAGCTGTCCCTCCTCCGGAGCGGCCACGTCGGCGAAGGCGAAGGGCGCGTGGATGCTGAAGGGCCCGCGTGTCTGCTGGGCCACCTGGGTCAGCAGGCTGCGCCAGTGGTCCTCGCTGCCGAATTCATAGAAGATCTCCACCCCGAAGGGCTCCCCGATCTCCAACAGCCGCCGGATCCTGAACTTATAAAAGCTGCACGTGCTGATGCTGTATCTCATTTTTCCGCCTCCGTCTTGGCCCTGCTTTTCCGGCCCTTTATGAATCTGGAGATGCTGGGATAGACCAGCAGCGCCAGCGACAGCAGCAGGATGCAGAAGCAGATGGGCCGCCGGACCAGGATCATGGGGTCGCCGTAGGACACCATCAGCGCCCGGCGCAGGTTCGTCTCGCACAGGTTCCCCAGCACCAGGGCGATGGTGAAGGGGATCACCGGGATGCCGAACTTCTTCATCAAAAAGCCCACCAGCGCGAAGGCGATCAGCACCGCCACGTCGATGAGGCTGTTGCTGATGGCGAACGCGCCCATGACGCACAGCACCACGATGCAGGGCAGCAGGATGTTCTCCGGCACCCGGGAGACGTTCACGAACAGCCGGATGAACACCGAACCCTGGATGAGCATGAAGATGTTGATGACAATCAGGCCGCCCATGATGGCGTACACCCAGATGCTCCCGGCGCTGAACAGCTTGGCCCCGGGGGTGATGCCCTGCATGGTCAGGGCCCCCAGCATGATGGCCATGATGGCGTCGCCGGGGATGCCCATGGTCAGCATGGGGATCAGCGTGGCGCCGGTGACGGCGTTGTTGCCGGTCTCGGGAGCCAGCACCCCCTCGATGCTGCCCTTGCCGAATTTCTCCGGATTTTTGGAGGCACGGCGCGCCTCGTTGTAGGACATCATGGCGGAGATGGCGCCGCCGGTGCCGGGCGTGGCGCCCACCACGACGCCGATGATGGAGGAGCGCAGGATCGTCTTCCAGTATTTCAGCAAGTCCCGCAGCCGCAGCGTGGGCTTGCTCACCTCGAAGCCCCGGTTGCCGTTGTCGCCCCGGGCGCGGGCCGCGTTGCACTCAAACAGCACCTGGCTCAGGGCGTAGACGCCCAGCATGCAGGTGACCGACCGGAACCCGGCCATCAGACTGCGGGTGCCGAAGAGCAGCCGCGAGGTGCCGAAAATGGGGTCCAGTCCCACGCAGCAGACCATCAGTCCCAGCAGCGCGGAGATCAGTCCCTTGATGACGTTGTCCTTGGACAGGCTGATGGTGGCGCACAGACCGAACAGGCAGATGGCAAACATCTCCGGGGAGGCGATGACCTCCACCAGCTTCGCCAGCTGAGGCGCCAAAAACAGCAGCGCGAAGGCGCTGATCAGCCCACCGATCACGGAGCCGTACAGCGCGGCCTTCAGCGCGTCCCCCGCCCGGCCCTTCTTGGCCAGCGGATAGCCGTCCAGGGTGGTGGCCGCGGCATTGGGGGTGCCGGGGGTGTTGATGAGGATGGCGGTGATGGAGCCGCCGTACATGCCGCCCACATAGCCGCCCAGCAGCATGTACATGCCCGGGATGGAGTTCATGCCGATGGTCATGGTCAGCAGCACGGTCACCGCGAAGGACACGGACAGCCCCGGCATGGCCCCGATGATGACGCCCGCGAACAGGCCGATGTTCATCATCAGGATGTTCTGGAGGGTAAATATCTCGGATAAGACTTCAAAAGACATGGGCGGCCTCCTTTAGCGGATCGGTACCAGCAGGACCTTGGTGAACAGCAGATAGATGATGGCCGCGAAGACGAAAAACGCCACATACATCTGCCACTTCCGGCAGCGCAGGCACCACAGGATGACCGGCGGGACCACAAGCGTGGCGGGCACGATGCCCAGGAACTTGAACATCAGCCCATAGACCACGATCAGCGCGAAGATGAAATAGGGGAAGAGGATCTCCCCCCGGCTCTTTTTCTCCTCCGGCTCCTCCCCGGCCTGCTCCGTCTCCTGGCCGAGCAGCTTCCGGTAGGCCAGAAAGTTGTTGAAAAAGCCGATCACCGACACCAGCAGCAGCCCGCCCGCGATCAGATACGGAAAGGACCTGGGCGTGAAGGATTCCGCCTCCATCATGGCCGTCACCTTGATCTGGGTGGGGATGGCCCAAAAGATCAGCGCCAGGGACAGCATGATGAAGAAGGCCATCAGGCATAGGTCCGATTTAACCTTTTTTCGCTGCAAAACGATTCCCTCCCTTTATGATTCCAACAGGCCAGACCGCGGTTGCCGCGGCCTGGCCTGTTTCCGCGCAATGACCGAAGGCAGGCGCCGGAGCTTACATCAGTCCGGCCTCGGTGAGGATCTCCTCGTAGATCGTGAAGGCCTCCTTGACAAGGCCGGTGATCTCCTCGGAATCCTGGATGTACTCAAAGGAGCCGCAGCCGCTGTTGAGCAGATACTCGGCATACTCGTCCGTGGCCAGCACCTGGTCGATGCAGGCGGTCAGATATTCCACGATGTCGTCGGGCGTGTCCGCGCGCACCGCCGCGATCTTCCAGCCGGCCAGCGCGTCCATATCCTGGATGCCGTAGTCGCCCACGGCGGGCACGTCGGGCAGGTAATAGGAGGGGGCGTTGGACAGGCAGACGATGGTGTTGCACTCGCCGTCGTTGAAGTGGGTGTAGATGAAGTTGTCGTCGGAGATGGCGAAGTCCACCTCGCCGGTCAGCAGGGCCTGGTAAGCGCCGTTGTTGCCGTCATAGGCAATGGCCTTGCCCATGTTGGCGCCCTCGATCTGGCCCAGCAGGGACAGCGTGCTCAGATGGCCGTAGCCGCCGCTGTTGGGAACGGCATAGGAGAACTCCTCGTGGGTCTGCACGAACTGGACAAAGTCGTCATAGGTCTTGATCTCGGAGTCGTTGGAGACGGTGATGGTCGCCATGCAGGCGGGGGTGATCATGGCCAGCAGCTTGAAGTCGTCCAGACCGTAGCCGATGTCGGGGTTCATCAGCGGCTGGGTGATCAGACCGGCGTTGGCGAAGGACAGCAGCGTGTAGCCGTCGGCAGGACGGGACAGGGCGTCGTTGGTGGCGATGGTCTGGTTACCACCGGTGATGTTCTCCACACTGATGCTCACGCCCAGTATGTCCGACATGCCGTCCGCCAGCTGACGGGTGGCCAGATCGGTGGGCGTGCCGGCGGCCACGGGGACCACCCAGGAGAGGTTCTGCGCGGGATAGCCCTCGGGGGCGGTGGGGGCGGCGGCCTCCTCCGGCTCCGTCTCGGGCTCGGCTTCGGGCTCAGCTTCCGGCTCCGCCTCGGGTTCCGCCTCCGGCTCGGCTTCCGGTTCGGCCTCAGGCTCCGCCTGGACGGGCGCCTCGGTGGGCTTGGAAGTGTCCGCGGACTGGCCTCCGCAAGCGGTTATGGAGAGCAGCATGAGCAGCGCCAGCAGCAGGGACAAGAGTTTCTTGTTCATCATTTTTCCTCCATGTTAAAAAAATTTCAATCTTTTGTGAGGTTGATACAATTTGTATATCATACTCAAAAAAACTTGTCAACACCCGGCAAAAACTGTTCAAAAGGCGAAAATTTCAGTAGCGTGCCAGGGGGATGCAAAATTTTTAATAATTTTATTAAAAGTTTTATTGTCAAAAACAGAAAAACCGGGAAAGTGCCCGCCCCGCCCCCATCTTCCCTCCGGTGCGGGACAGGCCCGTCCCGGACGGGCCGCTGAAATTTTTAGCAAAAATTTTATCTCCCTTTTTTCAAAAAAATTTTCCCCGCAAAGGGAAAACGCGGCCCGGACAGCCAAGTGTCCGGGCCGCAGAGGCTCCTATTGTTATATTGTATCGCGCGCTCATCCCCGCCGCTCGGGGCACCGGCCGGTGCTCCGGCGGGGGATCAGCCGGGGCGTATACTCGATCCGGGTGATGCTCACAGGCGCGTCCGCGCCCCCCTCGCTGTCCCGGGCCCGGATCTTTCCGATCAGCAGATCCACCGAGTCCAGGGCCTTCTGGCGGGTATAGGGCTCCACCGTGGTCAGGGCAATCCGCTGGAAGGAGGAGTAGATCAGGTTGTCGCACCCGCACACGGAGTAATCCTGGGGCACCCGCTTGCCCCGTTCCAGCAGCGCGTCCAGCACCCCGTAGGCCACCATGTCGTTGGTGGCGGCGATGGCCGTGACCGGCGCGTCCGTATCCACCAGATGCCCTGCCAGCAGATGGCCGGTGGCGTAGGCCTCCAGGCCCTCGTTGCCCTCCAGGTGCTCCGTCTCCACGGTGCACACCCGCAGATACCGGTCCGGATCCAGGCCGCATTCCTGCATATAGCCGCGCAGGCCCTCGATCCGCCGGGCCCGGGCGGGCTGGGTCTGGAGCAGGGGCTTGGAGATGTGGGCGATGTAGCGGTGGCCCAGGCCGATCAGGTGCTCCGCGATCAGCCAGCCGATCTTGAAGTTGTCCAGCTCCATGGTGTTGACGCCCATGGTGGTGGCCTTGTCGTAAAGCTGCACCACCGGCACCTCCATGCTCAGAAGCTGCATGGCGGAGACGTTGTCCGGCTGATACACCACCAGCACTCCCGACACCTGGAACTCCCGGCAGATGCGTACGATGTCGGCCTCCTGCTCCTCCTTGCGCTCCGTGCACATAGTCAGCACGGAGTAGCCCAGCTCATCGGCCCGCTGCTGGATGCCGCTGATCATATTCAGATACAGGGTGTTGTGAAAGGAGGGGTACACCACCAGCAGCAGCCGCCCGGCCATGCTGTTCAGCCGGCCGCTGCCCAGCGTCCGGTACCCAAGCCGGTCGCAGGCCTCCAGCACCCGGACCTTCGTCTCGTCCGAGAAGGTGATGTGCTTGTAGTTGTTGAGGATCATGGATACGGTGGACTGGGACACGCCCGCCAGCTCCGCCACGTCCTTTGCCGTCACACGCCGCTTTTTCATGCCTTTGCCGCCCCCTGTCCGTGCCGTGCGGTCCCCGCCGAGGTACATCGCAGGGGCGAACGGGACCATCCGCCCCCATTGTGATTTTATCGCACGCCGCGCCGTTTGGCAAGGACCAGTTTCCCCGTTGCCCGCCGCCGGCGCGGGCAGGGCTGCTGGCAGGCTTTTTCCGCCCCGGCGGCGGGGCAAAATACAGGGCGGATCGCTTGACATTTCCCGGCGGAACATCCATAATATGAGGGAACGGTACGACCCCTATGTCCCCGCCGCGGGGCCCGAAACAGCGATCAAACAGGGAGGAACGCACATGCATAAGGTAGAATTCGTAGAGACGGTGCTGCGGGACGCGAACCAGTCGCTCATGGCGACGCGGCTGCCGTACGCCAAATTTGAGCCCATTCTGGAGACCATGGACAAGGCGGGGTACTACGCGGTGGAGTGCTGGGGCGGCGCCACCTTCGACGTGTGCCTGCGGTACCTGAACGAGGACCCCTGGGAGCGGCTGCGGAAGATCCGGGCCAAGATGCCCAACACCAAGCTGCAGATGCTGCTCCGGGGCCAGAACATCCTGGGCTACAAGCATTACCCGGACGACGTGGTGCGCAAGTTCGTGCAGCACGCGGTGAAAAACGGCATCGACATCATCCGCATCTTCGACGCCCTCAACGACACGGACAACCTGAAGGTGGCCATCGAGGAGACGGTGAAGTGCGGCGCGGTGGCGTCGGGAGCCATCAGCTACACCACGTCCCCCGTGCACACCCTGGAAAACTACGTGAAGATCGTCAAAGAGCTGAAAGCCATGGGCTGCGCCACCATCTGCATCAAGGACATGGCAGGCATCATGGGCCCCCAGGAGGCTTATGACCTGGTGAGCGCCATCAAGGACGCGGTGGATCTGCCGGTGGACGTGCACACCCACTGCACCACGGGCCTGGCGTTTATGACGCTGCTCAAGAGCGTGGAGGCCGGCGCGGACATCATCGACACGGCCACGCCGCCCTTCTCCGGCGGCACCAGCCAGGCGTCCACGGACACCCTGTCCTACGCGCTGAAGCAGCTGGGGTACCAGGTGGATCTGGACGATGCGGTGCTGAAGGAAGTGGCGGATTACTTCAAGCCGGTGCGGGACGGCTACGTGGCGGACGGCACGCTCATGCCGAAGAGCATGGCCACGGACACCCAGTGCTTGACCTATCAGGTGCCCGGCGGGATGCTCTCCAACCTTCTCAGCCAGCTGAAGACCATGAACGCCCTGGACCGGCTGGACGAGGCGCTGGCGGAGACGCCGAGAGTGCGCAAGGACCTGGGCTATCCTCCCCTGGTGACCCCCACTTCTCAGATGGTGGGCGTGCAGGCGGTGACGAACGTGCTGCAGGGGGAGCGGTATAAGAAGGTGTCCAACGAGGTAAAGGCCTACTGCCGGGGCGAGTACGGCAAGACCCCGGCCCCCATCGACCCGGAGGTGCAGAAGAAGATCCTGGGGGATGAAAAGCCCCTCACCGGGCGCTATGCCGACACCCTGGAGCCGGCCTTTGAGAAGACGAAGGCCCAGCTGGGCGACACCGCCCGCTCCGACGAGGACGTGCTCAGCTACATCGCCTTCCCCCAGCTGGCGGAGGCGTTCTTCGAAAAGCGCAAGGCGGACGAGGAAAAGGTGGTCAAGTACACCTTCGAGGAGGCGTGAGCATGGGCGTGAGTGAGACATTGTTGCACCCCGGCGTGACCACCGGAGCGCTGGTGGCGGTATTGGGCTACGGGGTGGTGTTTTTCGGGATCTGCCTGCTGCTCATCGTGGTGACGGTCATGGGCAAAGTCATGATGAACAGCCAGAAGAAGGCGGCGGCCAAGGCGGAAACTGTGCCCGCTGCGCCGGAACCTGCGCCTGCCGCTCCCGTGGAGAAGCCCAAGGCCAAGGGCACGGCGGGAGAGTTGAAGCTGTATGACACCGACCCGCGGGACGCGGCGCTCATCATGGCCATCACGGCCCACAAGCTGGGCAAGCCCATCAACGAACTGCGGTTCCGTTCCATTAAGGAGGTCAAGGAGAAATGAAATATAAAGTGACATTGAACGGCCGGACCTATGAGGTCGAGGTGGATGAGGACAAGGCCATGCTGGTGGACGAGTACGAGGCTTATGCCCCGGCGCCGGCGGCACCTGTGGCACCCGTGGCCGCGGCTCCCGCCGCGGCTGCCCCTGCGCCCGCGGCTGCTCCCGCCCAGGCGGTGGCGGCGGGCGAGCCGGTGACGTCCCCCATGCCCGGCAACATCCTGAAGATCCTGGTGAGCCAGGGCCAGCAGGTGAAGGAGGGCGACGTGGTGATGATCCTGGAGGCCATGAAGATGGAAAACGAGATCGTCGCCCCCAAGGCCGGCTCCGTGGCCCAGATCCTGGTGACCAAGGGCGCGGTGGTGGAGACCGGCGCTACCCTCGCGGTCATCGCGTGAGGAGGGCGGCATGAACATACTGGATACTCTCGGCAAGCTGGCGGCGGAGTCCGGCTTTGCCGGGTTCCTGGCGGCGGGAGGCTGGAAGAACCTCATCATGATCGCCATCGCCTGCGTGCTGCTGTACCTGGGGATCGTGAAGAAGTTCGAGCCGCTGCTGCTGGTGGGCATCGCCTTCGGGTGCCTGCTGACCAACCTGCCCGGGGCGGGGATGTACCACCTGGATATGTGGGACGCCTACGTGGCGGGCACGTCCTACACCACTGCCGCCGGCGAGGTGATCGAGCATCTGAGCTTCACCGACATCATCCACGAGGGCGGCCTGTTGGATATCTTCTACATCGGCGTGAAGGCCGGCGTGTACCCCTCCCTGATCTTCATGGGCGTGGGGGCCATGACGGACTTCGGCCCGCTGCTGGCCTATCCCAAGAGCCTGCTGCTGGGCGCGGCGGCCCAGCTGGGGGTGTTCGTGGCCTTCTTTGGGGCCATCCTGCTGGGCTTCACGGGCCCGGAGGCGGCCAGCATCGGCATCATCGGCGGGGCGGACGGCCCCACGGCGCTGCTGCTGACCGCCATGCTGGCCCCCCAGCTCCTGGGCCCCATCGCCATCTCGGCCTATTCCTATATGGCGCTGATCCCCATGATCCAGCCGCCCATCATGAAGCTGATGACCACCCCGGCCATGCGGCAGGTGAAGATGGAGCAGCGGCGGGAGGTGTCCAAGACGGAGAAGATCATCTTCCCCATCGCGGTGAGCGCCTTCGTCATCCTGCTGCTGCCCTCCACCGCGCCGCTGATCGGCTGCCTGATGTTCGGCAATCTCCTGCGGGAGTGCGGCGTCACCGACCGGCTCTCCGACACCGCCCAGAACGCCCTGATGAACATCGTGACCATCTTCCTGGCCACCAGCGTGGGCGCCACCATGGTGGCGGAGCGGTTTTTGAGCCTGAACACCATCAAGATCATCGTCCTGGGTCTGGTGGCGTTCGCGATCTCCACGGCCGGAGGCCTCATCGGCGGCCGGATCATGTACCGGACCAGCGGGGGGAAGATCAACCCGCTGATCGGATCGGCGGGCGTGTCCGCGGTGCCTATGGCGGCCCGGGTGAGCCAGGACGTGGGCCGGAAGTACAACAAGACCAATTATCTTCTCATGCACGCCATGGGTCCCAACGTGGCCGGCGTCATCGGCTCCGCCATCGCCGCCGGCTTTCTCCTCTCCGTCTTCGGCGGCTGAGACGGGACACGGATTTCCGGCTTTATAGGAAAGGCACGCTCCGGCGGGATCTCCCGCCGGAGCGCTTTTTATAGAATCTGATATTATAAAAAATAATAAAACTGGATATTTCATTAAGGCCAGATCGTGGTATAGTGGGAGCATCCATCCTGAGAGCGGAGGTATACGCCATGAGACAAAAGAGGATCGTCACCATCCAGGACCTGTCCTGCTTCGGAAAGTGCTCCCTGACGGTGGCCCACCCCATCATGTCGGCCATGGGCCTGGAGGTGTGCCCGGTGCCCACGGCCATCCTGTCCACCCACACGGCGGGATTCCAGAATTGGACCTTCCGGGATCTGGCCGCGGATCTGCCCGCCATCGCCTCCCACTGGAAGAGCCAGAACCTCGCCTTTGACGGCATCAGCACCGGCTATCTGGGCACGGCGGAGATGATCGGCATGGTGGAGGACTATTTCCGGCTGTTCCCGGAGATGGTGAAGATCGTGGACCCGGTATTCGCCGACAACGGCAAGCTCTATCCCGCCTTCGACATGGACTACGCCAAGGGCGTGGCCGGACTGTGCGGCAAGGCGGATGTGATCGTGCCCAACCTCACCGAGGCCACGTTCATGCTGGGGGAGGCGTACGTCCCCTCCGGCTACGACGAGGACTATATCCGCGGCCTTCTGCGCCGGCTGGCGGCGCTGGGCTGCCGGACGGCGGTGGTGACCGGCGTCAATTACGACGGCGCCCACCAGGGCGCGGTGGCCTACGACAGCGTCACCGGCCAGTACCACCAGTATTTCCGGGAGAACATCGACGTGTCCTTCCACGGCACCGGGGACGTGTTCACCTCGGCGCTGGCGGGGGCCGTGGTGCTGGGCAAGAGCCTGCCCCAGGCGCTGAAGATCGCGGTGGACTATACCGTGGAGTGCATCAAGGCCACCATGCCCGACATCCGGGACCACTGGTACGGAGTGCGATTCGAATCCTGTCTGCCCGGGCTGATACAGGCCGTGAACGAGTCATAAGAAAAAGCGCCGCGTCTGCGGCGCTTTTTTCTGCCCGTCCGGCGGGCGCGGTTGTAATGGAGGCCGGGACGTGGTATGATAAAGATGACCAACGAACGTTACGGGAGGGACTGCTATGGACCAGCATAAGAAGAGATCCATCCTGCCCAAGAGCCGGGTGGGCCGGACGGTGTTCTGCATCATCGTTACGCTGCTGGCCGGCGCCGTGTATTTCTATCTGGCGCTGCCCGCCATCAACTTCCAGGACGGGGAGTTTTACTCCTTCCTGATCTTCCTTTGCATCGTGTATATCGTCTGCGTGCTGCTGACCTCCACCCGGACGGAGGGGGCCGAGAACGTGGTGCGCACGCCCCAGCAGAAGATGAAGGACGGTCTGACGTTCATCCGGCGCAACTGCCTGCCGGTGGGCATACTGCTGGGCGTGGTGCTGGCGGCGGCGCTTATCGGCAAGATCATCTCCATCCCCATGTTCCGGGCGGCGTCCTACCGGGAGCTGCTGGACGTGCAGACCGGGGACTTCGCCCAGGAGGTGACCCAGATCTCCTTCAACGAGATCCCCACCCTGGACCGGACCAGCGCCAACTATCTGGGGGACCGGCAGATGGGCACCCTCAGCGACATGGTCAGCCAGTTCGAGTACTCCAACGACTCCACCCAGATCAACTACCAGGGCCGGCCCGTGCGGGTGGCGCCCATCGGGTACGCGGATCTGTTCAAGTGGCTCACCAACCGCAAGAACGGCCTGCCCGCCTACGTGGTGGTGGACATGGTGACCCAGGAGGCCAACGTGGTGCGGCTGAGCGAGGGGATGAAGTACTCCTTCTCCGAGCCGCTGAACCGCAACGTGATGCGCCACCTCCGGTTCCAGTACCCCACCATGATGTTCTCCACGCCGGAGTTTGAGATCGACGAGAACGGCCACCCCTGGTGGATCGCCCCCCGGCTGGTGAAGACCATCGGCCTGTTCGGCGGCCGGGACATCCGGGGCGCGGTGCTGCTGGACGCGGTCACCGGCGAGAGCCAGTACTATGAGACCGTCCCCACCTGGGTGGACACCCTCTATACCCCCGACCTCATCATGGAGCAGTACGATTACCACGGCACCCTGATCCGGGGCTTCATCAACTCCATCCTGGGCCAGCGGGACGTGACCATGACCACCGACGGGTACAACTACATCGCCATGAACGACGACGTGTACGTCTATACCGGCGTCACCAGCGCCAACGCGGACCAGTCCAACCTGGGCTTTCTGCTGTGCAACATGCGCACCAAGGAGACCCGCTATTACGTGGCCCCCGGCGCCACCGAGGCGGCGGCCCGGGCCTCCGCCATGGGCGTGGTCCAGGACCTGGGCTACACCGCCACCTTCCCCCTGCTTCTGAACATCTCCGGGGAGCCCACCTATTTCATCCCCCTGATGGACGCCACCAACCTGGTGAAGAGCTACGCCATGGTGAACGTGGCCCAGTACCAGATCGTGGCCACCGGGGCCACCGTGTCCGCCTGCGAGCGGACCTATATCAACATGCTCAGCGAGCGGGGCGTGGTCCAGGAGACGGGCCTGCCCGAGAGCCTGACGGAGAGCCAGGGCCGGGTGGAGGAGATCCGCTCCGCCGTGCTGGACGGCACCAGCTGGTACTATATCCGCCTGGAGGGCGAGGACGTGTTTTACGCCGTCTCCGCCGCCCAGGACCGGAACGTGATCGTGCTCAATGTGGGGGACGAGGTGACCGTGTCCCACGCCGCGCCGGAGGAGGGCGACGCCGGCCCCATCCTGGAGGCATATACCGTGACCATTCGGTGAGGCCGCCGCAGGCGAGCTTTTCAAGGGAAGATCCGCGCTTTCTCCCACGGGAGAGGGCGCGGATCATTTTTTGGGAGCGGGACCGGCGGCCCGCCCCAGGATCCCCTTGTAAAGCGGCCTTGCCCGTGGTATACTGAACCTGCCACACAAATTCTATATTGTTATTCGTAAAGGGACGTTTCTGCTTCTCGGCAAAAACGTGTCTTGTCTTGGCGTCCTTTTCGGATAACAAGAATTTGTGTGGCAGCAAATGGAGACGCGTTTTTCGTGCGCGGCTCCGGCTGCGCACTTTTTTTGTTGCTAAAATGTGCGCGGTGAAAAAAAGAAAGAAATAGAGAGAGGGAGTGACTCAATGGAATTTCTGCTTAACATCCGTAACAACAAGATTCACAATGCCGCTTCAACAGATAAGCGGTGCAGGCTCAACATGATCGGGAATGGGAACAAAAAAATCTTCTCTACATATCAGGAAGCGAGAGAGTATTTGCCGCGCGGCAATCAATTTCCCAAGCCTTGCTCATTTTGCCTTGGCCCCAACTATGAAGAATTCACCGATCAAGGAGAAACAAAATGAAAAGGATTATTGCTTTCTTTCTGACGTTTTGCCTGCTGCTGGCCCTGTGCGCCTGCGGCGGCGGGAGCGGCGGCAACTGGGAGGTGGCCGACAAGCTGGACGAGTTCGGCGACCCCACCGGCAGCCAGTACATACAGGCGTTCTTCCCCGCGGAGCCGGGGGAGGGAGCGACGGCCGACGGGAAGCTGACGGCTCGGGTCACCTACGACCCCGACACGGAGGAAGTTACGCTGAAGCTTTTGAAGGAGGACGGGACCAGCGCCATGTCCTTTGCCGGCAAGGAGGACAGCATCGCCGTGCTCATCGGGACCATCACTCTCAAGGTGAAATCGTCCGACGGCGCCACGGCGCAGTTTGGCCCGGATGATCTGACGCTCAATGGAGAGCTTACATTCCAGGATATGGACCTGATGGAGCCGGTCCGGGCGGGCGACAGCGAGGTCCGCTGCATCGTGTCTTTCGGCGCCGAGCAGTACACCTTCACGATCAACGGTTCCGGATTTGGCGACAGCATGGATAAGTGGATGGATGCGAAATATGGGCCGGCCTACGCGGCGGCTGAGGAGAAGCTGGCGAACGGCGACTACGACGGGGCTATTGAAGTTTCCGAGACACTGGGCGACTACAAGGACAGCGCCGCACGCATGGAAGAGGCGGTCGAGGCCAAGACCGAAGCGGAAAACGCGGCCGCTTATGCCGCGGCGGAAGAGCTATTGACGGCCGGAGACTATGACGAAGCCATCGCGGCCTTTCAGGCGCTGGGGGATTATTCTGATAGTGCAGACCGCATGAAAGAGGCGACAGAGGCCAAGAACGCTGCGGCCTACGCGGATGCGGAGGCGCTGCTGACAGCGGGGGATTATGATGGAGCTATTGCTGCTTTTGAGGTACTGGGAGATTACAGCGACAGCGCCGAGCGGGCGGGAGAAGCGGTCGAGGCGAAAAGTATTGCAGCTTATGCAGTAGCGGAGGAACTGCTGGCAGACGGAGACAAGGCAGGAGCTGCTATGGCCTTTGGTACGGCTGGTGATTATTCCGACGCTCGAGAGAGATGCTTTGACCTTTGGGATGAAATCGCGGAGAGGCATACTATCTCGGCTGGCTCCTACCACACGGTAGGCCTTCGTTCGGACGGCACGGTGGTGGCCGTGGGGTATAACGGTGACGGCGAATGTTACGTGTCCGGCTGGACAGATATCGTGGCAGTGGCTACTGGCTATCAACACACAGTAGGTCTAAGGTCAGACGGCACGGTGGTGGCCGTGGGGTATAACGGTGACGGCCGGTGCGACGTGTCCGGCTGGACAGATATCGTTGCGGTGGTTGGCGGCGGCGGGTATACGGTGGGCCTGAGGTCCGACGGCACAGTTGTGGCCGTAGGGGATAATGATGACGGTCAGTGCGACGTGTCCGATTGGACAGACATCGTGGCAGTGACTGCCGGCAACAATCATACAGTTGGCCTAAAGTCAGACGGCACGGTGGTATCTGTGGGGTATAACCTTGACGGCCTGTGGGACGTGTCCGGCTGGACGGATATCGTGGCGGTGGCTGCCGGCTATCAACACACAGTTGGCCTGAAGTCAGATGGCACAGTTGTGGCTATAGGGCGCAATTTCTACGGCCAATGCGATATGTCTGATTGGACAAATATTGTGGCAGTATCCGCAGGGGGAGAGCACACAGTGGGGCTGCGCTCTGACGGCACGGTAGTGGCTGTGGGAGACAACGAATACGGCCAGTGCGACGTGGGCGATTGGACAGACATCGTGGCGGTATCTGCGGGCGGCCACCACACAGTTGGCCTAAGATCCGACGGCACGGTAGTAGCTGCGGGGGAAAATGACGATTTTTTGGGGAACTATTGCGGACAGTGCGACGTGTCCGACTGGACGGACATCAAGCTGCCGTAAATCATCCTCCACAAACCAAAAGACCCCGGGACATGCGTCCCGGGGTCGCTGTTTGAAAAGGGCTGTCACGCGGGGATGTGCCGCTTCAGCCAGTTCATCCGCAGGTAGTACACGATGAACACCACGCCCGTGATGCCCCAGGTGACGGGATAGCTGGCCGCCACCATGGCCTCCGTCCGGTGCAGGGGCAGCACGCCCCAGATCCAGGCCAGCCGCAGCACGCACACCCCGAAAATGGTGATCACCATGGGCTGCAGCGCCTCGCCCACCCCCCGGGCCGCGCCGGAGAAGATCTCGATGAACACGTAGGTGATGTAGGCCGGGGCCCACACCCGCACGAAGGTGACGCCCATGGCCACCACCTCCGCGTCGCCGGTGAAGATCCGCAGCAGCGGCCCGGCGAAGACGAGCTCCACCGCCGTAAGGGCCAGCGTGGTCCCCGCGGTGATGGCCAGGCACACCTTGGTGCCCCGCAGCACCCGGTCATAGCGGCCGGCGCCGAAGTTCTGGCCCACGAAGGTGGTCACGGAGATGCCGAAGGCGCTCATGACCATCCATACGAACCCGTCGATGCGGCTCACCGCCGCCCACCCGGCCATGGCGTCGGTGCCGAAGGAGTTCACCGCCGCCTGGATCACCAGGTTGGAGATGGAGTAGAGCACAGACTGCATCCCGGTGGGCAGACCCAGCTGCACCACCTTTTTCAGGGTGGAGCCGTAAAAGCGGATCTGCCGCAGATGTACCTGGTATGCCTCCCGGACGGTCATGAGCCGGGCCATCACCAGCACCGCGCTCACCACCTGGGCGATCACCGTGGCCAGGGCCACGCCGAACACGTCCCAGTGGAAGGCCACCACGAACAGCAGATCCAGCACGATGTTCACCACGCAGCAGGCGATGAGGATGTACAGCGGCCGCTTGGAGTCCCCGATGGCCCGGAGGATGCCGGTGCCCACGTTATAGATCACCGTGGCGATCATGCCGCAGTAGAACACGGTGATGTAGGTCATGGCTTCGTCCATGACCTCCTCCGCCACGTCCAGGATCTCCAGAGAGACGCGGGCGGTGGCGAGGCCCACCGCCGACAGCACCGCGCCCCCGACCAGGGCCAGGGCGATGGAGGTGTGCACCGCCTTGGAAAGCCCGTCCCGGTCCGCCGCGCCGTAGTACTGGGAGATGATCACCGACGCGCCGCCGGCCAGGCCGACGAAAAATCCCAGCCAGAGGTTGATGACCGTGCCGGTGCTGCCCACGCCGGCCAGCGCCTGCTTTCCCACGTACTGGCCCACGATGATCGTGTCCACGGTGTTGTATAGCTGCTGGAAGAAGGAGCCGATCAGAATGGGAAAGAAAAAGATCAGCAGCTGCTTCCAGATGACCCCCTCGACGATCTGATTTTTCTGTGCCGTCTCCATGGAGAGCCTCCCTCGCGTATTGGCCGTCGCCGGCCGCCGGCCTCCTATCATATCACACTTTATTAATACGTCAAGAGGGAGATTTCGCCGGTGGAAAAAGAATTGAATTTACATAATTTAGTTTACATATTATCATTTACATAACAACTTTTTCCGCCTGCGGACGGCCCTGCCGCCGGTCAGAGATACCGGCCGGTGACGCTCTCCGGACAGGCGCGGATCTGGTCCGGCGTGCCCGCCGCCACGATGCGGCCGCCCTCCGCGCCGCCGCCGGGGCCCATGTCCACCACATAGTCGGCGTTGCGGATCAGATCCAGGTCGTGCTCGATGACGATCACCGTGGCGCCCTGGTCGATGAGGGCCTGGAAGACCTCCATCAGGCTGGCCACATCCAGCGGGTGCAGGCCGATGGTGGGCTCGTCGAACACGAACAGGGTATCGGCCTGGCCCCGGCCCATCTCGCTGGCCAGCTTCAGCCGCTGAGCCTCGCCGCCGGACAGCCCCGGGGTGGCCTCCCCCAGGGTGAGGTACCCCAGCCCCACGTCGTGGAGCACCGCCAGACGGCTGCGCACCGTCTTCAGATCGTCGCAGGCGGCCAGCGCCTCGTCCACGCTCATGGCCATCAGCGCGGGCAGGCTGTGCCGCGTCCCGTCCTTCCGCTCCCGGCGGATATCGAAGGCCGCCCGGCCATAGCGGCTGCCGCCGCAGTCGGGACAGGGGATGTCCACATCCGGCAAAAACTGCACGTCCAGGCTGATGCTGCCCGTGCCGTCGCAGGTGGGACAGCGCAGTGAGCCGGTGTTGTAGGAGAAGTCCCCCGCCTTATACCCTGCGGCCCGGGCGTCCGCCGTGCGGGCGAACACCTTGCGCAGCTCGTCGTGCACGTCCGCGTAGGTGGCCACGGTGGAGCGCACGTTGATGCCGATGGGCGTGGCGTCGATGAGCTTGGCCTGGCGGATGCCCGGCGCGTCCACGGACCGCACATGCTCCGGCAGGGGCGCGCCCGCCGCCGCGGCCGTCAGCGCCGGGATGAGGCTCTCCAGCACCAGGGTGGTCTTGCCGGAGCCGGACACCCCCGTCACCGCCGTGAGCCGGCCCCTGGGGAAGGAGACGGTCAGCGGCCGCACCGTATGGATGGGGCCGGTGGTCATGGTGACGGCGCCCAGGCGGAAGACCTGCTCCGCCGGGACGCGCGTGCGCAGCACGGTCCGCGTGTCCGGGGCCAGATAGGGCCCGATCCGGGACGCGGGGTCGGCGATGAGCTGCTCCACGGTGCCCTGGGCGATCACGCGGCCGCCCTCCGCCCCCGCCCCGGGGCCCAGCTCGACGATGTGGTCCGCCCGGGCCAGCACGTTCACGTCGTGGTCCACCAGCACGATGGAGTTGCCGTCGGCCACCAGATCCTCCAGCACTCCGGCCAGCCCCGTCAGATTGGCCGGGTGCAGCCCGATGGAGGGCTCGTCCAGCACATACAGCACCCCGGTGGTCCGGTTGCGCACCGCCCGGGCCAGCTGGGCGCGCTGCCGCTCCCCGGTGGACAGGGTGGACGCGGCCCGGTCCAGGGTGAGATAGCTCAGCCCCAGATCCGCCAGCCGCCGGGCGGTGTTCTCAAACGCCCCGCAGATGCTCTCCGCCATGGGCCGCATCGCCTCGGGCAGGGACGCCGGCACGCCCCGGACCCACTCCATCAGCTCCGAGAGGGTCATTTTGCAGGCGTCGGCCAGGGAGATCCCCCGCAGCAGCGGCGCCCGGGCGGCGTCGGACAGGCGCGTGCCGCCGCAGTCGGGGCACACGTCCTGCCGGAGGAACTTCTCCACCCGCTTCATGCCCTTTTCATCCTTCACCTTGGCCAGGGCGTTCTCCACGGTGTACACCGCGTTGAAGTAGGTGAAATCCAGCTCCGCGAACTCCTCCGTCTTTTTGGAGCGATAGAGGATGTGCTTTTTCTCCGCCGGGCCGTTGAACACGATGTCCCGCTCGGCGTCAGTGAGCTGGGAGAAGGGCACGTCCGTGCGCACCCCCATGGCCCGGCACACGTCGGTCATCAGCGACCACATGAGGCTGTTCCAGGGCGCCACCGCCCCCTGGTCGATGGTGAGGCTCTCGTCCGGCACCAGGGTGGAGCGGTCCACCGTGCGCACCGTGCCGGTGCCGCCGCAGGTGGGGCACGCCCCCTGGCTGTTGAAGGCCAGCATCTCCGCCCCCGGCGGGATCACCCGCTCGCCGCACACAGGACAGAACATGGGCTTTTCCGCCGCCACATCCAGGGTGGGCGGCAGATAGTGGCCGTTGGGGCACCGGTGGCTGGCCAGCCGGGAGAACATCAGCCGCAGGGAGTTTAAAAGCTCCGTGGAGGTGCCGAAGGTGCTGCGGATGCCCGGCACACCCGGCCGCTGATGCAGCGCCAGCGCCGCGGGGATATACCGCACCTCATCCACCTGGGCGGCGGCCGCCTGGGTCATCCGCCGGCGGGTATAGGTGCTCAGGCTCTCCAGATACCGCCGGGAGCCCTCCGCGTACAGCACCCCCAGGGCCAGGGAGGATTTGCCCGACCCGGACACCCCGGCGATGCCCACCACCCGGTGGAGGGGGATGTCCACATCCACGCCCTTCAGATTGTGCACCCGCGCGCCCCGGACCCGGATGGCGGCGGGGTCATTTTTCCTTTGGTCCATCTCAAACCTCCCGGGAACCAATCTTTACCCGCATTATATCCCCCGGGGGCGTGATTTTCAATGCGCGGTATGTTATAATAGTATCAGCAGTGAACGGAGGTGCGGCGCATGGTCGATGTCGTGGCGGCGCTGATCTGGGACGGGGACCGGTTTCTCATCTGCCAGCGCCCGGCGCACAAGGCCCGGGGGCTTTTGTGGGAATTCGTGGGCGGAAAGGTGGAGCCCGGGGAGACGAAGGCCCAGGCTCTTGTCCGGGAGTGCCGGGAGGAGCTGGACATCCTGGTGGACGTGGGGGACGTATTCATGGAGCTGACCCACGCCTACCCGGACATCACGGTCCGCCTCACCCTCTTCCGCGCCCGCATCGCCGCCGGAGAGCCGAAGCGGCTGGAGCACAACGCCCTGGCCTGGATCACCCCGGCGGAGATCCCCGGCTACGATTTCTGCCCCGCGGACGCGGCCATTTTGCGGCGGCTGGCGGATCTGTGACGGCCGTGCGGCGAAAAAAACGGACCGGGAACGTCTGTTCCCGGCCATTTTTGTGCTGTTTTTTTCCATGTCTTTGGAAATTTCTCTTGCATTATACATTCTCATACTATATAATATCGCCACGAGACAGTCAAAGGCAGGACCTGGGGTGCTGCAACACCCCAAGCCCCTATGCAGGAGTCGACCCTCCCACACAGCAGAATCTCTGCGCCCGCCTCATTATACCTGTTCACCCACTTTTTTACAAGGGGCGAATGCTGGTTGGAGGCTGTGCTATGTGCTTTTTGCGGTGTAGGATGATGAATCCTGCACCGCTTTTTCTTGTCTCGGCAGGAAAGCCCGCGGTGTGTGGGCCGCGGGCGAGTACTGTCGGCGTCCCTTCACCGACCGGTTTATGCCGGATAAACGGAATTTTGAATGACAAGAAAGGAAGCAGGAAATGAAAAGAACGCTGAGTATGCTCCTGGCCTTGGTCATGGTGCTGAGCCTCTGTGTACCCGCGCTTGCGGCTCAGGCTCCGACCCTGACGGC
>CANQSJ010000024.1 GCA_947626495.1 uncultured Oscillospiraceae bacterium | reverse complement strand
GTCCCACTGGTCCTGTTGGCCCTGCGGGGGCTACAGGCGCCACCGGCGCGACGGGTGCTGCGGGCCCTGCCGGCCCCATTGGCCCTGCCGGTCCTACTGGGCCGACTGGCCCTTCCGGTCCCATCGGCCCCGCGGGGGCTACAGGCGCTACCGGCGCGACGGGGGCGACGGGTCCTGCCGGTCCCACCGGACCCACTGGACCGACTGGTCCCACTGGTCCTGTTGGCCCTGCGGGGGCTACAGGCGCCACCGGCGCGACGGGTGCTGCGGGCCCTGCCGGCCCCGTTGGTCCCACTGGGCCGACCGGACCCACTGGTCCTACGGGCCCCACCGGACCTGCCGGCGCACCGGCGACCCCGGCGGCCGCCGTGGCGGACATCGCCGCCCCGGCCACGGCCACCACGGAGGAGGTGGCCACCGCACTGAACACCCTGCTGGCCAATCTCCGGGCCGCGGGCCTGCTGGACGGCACCGCCGCCGGCTAAAAAGCAAAAAGGGCGCGGGAGCTCTCCCGCGTCCTTTCGTCTCTGGAAAAAGAGTTTTCCTTATGCTATAATGGCTGTAAACTTGCTGTTTCAGGAGCTGCCATGGACTTCACCAACGCGGACATTCTCCAAATCGCCCTGCGCCAGTCGGCGGTGGACTTAAGCTGCGCGCCGGAGGACTTTTTGCGGAGCGAAAACATCGTCGTCGCCTCCCGGACGGACCCCGGCGCCCGAAAATATCTGGAGCTGCCCTTCGCCTGCAATCTTGTCTCCTACGGGAACAACGTGGTCGCCTCCGTCGGCGAGGGCTGCCGGGCCGCGGTGACGGACTACATCGGCCGCTTCCCGCCGGAGCGCTGCTTCGAGACGCCGGCGCTTCACGTGCTGGACGACGCCCTGCGGCCGGAGGGGCTGCGGCTGTGCTTCATGGCGGAGTACTTTCTCCCGGACCTGACGGCGCTGCGGCCGCTGGACTGCCCCTATGCGGTGCGGACGCTGTATCCGAAGGATTTCGCCGGGCTTTACACCGCGGAGTGGAGCAACGCGCTGTGCGAAAAGCGGGGGGAGCTGGACGTGCTGGCGCTGGGGGCATACGACGGCGGCCGGCTCATCGGCCTGGCGGGCTGCTCCGCCGACTGCGACGGCATGTGGCAGATCGGCGTGGACGTGCTGCCCGGCTACCGGCGGCAGGGCGTGGCCTCGGCCCTCACCAGCCGTCTGGCGCTGGAGATCCTGGCCCGGGGGAAGGTGCCCTTTTACTGCGCCGCCTGGTCCAACATCCGGTCGGTGCGCAACGCTGTCCGGAGCGGGTTTCGCCCCGCCTGGGTGGAGCTGACCGCGAAGAGCGAGGCCTTCGTGGCGGGGATGACCGCCCGGCAGACGCTGTCCTGAGATCCCACGAAAAACAAACGAGCGGGTATAGCGGCGACACGCCGTTATACCCGCTCTCAGTCTTTATGGCCTGTTTACACGCCCAGATAGTCCCGCTGCTCCGGGGTGAGGGTGTCGATGGCGATGCCCAGGGTGTCCAGCTTCCGCCGGGCCACGGCCTCGTCGATCTCCCGGGGAACGGGGTAAACGCCAGGCGCCAGCTTGCCCCGGTTGTCCACCAGATACTTGGCGGCCAGGGCCTGGATGGCGAAGCTCATGTCCATGATCTCCGCCGGATGGCCGTCGCCGGAGGCCAGATTCACCAGCCGCCCCTCGGCGATGACGAAGATGGTCTTCCCGTTGGGCAGACGGTAGCCGTCGATGTTGTGCCGGGCCTCATACTTGGACAGGGCGCAGTCGTTCAGCGCCTGCATATCCACCTCCACGTCGAAGTGGCCGGCGTTGGTGAGGATGGCGCCGTCCTTCATCAGGGGGAAGTGCTCCGCGGTGATGACGTGCTCGCAGCCGGTGACGGTGCAGAAGATGTCGCCGATCTTCGCCGCCTCGGCCATGGGCAGCACGGTGAAGCCGTCCATCACCGCCTCAATGGCCCGGATGGGGTCCACCTCGGTGACGGTGACCCGGGCGCCCAGGCCCTTGGCCCGCATGGCCACGCCCTTGCCGCACCAGCCGTAGCCGGCCACCACCACGTCCTTGCCCGCCACGATCAGGTTGGTGGTGCGCATGATGCCGTCCCAGACGGACTGGCCGGTGCCGTAGCGGTTGTCGAACAGGTGCTTGCAGTCGGCGTCGTTCACCAGCATGGCGGGGAACCGGAGCGTGCCGGCCTTTGCCATCTGCTTCAGGCGGATGATTCCGGTGGTGGTCTCCTCGCAGGAGCCGATGATCCGGGGCAGCAGGTGGGTGTACTTGGTGTGCACCCGGTGGACCAGGTCGCCGCCGTCGTCGATGATGATGTCCGGCCCCACGGACAGGGCCTTGTCGATGTTGGCGTCATACTCCTCGGGGGTGCAGCCATGGAAGGCGTTCACATCCATCCCGCCCGCGGCCAGGGCGGCGGCCACGTCGTCCTGGGTGGACAGGGGGTTGGAGCCGGTGATGTGCATCTCGGCGCCGCCCCGGGCCAGCACCCGGCTCAGGAAGGCGGACTTGGCCTCCAGATGCAGGGACAGCGTCACCTTCAGCCCGGCGAAGGGCTTGGTCTTCTCAAACTCCTCCCCGATGGAGCGGCAAAGGGGCATGTTCCGCTCCACCCAGGCGATCTTCTTCTCGCCGGAGGGGGCCAGGGTTATGTCTTTAATGGTGCTCATGCTCGTTCTCCTTGTCTTTACGCAGATTATTTCTTGCCCCAGAATTTCCACCAGGGACGCTTTTTCGCCTCCGGCGCGGAGGGGACCATAGCCTCCTTGGGCTCGGGGATGGCGGCCTTGAGGGCCTCGGCCTTATCGGTGCGCTCCCAGGCCACGTCCAGATCCTCCCGGCCGATATGGCCGTAGGCGGCCAGCTGCCGGTAGATGGGGGAGCGCAGCTCCAAGTCCCGGATGATGGCCGACGGCCGCAGGTCGAACACCTGCATCACGGCCTTCTGGAGCGTCTCGTCCGACTCCTTGCCGGTGCCGAAGGTGGTCACGTTCACGCTCACCGGGTTGGCCACGCCGATGGCGTAGGCAATCTGGACCTGGCAGCGGCTGGCCAGACCGGCGGCCACGATGTTCTTGGCCACCCAGCGGGCGGCGTAAGCGCCGGAGCGGTCCACCTTGGTGGGGTCCTTGCCGGAGAAGGAGCCGCCGCCGTGGGGGGCGCTGCCGCCGTAGGTGTCCACGATGATCTTCCGGCCGGTGAGGCCGGAGTCGCCCTGGGGCCCGCCCACCACGAAGCGGCCGGTGGGATTGACGTAGTACTTGATGTCCCCCTGGTCGAAGCCGGTGGGGATGACGGGGCTGATGACCTCCCGGATGATGTCCTCCCGGATCTGCTCCTGCTCCACGTCCGGGGCGTGCTGGGCGGAGACTACCACCGTGTCCACCCGGACAGGGCGGTTCGTCTCGTCATACTCCACGGTGACCTGGGTCTTCCCGTCGGGCCGCAGGTAGGGCAGGGTGCCATCCTTGCGGACCTGGGCCAGCCGGCGGGCCAGCTTGTGGGCCAGGCTGATGGGCAGGGGCATCAGCTCCGGCGTCTCGTCGCAGGCGTAGCCGAACATCATGCCCTGGTCGCCGGCGCCGTTTTGCAGCTCCTCCGCCTCGCCGCCGTCCTTTTTCTCCCGGCTCTCGTTCACGCCCATGGCGATGTCCGGCGACTGCTCGTTGATGGAGGTGACCACGGCGCAGGTGTCGCAGTCCATGCCGTATTTGGCCCGGTCATAGCCCACGTCCCGCAGCACCTCGCGGGCGATGTGGGGGATGTCCACATAGCAGCTGGTGGTGATCTCTCCCATCACGTACACCAGGCCGGTGGTGGTGGCGCACTCGCAGGCCACATGGCCCTCGGAATCCTGGGCCAGGATGGCGTCCAGGATGGCGTCCGCGATCTGGTCGCAGATCTTATCCGGATGTCCCTCTGTGACAGACTCGGAGGTGAACAGATAATGTCCCATAGCAATTCTCCTTTGCATAGATTTCCCGCTCTGGCGGTCAAAAAAAGCGCCCGCCGGATTTCGGCGGGTACAGAACAGTGTGTCTTATCTTTCGATACTAAACCGCCGGATTTGGCACCTTTTGCTCTCGCACAGGTTGCCGGGCTTCACAGGGCCGGTCCCTCCGCCACTCTTGATAAGGCTTATGAAATTCTTCCATTTCATTCTATCACGGTTTCGGCCAAAGTCAAGAGCGCCCGCGCGCTTTTCCCCCGCCCGCCTGGCACTTTTTGGCTCCGGGATTGGAAAAATCTCATAAATGGCTATTGTGCCGGCCGGAAAACTGTGGTACAATTTTCACAAAGGAGGGAATGCGTTATGACATTCACTTTTACCGGCAGAAAATTTGAGGCGACCGACGCGCTGCGGGATTATGCGGAAAAGAAGGTCGGCAAGATTGACAAGCTGTTCCGCACCGAGAGCGACGCGTCCGTCACCTTCAGCGCCGAGCGGGGCCGCTACACCGTCGAGGTGACCATCCGTAACAACGGTATGTTCTACCGCGTCACCGAGACCACCAGCGACATGTATGCCTCCATCGACTCCGCCTGCGCCGCCCTGGTGCGGCAGGTGCGCAAGAACAAGACCCGCCTGGAGAAGCGTCTGCGGGAGGGCGCCTTTGAGCGCAGCTCCTCTCCCGAGGTCATGCCCGAGGAAGACGAGGAGACCCCCGAGTACAAGATCATCCGCTCCAAGCACTTCGCCATCAAGCCCATGAGCCCGGAGGAGGCCGCCATGCAGATGGACCTTTTGGGCCACTCCTTCTTCGCCTTCCGCAACCAGAACGAGGACGGGGCGTTCGCCGTGGTGTACAAGCGCAACGACGGCGGCTACGGCATGATCTCCGACGAGCAGGGCGAGTGAGCGCTGAACCGGTATTTTGACAGACGGCCTCCGGGCCGTCTGTTTTTATCCGGCGGCGGGAACTTTTCTTCCCCGCCGGCGTCTGACAGGTACCACAGGACAATAGAAAGGATGGGACTTGCGATGAAAAAGAAACCTCTCCTCTGGCTCATGGTCTTCCTGCTGGCAGCTAGCCTCCTCACCGGCTGCGGCGGCAGCGCGAAGGGCGCCGACTCAGCCGCCGGCCCCGCGACCCAGGCCGCGCCCATGGACTACTGGGACGCGTCGTCGGCCGAGGTCGCCGAGGAGTCGCTCGCCGACAGCGGCGCCGGCACGGATATACCCTCCCTCCCTCAGCAGGACGCCAAGATCATCTACTCCGCCGAGCTGGATCTGGAGTCCACCGACTTCGACGGGGCGGTGCAGGCCCTGGCCGATCTGACGGCGCAGCTGGGCGGGTACTACGAATCCAGCAGCCTCTCCAACGGCGGCAGCTACCGCTCCGGCAGTTACACCGTCCGGGTGCCCGCGGAGAATTACCGCGCCTTCCTGGACCGGGCCGGCGAGGCGTGCCATCTTCTGAGCCTCTATGAATACGCCGACGACGTCAGCGAGGTCTATTACGACACCGCCGGGCGGCTGCAGACCCAGCAGGCCAAGCTGGAGCGGCTGCAGGAGCTGCTGGGCCGGGCGGAGAGCATGGAGGACATCATCGCCATCGAGAGCGCCCTCGCCGAGACCGAGGAGACCATCGACCGGCTCACCGGGGAGATCGGCCACTATGACGCCCTGGTGGCCTACTCCACCGTCAACGTGTATCTGCGGGAGGTGTACCGGCTCAGCAACGTGGAGGAGCCGGCCCAGGGCTTCGGAAGCCGTCTGCTGGCGGCGCTGAGAAGCGGCCTGAACGGTTTTATCGCCGGGATGGAAAACATCGCCGTGGCCCTGGCCTACGGGTGGCTGTGGCTGCTGCTGGCGGCGGTGATCGCCCTGATCGTCATCCTGCTGGTGCGGCGCGGCGCCAAGCGCCGGGCCCGGGCCCGGGCCGAACGGGCGGCCGCCTCCACTGCCCCCGTCTATACCGTCCCCCAGGAGAAAAAGGACCCCTGATCCCAGACAGAAAAAAGCCCCGCTCGCCGAGCGGGGCTTTTCCTTTTTCCTCTCAGAACCCAAAGCCGAAGCCGTCAAAGAACTGGCGGAAGAAGTCATCCATGTCCATATAATCCTGCTGGGGATTCTGCTGGGCGGGCTCCTCCGCCGGCGGCTGGCTCTCCCCCAGGGTGGCGGTCAGGGTCAGGACGGTGCCGCTGCGCCAGACGGTGAGCTCCACCGTGTCCCCCACCGCGTAGGAGCGGACCATGCCCGTCAGCTCCGTGGAGCCGGCCACCGCCTGGCCGTTCAGGGCGGTGACGATGTCGTTCACCTGCAGTCCCGCCTGCTCGGCGGGGCTGTCCTTTTCCACGGCGGTGATCAGATCCCCCGCCGCCAGACCGTACTGCTCCGCCACGGAGGCGGGGATGGTCTTGCCGGACACCCCCAGGGTGGCCCGGTCGGTGACATAGCCGTACTGGAGGATCTGGTTGGCGATGTGGGCGGCGTCCTCAATGGGGATGGCGAAGCCCAGCCCCTCCACGCCGGTGGCGCTGGTCTTGGCGGTGACCACGCCGATGACCTCCCCCTCGGAATCGTACACCGGCCCGCCGGAGTTGCCGCTGTTCACCGCCGCGTCAAACTGGAACATGCTGATGGGCACGCTGTTGGCGTCGGTGGTGATGGCCCGGTCGGTGGCGGAGATGATGCCGGTGGTCATGGTGAAGTTCAGCTCGCCCAGGGGGTTGCCCACCGGGTAGACCTCCCGGCCCACCACGATGTCCTCGCCGCTGCCCAGCGTCACAGGGTCGAGGCCCTGGGCGTCGATCTTCAGCACGGCCACGTCGTTCTCCCGGTCATAGCCCACGATCTCGGCGGTATACTCCGTGCCGTCATACAGGAGCACGGACACGTCATAGCCGCCCCGGCGGGCGTCCTCGATCACATGGTTGTTGGTGAGAATATAGCCGTCGGCGCTGATGATGAAGCCGGTGCCGGACACGCTGGAAGCGCTGACCTGGCCGAAGAAGTTGGTGTAGGTGATCTCCGAGGTCACGCCCACCACCTGCTTTTTCGCCAGCTCATAGATGGCCGCCCCCGCGCCGGTGTTGGCCGTCTCCCCGTCCGACGGGACGGCGGCGGCATCCTGGCTGCCCTCCGGCAGCTGGGGCACGGCGGCGGGCTCGTCCAGCAGGGCGTTGCCCCGGTTCTCTCCCCGGAACACCAGATAGGACCCGCCCACGCCCAGGGCCGCCGCCAGAACGGAGCACACCAGGCACAGGGCGATCACCGCCGCCGGCCGCATCCCGCTCTTTTTCCGCCGCCGTTCCGGCGCCGGCTCCGGAGAGGGCGGCACATAGGCGCCGGACGCGCCGTAATGGGCGGAGGCGTCCTGGGACGTATAGCCCGGCGCGCCGCTGTAAAGATCGCTGTCGTTGTCGTTCATGGTTCTGCCTCCTGTGGATCAAACGGTCACGGTTTCCCGTTTGCCTATAATTTATCCCCATCCCCCTGCAAATTCCACTGGAATCTGTAAATAAATTGTGGATATTTTATGACGGGCGGGGCAAAAGGCCCTTGACACCGCCGGGGAGCGGGGTTATAATAACAATAGATATATAACTTACGTTATTTAAAGGAGGCTCCCCTATGGCGTCCAAGACAAAGATCACCCGGGAACAGCTCGTGGCTGCGGGGCTGGACATCGTCCGCGCCGGCGGCCCGGAGGCGCTGAACGCCCGGGCGGTGGCGGCGGCCCTGGGCTGCTCCACCCAGCCGGTGTTCTCCAACTACGCCTCCATGCAGGCGCTGGAGCAGGACGTGCTGGCGGCGGCCCAGGCCGCGGCCCAGCGGTACATGGACCCGGCGGCGGGGGCCGGCCTGCCCCCCTACAAGGCGGTGGGCATGGGCTACATCCGCTTCGCCCGGGAGGAGCCGGCGCTGTTTCGCTGGCTCTATATGCGGGACCGGTCCGGCGAAGAACCCGCCGACGACCGGGCGGAGAACGCCGGGGTGCTCCGGCTCATCATGGCGGGCACCGGGCTGGACGAGGACGCCGCGTGGCTTTTCCACCTGGAGATGTGGCTTTTCGTCCACGGTCTGGCGGCCACGGCGGCCACGGGGTACGTCCGCTGGGACCCGGCGCTGACCGGCGACATGCTCACGGACGTATACCAGGGTCTGCTGGCCCGGTTCCGGGCCAAGGGGAGCGCGTGATATGGACGGCGTAGTGACGGAGGGGCTGACCAAGCGGTACGGGTCCCTGACGGCGGTGGAGGCCCTGGATCTCGCCGTCCCGGCGGGAGAGCGGTTCGCCCTGCTGGGGGTGAACGGGGCGGGGAAGACCACCACCGTGCGGATGCTCTGCTGCCTGACCCGGCCCACGGCGGGCCGGGCGCTGGTGGGCGGCCGGAGCGTGACGGAGGAGCCCATGGCGGTGAAGGCGCGCATCGGCCTGTCTCCCCAGGAGACGGCGGTGGCCCCCAATCTGACGGCGGAGGAGAATCTGCTGTTCATGGCGGGCGTCCACGGCATGGGCCGGGAGCAGGCCCGGGCCCGGGCGAAGGAGCTGACGGAGGCGCTGGATCTGGGCCAGGTGCTGCGCCGCCGGGCGGGAAAGCTGTCCGGGGGCTGGCAGCGGCGGCTCTCCATCGCCATGGCCCTGGTGTCCCGGCCGAAGGTGCTGTTTTTGGACGAGCCCACCCTGGGGCTGGACGTGCTGGCCCGCTCGGCGCTGTGGGAGACAATACGGTCTCTGGAAGGCGTCACCGTCATCCTGACCACCCATTATATGGAGGAGGCGGAGGCGCTGGCGGACCGGGTGGGGATCATGGCGGCGGGGCGGCTGCTGCGCACGGGCTCTCCCGCGCAGCTGCTGGCCGGGACTGGGACGGACCGGCTGGAGGACGCCTTTTTGGCCATCGTGAAGGAGGCGGAAGGACGATGAAGACCTTGATCCTCGCCCGGCGGACGGCCCGGGAGATCCTGCGGGACCCGCTGACCGTGATATTCGGGTTGGGCTTTCCGCTGATATTGCTGTTTCTGCTGACGGCCATCCAGAGAAATGTGCCGGTGGCGCTGTTCACCCTGGAGAGCCTGACCCCGGGGGTGGCGGTGTTCGGCCAGTCGTTCATCACCCTGTTTGCCGCCACCCTCATCGCCCGGGACCGGAGCTCCAGCTTCCTCCAGCGGCTGTACACCACACCGCTGGCCGCCGGGGATTACATTCTGGGCTATGCCCTACCCCTGCTGCCCATGGGCCTGGCCCAGAGCGCCGCATGCTATCTGGCGGCGCTGTGCCTGGGGCTGCCGGCCACGGTCCACGTCCTGTGGGCTCTGCTGGCGGCGCTGCCGGCGGGACTGTTCTTCATCGGACTGGGGCTGCTGGCCGGGACGGTGCTCACCGACCGGCAGGTGGGCGGCCTGTGCGGGGCGCTGCTGACCAACCTGACCGCCTGGCTGTCCGGCACCTGGTTCGATCTGTCCCTGGTGGGCGGCTGGTTTGAGGATCTGGCCCGCGCCCTCCCCTTCCTGCACGCGGTCCAGCTGGGCCGGGCCGCCCTCCGGGGGGAGCCGGCCGGGGGACTGGATCATCTGTGGCCGGTGGCCGGCTTTGCCATGGCGGCGCTCATCGCCGCGGCGGCGGTGTTCGCGGCAAAAATGCGCCGGGACTGAGCGCTGTCGCCCCCATCGGCCGCGGCCGCCCCTGCGGTTTTTCAAACTGTTAACAATTTTCTCGAAAAAAAGTATTACTATAATCCACAGAGCAGAAACATCGCTCCGTGGGAGGCAAGTCGTGTCAGGCGACAGTGATCGGCGGCCCTTCGGCCAGGAGGAATCGGAATATCATATCGTCCGCCCGGAAAGGGATCGGTCGGCGTACAGCGACGCCTATTACCGCTCCGCCCCCCGGGAGGGCGGGGCCTCCTATGGCTATAACCCGGCCCGGTACTACACCGACGGGGAGCCCTGCGACCGCCACCGGGGCCAGATCGGCATCCGGGCGCTGCTGGCGCTGTGCCTGGCGGCGGTGATCGGCGCCGGCGTCATCGGCATCTGCGGGCTGTATCTTCTCAGCCGGGACCGGCGGGAGGCCCGCCAGGAGGCGCAGGACGCCATCTCCGACGAGATCTACGCCCAGGTCAGCCAGGCCCAGGACCCGGAGGGGCCCCTGGCCGTCGCCGCGGCCCCCGCGGACGCCCAGCCCGTCCCGGCGGAGGAGATCTACGCCGCCGCCTGCGGCCAGGTGGTGGGCGTGTCCTCCACCGACGGGTATATCATCGACGCCGGCTCCGGGTTCATCGTCACCGGCGACGGC
The DNA here is from genome assembly GCA_947626495.1 of uncultured Oscillospiraceae bacterium. Classification (GTDB taxonomy): domain Bacteria; phylum Bacillota; class Clostridia; order Oscillospirales; family Oscillospiraceae; genus CAJOIG01. The sequence continues at coordinate 19,136 of CANQSJ010000024.1, read as the reverse complement.
TATATCCTCACCAACTACCATGTGATTGAGAACGGATACCGGCGGGGCCTGCCCATCACCGTGACCACCTACGACGGCGCCGTCTATTCCGCCCAGGTGGCGGGCACGGAGTCGGACAGCGACCTGGCGGTGCTGAAGATCGAGGCCGAGGGCCTGACCCCGGCGCCCCTGGGGGACCCGGACGCGATGGCCGTGGGCGAGCGGCTGTACACCGTGGGCGACCCGCTGGGGGATCTGCCCTACACCATGACCCGGGGGACCCTCTCCGCCACGGACCGGCAGATCGCCACCGAGGCCAACATCACGGTGAACATGTTCCAGTTCGACGCCGCCGTGAACCACGGCAGCTCCGGCGGACCGGTCTACAACGTCTACGGCCAGGTCATCGGCGTGGTCACTGCCAAGTACGCCGCCAGCGGCGTGGAGGGGCTGGGCTTCGCCATCCCCGCCGACGACGCCTGTGCCATCGCCAATGAGCTCATCACCAGGGGATATGTCTCCGGCAAGGCCTATCTGGGCCTGGTGCTGGACAACACCTTCACTCCCGCCGTCGCCCAGTATTACCGCCGGGACCCGGGGGCCTACGTGGCCTCCGTCCAGGAGGGCAGCGCCGCCCAGGAGGCGGGGCTGCGGGCTGGGGACGTGATCACCGCCGTGGACAGCACCCCCGTCTCCGGCGCCGACGATCTGGTGGCCGCCATCCGGGGCTACAGCGCCGGGGACCAGGCGGTGCTGACCGTCTGCCGGGACGGAGACTATCTCACCGTCACCGTCACCTTCGGGGAGGCCGTCCCCGAGGGTACCTCTTCTTAAACCCGCGCCGGAGGCCCCGCCTCCGGCGAAAAAAATTTTGCACCCCCGCAATAAAACCCCTTTCCCCCGCGTTCCTTATATGACAGGAGAAAACAGCAGTATGCAGTTGGGAACGGCAAAACCTTTGGATCAGTCCCCGGACAGGGCCCGCCTGGAGACGCTCCTGGCCGGAATCGCCCAGGGCGACCCGAATGCGCTGGCGGCGCTTTACGCCGCCGCCCGGAGCGCGGTATACGCCCTGGCCCTGGGCATCCTCCGCAACGTCCAGGACGCCCAGGATGTGACCCAGGACGTGTTCGTCCGCATCTGGGACAGCGCCCCCGGCTATCGGCCGCAGGGCACGCCCATGGCCTGGATCCTCACCGTCACCCGGAACATGGCCCTGGCCCGTCTGCGCCAAAGCGGCCGGACCGAACCCATAGACGACGGGGCCGCGGACAGACTGTCCGCCCCCGGTCTCGGGGCGGAGGACCGGGCCGCCCTGGGGGCGGCGCTGGACCTTCTCGCCGACGAAGAGCGGCAGATCGTGCTGCTCCACGCCGCCGCCGGGCTGAAGCACCGGGAGATCGGCCAGCTTTTGCAATTGCCCCTGCCCACCGTCCTGTCAAAATATCACCGGGCGCTGAAAAAACTGCGCACCCACTTGGAAGGAGATGACGCGCCATGACCGACCGGGAACTGCTGCAGCGGCTGAAGACCGCCGTGGACCAGACCGCTCCCGACGACGTGCAGGACGTCCTCTCCCGCTGTGGGACGGGGAAAGGAACGGTCATACCTATGAACGAAGCGAAAAAATCGGTCAAACGCAAGCCCTGGAAGGGGCTGATCGCCGCGTGCCTGGCGCTGGTGCTCCTCGCCGGCGGCGGCGGGATATTCTACCAGCGGGCCTACGCCGTGGCCTCCGTGGTCAGTCTGGACGTGAACCCCAGCATCCAGCTGGAGGTGAACCGCAGCGAGAAGGTTTTGTCCTGCGCCGGGCTCAACGAGGAAGGCCGGACCGTCCTGGCGGATATGGACGGCGGCAAAGATCTGCAGGGCGCCAAGCTGGACGTGGCGGTGAACGCCATCGTGGGGGCGCTGGTGCGCAGCGGCTATCTGGACCAGCTGGACAGCGCCATTCTCATCTCCGTGGAGGACAGCGACGCCGACCGGGGCGCCCGGCTCCAGCAGGAGCTGGTGGCCTCCGTGGACGGGGTGCTCCAGACCGCCGCCAACAAGGTCTCGGTGCTGAGCCAGAGCGTGGCCGCCAACGCCGAGCTGGACGCCCGGGCCCGGCAAAACAGCATCTCCACCGGCAAGGCCAGTCTGATCGACCAGGTCCTGGCGCTGAACGGGGAGCTGTCCTTCGACGAGCTGGCCGCCCTGAGCGTGGAGGAGCTGCGGGATCTGATCAAGATCGGCGCGCCGGACATGCCCATCGGCCGTGACGCCGCGCTCCAGGCGGTGCTGGACTATGCGGGCCTGACCGGGGACAGCGCCCCCTACGCCGAGGTGGACCCGGAGCTGGACGAGCGGGTGCCCTATTACGAGGTGGAGCTGATCGTGGACGGCAGGGAGTACGACTACGGCGTGCACGCCTTCACCGGCGAGGTCATCCAGGGCATCGACCTGCCCGGGGTGCTGACACCCGGCCCGGCGCTGCCCCAGGACACCGTGGCCGTCACCGAGGCCGAGGCTGAGGCCATCGCCCTGTCGGACGCGGGGGCGCCGGAAGGCACCGCCGCCGTGGTCCGGCAGGACTGGGACGACGGACGGCTCCACTGGGACGTGCGGTTCACGGACGGCGGATATTCGTACGAGTACGAGATCGACGCCGCCACCGGCGACATCCTCAGCAGCGAACGGGAGCCCGGTCCCCGCACCGAGACCTCCGTCACCGCGCCGGTCTCCCCCGGCCCCGCCGCGGACAGCGGCGATGTGGGAGAGGCCGCGGCCAAGGCGGCGGCTCTGGCCCACGCCGGGCTGAGCGAGAGCCAGGTCACCCGGCTGACGTGCCAGCGGGACTATGACGACGGCCGGCTGGAGTACGAGATCGGGTTCCGGGCCGGCGGCTACGAGTACGAGTACACCGTGGACGGCGCCACCGGCTCCATCCTGGACCACGAGCGGGACCGGGACGACGACGTCCGTACCAGCGCCAGCAGCGCCCAGCCCAGCGGGACGGCCTCCTCCGGCGCGTCCCAGGACGGCCGCTATGACGACGACTGGGACTGGGACGACGATGACAATGACTGGGATGACGACCACGATCGGGACGACGACTGGGACGATGACGACTGGGACGACGACTGACCCGGCGTCAACAAGGAATAAAAACAGCGAGCGCCCCCGCCGATAACGGCGGGGGCGCTTTGCGTTTCAAACGACTCTCTTACAGTCCCTTCTGGGCGTTGACCTTGATGCCGGGGCCCATGGTGGTGGCGGTGACGCAGCTGCGGATGTACTGGCCCTTGGCCGCGGCGGGCTTGGCCTTCACGATGGCGCCGATCAGCGCGTCGTAGTTCTCCTGCAGCTTCTCCGGACCGAAGCTCACCTTGCCGATGGGGCAGTGGATGATGTTGGTCTTGTCCAGGCGGTACTCGATCTTACCGGCCTTCACCTCGTGGATGGCCTGGGTCAGGTTGGGGGTGACGGTGCCCGCCTTGGGGGAGGGCATCAGGCCCTTGGGGCCCAGCACCTTACCGAGACGGCCCACCACGCCCATCATGTCGGGGGTGGCGATGACCACGTCGAAGCCGAACCAGTTCTCGCCCTGGATCTTCTGGACCATGTCCTGTCCGCCCACGAAGTCGGCGCCGGCGGCCTTGGCCTCTTCCTCGCGCTCGGGCTTGCAGAACACCAGCACGGTGCGGCTCTTGCCGGTGCCGTGGGGCAGCACGATGGCGCCGCGGACCTGCTGGTCGGCGTGACGGCCGTCCACGCCCAGCTTCACGTGCAGCTCGACGGTCTCGTCGAACTTGGCCTTGCTGGTCTTGCACACCAGGTCGAAGGCCTCCTGGGGATCGTATACGGTCTGCTTGTCAAAGAGCTTGGCGCTCTCTTTATAATTCTTGCCTCTGAACATTCAAATTTTCCTCCAAAAAATGTGGTTAAGCGGAAGTTTTCCTCCCACATATGGGGCGAATCACTCGCCCACCAGAACGCCCATGCTCCGGCAGGTGCCGGCGATCATGCTCATGGCCGACTCAATGCTGGTGCAGTTGAGGTCGGGCATTTTCTGCTCCGCGATCTTCCGCAGGTCTTCCTTGGAGATCGTGGCCACCTTGTCCCGCTGGGGCACGCCGGAGGCGGTCTCGATGCCGCAGGCCTTCTTGATGAGCAGGGCCGCGGGCGGGGTCTTGGTGATGAAGGTGAAGCTGCGGTCGGCGTAGACGGTGATGACCACGGGGATCATCATGCCCATGTCGCCCTTGGTGCGCTCGTTGAAGTCCTTGGTGAACTGGCCGATGTTGACGCCGTACTGACCAAGGGCGGGACCCACGGGGGGCGCCGGAGTGGCCCGGCCCGCAGGGACCTGGAATCTCACATATCCAACTACTTTCTGCGACATTTTAATTCTCCTCTGTCCTCTTATAATGAGGTAGTCAAAAGTTATTCGTCTTTCACCGGCTCGATCTGGTCAAGCTCCAGATCCACCGGCGTCTCACGGCCGAACATGGAGACGATGACCCGGACCCGGTCTTTCTCCGGTTCCAGCTCGTCCACCGTGCCGAGGAATCCCTCCAGGGGGCCGTCCGTCACCTTTACGGTGTCGCCCAGGCCGAAGCCCACCACGATCTCGTGGCGCTCCACGCCCAGGTCCAGCACCTCCCGCTCCGTCAGGGGCACGGGCTTGCCGTCCATGGACACGAAGCCGGTGGAGCCTCTGGCGTTGCGCACCAGGTGCCAGCTCTCGTCCGTCAGGACCATCTTCACCAGCACGTAGCCGGGAAAGGTCTTGCGCTCATAGGTCTTCTCGCCGTTATCGGTGTGCTCGGTGACGGTCTCCATGGGGATCTTCACCTCCAGGATCAGGTCCTCCATGTGCCGGTTCTCCGCCGCCTTCATGATGGAGGCGGCCACCGTGTTCTCATACCCGGAATAGGTATGAACGACGTACCATTTCGCGGATTCTGCCATGTTACGCGAAGATGTTGATCAGCGCCTTCACCGTCGCCTGGGCGGCGCTGTCAAAGCCCCACAGGACGATAGCGCACACCACGATGACCACCAGGGCCACGCCGGTGTTCTTCATCGTCTGCTTGGGCGTGGGCCAGACGACCTTTTTCAGCTCGCTCTTCATGTCGCGGAACCACTTTTTCACCCGCGCGAAGAATTTCAGCTTCTCGTCCGTCTTCTTGACCGCGACCTTCTGCTGGGGGGCGGCCTTCTTTTCTTCTGCCATTGTTCCGGTCCCCCTTACTTGGTTTCCTGGTGCAGGGTGTGCTTGCGGCAGAAGGGGCAATACTTGTTCAGCTCAAGCTTTTCCGTGGTGTTCTTCTTGTTCTTGAACGTATTGTAGTTCCTCTGTTTGCACTCGCTGCAGCGCAGTACGACTTTGATCCTTGCGTCTGCTGCCATATTTTCGGCACCTCCTTGTTAAATTGCCTCCCTATTCCGGCCATAACGGGACGACCCGTCCGGACGGCAGGTAAAAGTTATCCTAGCATATCCCCGGGGAAAATGCAAGGGATATTTCTTATTTTTTTGGTGTAAGCGCCGAAGTTTTCTTTTTCCGTTGCGTTTGGCCCGCCGGCATGGTAACATGGGGGCCACAGAGTAGGGACGGCCGCGTCATGTCCGCGTCGGGCGGACATCCAGTGCCGGGGGGATGGGAAGTTGTCCCCCGGACGAAACGGCGGCGCCAAAATCTTTTCTTGGCGCGTTTGCCTGCGGTGACCGTCCCGCATCCGCTGGAGGGAACTGAATATGAAAAACACCAAACGTCTTGTGACCGACGCGCTCTGCGCCGCGCTGTATGTGGTGCTGAGCAGCTTTCTGAGCCTGAGCCTGGGGCCCATCAAGCTGTCCGTGGACGGGCTGCCCGTGCTGCTGGCCGCGCTGCTCTTCGGCCCGGCGGACGGCCTCATCGTGGGGCTGCTGAGCGGCTTTCTGGGCCAGCTGCTGGGCCCTTACGGGGTGAGCGCCACCACGCCGCTGTGGATGCTGCCCGTGGGGGTGCTGGGCCTGATCGTGGGCTGGTACGCCAAAAGAAAGAACTTCTCCCTGGACAGAAAACACCTGGCGGTGCTGGTGCTCATCGCCCTGGCGGCGGACACTACCGTCACCACCGGTGTGATGTACGTGGACTGCCTGGTGTATAAATACTCCTTCGTCACCTACTCGCCCTACATCGTCTGGCGGTATGTGGCGGACATCATCAAGACGGCGCTGTACACCCTGGTGCTGCCGCCCATGCTGAACGTATTGAGAAAGGACCATCCATGAGAGTCATGGCCGTTGATTACGGGGACGCCCGCACCGGCATCGCCGTGTCGGACGCCCTGGGCCTGATCGCAGGCGAGACCTTCGTCATAGCCCAGTGGGACCCGCAGGCCCTGGCGGACGCCATCGCCGCGGAGGCAAAGGCCCGGGACGTGACCCGGCTGGTGCTGGGGCTGCCCAAAAACATGGACGGCACCGAGGGCCCCCGGGCGGAGAAGTCCCGGGCCATGAAGGCGCTGCTGGAGGACCGGGGCATGGACGTGGTGCTCTGGGACGAGCGGCGTACCACCGTGGACGCCCACCGGATCCTGCGGGAGAACGGAAAAAAGGAGAAAAAACACAAGGCCACCGTGGACGCGGTGGCGGCGGCGCTGATTCTGGAGGGCTATCTGGGCTCTCTGGGATAAGACCGGCGGCCGGGACGATCCCGGCCGCCGATTTTTTGTTTTATCCCGCCTGGTACAACGCCAGGAATTCCTCCAGGCACAGACCGTTCTCCATCATATAGGCCGCCGCCTCCTGACCCACGTACCGCAGGTGCCAGGGCTCGTACTCCACGCCGGTGATGTCGGTCTTCCCGTCGGGATAGCGGACCACGAAGCCGTACTCGGCGCAGTGCTCCTCCAGCCAGAGCATCAGCCCGCTGCCCCCGATCCAGGGCTCCATCTCCTGGTCCCAGCTCTCCAGAATGTCGGCGCACAGGCCGGACTGGTGCTCGCTGCAGCCGGGATAGTTCACCGCCAGGCGGGTCTTGGCGTGGGCCTCCTCCTCGCTCATGCCCTGGGCGGTGTACTCGTAGATGTGGTTCCAGTAGATGATATACTGGGTGTCATAGTCCCGGTACCCCGAGCAGAAGTAGACGGTATAGCCCGCGGCCTTGGCGTCGTCGATCAGGGCCGATATCGCCGGGGCCACCCGGCTGTCCATGCTCTGGCCGTCGGCCACCACGGTCAGCTCCGGCGGGGCGAAATCCTTCCCCAGCGGGTGGTCGTAGTCGATGAGGCGCAGCTGCCAGCTGCCCGTGTCCACCGCCGGCGGAGCCGGCGTGGGCTCCGCCGTGGGCGGCGGGGTGGGGGTGAGCCGCACGGCCGCCGGCACCGTCGCCTCCGCCGTCGCCGTGGGGGCGGCCGTCGCCTCCGCCTGGGGCTGCTCAAGGGCCGTCAGCGTCCGGCTCAGCGCCCACAGCACCGCTCCCAGCGCCAAAAACAGCAGGATGAGCCGGCTCCAGGGACTGGGAGTCCGGTTTTTTCTTCTTGTAGTTGTCCCGCTCATGGACGCCCTCCTCTCCGCCTCAGCCGGCGTATTTCGTGGCCGTCGCCTCCGGCACGGCGGCATAGTCCCACTGGTGATCGGTCTGCGCCAGCCGGTCGCTGGTCACATTGAAGTAATCCCAGCAGGCCGGGCCCCAGCCGCTCTCGTCCGGGAGCGTATAGGGGCTGTCGTCATACAGGTCCCAGGTGGGGTCGGCGCAGTACCACTCCCCCTCCAGCCGGACCATGTTCCAGGCGTGGTCCTCCGTGCTGCCGTAGCTGGCCCCGGGCACGATGACGCACTCCACCCCGGCCATGTCCATCAGCAGCTGGAAGCTGGAGGCCACCCCCAGGCACACCGCCTTGTGCTCCACCAGTCCGCCGTAGGGGCCGTAGGAGTCCCGGCTCATCTCCGCCAGCGGGTCGTAGTGGTCCTGGTCGTAGACCAGGTTCCAGGTGATCCAGCCGTAGAGGGCCGTCTCCTTTTCATAGTCGCTCATGCCCTCGGCGAGGACCTGATCCAGCACGGCCGCGGCCGTGTCATAGATGGTCCGGTCATAGGTCCCCAGCCCGGAGGGATCTCTCTCCGCCCAGGCCGCCAGGATGGCCGAGGTGTCGTAGACGGTCATGTCGTCCGTATGGGGCGGCACGTAGGCCATCCGGCCTTCGGGCGCCGCCGGTCCGGGCTCCTCCGTGGGCTCCGGCGCAGGGGTGGGCGCCTGGGCGGGCATGGCCGTGGGCGGCGTCTCGCCGGCCAGCAGCGCCGCCGCCGTCTCCCGGGCCAGCGCCGGATCCGGGCAGATGAGGAGCAGGGCGTACCCGTCCTGAACGAACCCCTCCGAACCGGCGATCATGGCCGCCTGATCCGGGGCGTAGCCGGTAAAATCCCCCGCCCGGGCCCGGATATACGCCTCCAGCGCCGCCGAAACTTCCTCCCGGTCCGCCGACTTCTCCAGAGCCAGGGCGGCGATCTCAAAGGCCTCGGCCCCGCCCGCCCGATAGATGGCGCAGCCGCTCCAGTCCTCCGGCGCCAGGCCGTAATAGCTCTCCACATAGACCGCCAGCGTCTCCCCGTCCAGGGTCTCGTCCAGCCGCTCCAGCGCCGCCGGGTCCCGGCCCTGGGAGGACACCGCCGCCGCGGCCAGCTCCGCCGGCCCGCCGGCATAAGCGCTCCGGCCGCCGCATCCGCCCAGCGCCAGGATGAGGGCCGCCAACAGCAGCGCCAGGGCTTTTCGTCTCATTTTCATGCTCTCCCTCCGGTCCATCAGGGCTCCGGCGACTATTATACGCGCCCCGCCGGCAGGATGCAACCTCGCCGGCGCCGGGCGGTCCGGGATATAAAACAAGACCTCCGGCCCTGGGGCCTGAGGTCTCTTTTGCGTTTTCAGATCACTCCGCGTTGAGCTTCTTGGCCATCGCGGATTTCTTGTGGGCCGCGTTGTTCTTGTGGATAAGGCCCTTGGCGGCCGCCTTGTCAACGGACTTCACGGCAGCTTTATAGGTCTCCGCAGCCTTTTCGCCATCGCCGGCCGCAACAGCCGCCTCGAACTTCTTCAGCTCGGTCTTCAGCGCGGATTTCGCCGCCTTGTTCTTGGCGTTGGCGGCCTTCTGCAGCGCGTCCCTCTTGGCCGAGGACTTGATGTTCGGCATTTACTCGCACCTCCCTATAAAAGTCTGAACATGATGTCCGCAGATGAAGATTATAACAACACTTTTTCGGAATTGCAAGTATTTTTTTCATTTTTTGGCTAGAATAAAACCAAACAGGATGGGAGTGATGGACATGGTGGGCTGCCGGACGGATCTGGCCTCCGAGGAGCTGCCCCAAAACGGCGGGGAGCTGCCCGGCGTGCGCAGCCGGCAATATGAGCGGGACGGCTTCGCCGTCACGGACGTGGAGGTGCTGGACCAGGAGGGTGCTCATGCGTTATGTAAACCAATCGGCCGCTATCTCACGGTGGATATGGAGAGCTTTTTCCGCCGGGAGGAGGACGCCTTTCCCCGGGCGGTGACCCTGCTGGCCGCCTGCATGGGCCAGCTTCTGCCCCTGGCCCCGGACGCCAGCATCCTGGTGGCCGGACTGGGCAACAGCGCCATCACCCCGGACGCGGTGGGGCCGGAGGCCGCCGCCGTCACCCTGGCCACCCGCCATTTGAAGGCCCAGCTTCCCGACGATTTCGCCATGTTTCGACCGGTGAGCGTGTGCCAGACCGGGGTGCTGGGCACCACGGGCATGGAGAGCGCGGAGCTGATCCGGGCCATCATCGGGGCGGTCTGCCCCGCCGCCATCGTGGTGGTGGACGCCCTGGCGGCCCGGTCGTCGGACAAGCTGTGCCGCACCGTGCAGCTGACGGACACGGGCATCATCCCCGGCTCCGGCGTGGGCAACGACCGGGCGGAGCTGTCCCCCCGGAATTTGGGCGTGCCGGTGCTGGCGGTGGGCGTGCCCACAGTGGTGGACGCCGGCGGCGGCCTCATCGTCACCCCCCGGGAGATCGACAAGTACGTCAGGGACGCGGGCAAGCTCATCGCCTACGCCCTGAACATGCACTTCCACCCCGGCCTGTCCGTGTCGGATATCGATATGTTCGTGGGGTAATCGTTTGAAAGGGGCAAACTCCTTTCAAGCAAGAATGATGCGGCCTGCGGCTGCGAACTCTGCGAGATTGTTTCACGTGAAACTCGTCGTCGCTCCCCAAAAGGCAGGCGTGCCTTTTGGGGGCCCCACAAAATGTTTCATGTGAAACATTGCCAAAGGACGGAATATCTGTTATAATTGCGAGGCATCACAAGGAGGACGGACTATGGGCAGAGTCGTATGCTTCGCGAACCAAAAGGGCGGCGTTGGCAAGACCACTACCTGCGTGAACCTGTGCGCGGCGGTGAAGGACAAGCGCCGCAAGATCCTGCTCATCGACGCCGACCCCCAGGGCAACGCCACAACCGGCATGGGCGTGAGCAAGCACGCCGGCCTCACCCTCTATGACGTGCTGATCCGGGGCGCGCCCATGGCCAGCGCAATCGTCCAGACGAAATACGGGGATGTGGTGCCCGCCAATCTGGACCTGTCCGGGGCGGCGGTGGAGCTGGTGGACGTGCCTGAGCGGGAGCTGGTGCTGAAAAAGGCCCTGGCCCCCATCCGGGAGGCATACGAATACATATTTATCGACTGTCCCCCCTCCCTGGGGCTGCTGACGCTGAACGCGCTGGCGGCGGCGGACACGGTGCTCATCCCCATGCAGTGCGAGTTTTACGCCATGGAGGGACTGGCGGACCTGACCACCTCCATGCGCCTGGTGCGCAGCCGGTTCAATCCGGCTCTGAAGATCGAGGGGATCGTGCTCACCATGTACGACCGGCGTCTCAGCTTTGCCGGCCAGGTGGCCCAGGAGGTGCAGCGGTACTTCGGCAAGGCGCTATACAAGACCGTGGTGCCCCGGAACGTGCGCATCGCGGAGGCCCCCAGCCACGGCAAGCCGGTGAGCGCCTACAGCCGCCTGTCCCGGGGCGCGGAGGCCTACGACTGCCTGGCCATCGAGTTTTTCAAGCACAACCACACCACGGACGTATAACGGCGGGAGGGGAAGATATGGCGAAAAAGAAAGCGTACGGCCTGGGCTCCGGCCTGGGAGCCCTGCTGGGAGACGAGCAGCTCGTCTCCCCGGCGGAGACCCTGCCCATCAGCCGGGTGGAGCCCCGGTCCGGACAGCCCCGCACCCGGTTTGACGAGCCGTCCCTGCAGGAGCTGGCCGATTCCATCGCCCGGCACGGGCTGCTGCAGCCCATCACCGTGCGGAAGCTGGACTCGGGCTATTACCAGATCATCGCCGGGGAGCGGCGCTGGCGGGCGGCCAGGCTGGCGGGGCTCACAGAGGTGCCGGTGCGGGTGATCGAGGCCGACGACAAGGCGGCCCAGGAGCTGGCGCTGGTGGAGAATCTCCAGCGGGAGGACCTGAATCCCATGGAGGAGGCCCGGGGCTACCGGGCGCTGATGGAGGAGTTCGGCCTGACCCAGGAGGCGGTGAGCCAGAGCGTGGGCCGGAGCCGCCCCGCCGTGGCCAACGCCCTGCGCCTATTAACACTGCCGGAGCCCGTGGCGGCCATGCTGGAAAAGGGAGAGCTGAGCGCCGGCCACGCCCGGGCGCTGTTGCCCATTGAGGACGCCGCTCTGCAGCTGCAGGCGGCCCGGCAGGTGGCGGAAAAGGGCCTCTCCGTCCGGCAGACGGAGGCGCTGGCGGCCAATTTGCTCAAGCAGCCGAAAAAATCCAAGGCCGCTCCCGCGGTGGATTACGCCGCCCGGATGGGCGATGAGCTGGGCGAGGCCCTGGGACGGAAAGTACATATCATCGACGGCCGGAAAAAGGGCCGCATCGAGCTGGAATACTACGGCGCCGACGACCGGGAGGCCCTGCTGCAGGCGCTGTTCACACTGAAAAAATAGAGAGGACGATCGCTATGCTGGACATCAGATTCGTGCGGGAAAATCCCGACGCGGTACGGGAGAACATCAAAAAGAAATACCAGGACCAGAAGCTGCCCCTGGTGGACGAGATCCTGGACCTGGACGTGAAGCTGCGGGCCGCCAAGACCGAGGCCAATGACCTGCGGGCCAACCGCAACGCCCTCTCCAAGCAGATCGGCGCGCTCATGGGCCAGGCAAAAAAAGACCCCTCCAAAAAGGAGGAGGCGGAGAAGGTGAAGGCCCAGGTAGCGGCCCAGGCCCAGCGCCTGGCGGAACTGGAGAAGCTGGAGCCGGAGCTGGAGAAGAGCCTCACCGAAAAGCTCATGGTCATCCCCAACATCATCGACCCCTCCGTGCCCATCGGCCCGGACGACAGCCACAACGTGGAGCTGGCCCGGTTCGGAGAGCCGGTGGTGCCCGACTTTGAGGTGCCCTATCACACCGATATTATGGAGCGGTTCAACGGCATCGACCTGGACGCCGCCCGGCGGGTGGCCGGCAACGGGTTTTATTACCTGAAGGGGGACATCGCCCGGCTCCACTCCGCCGTGCTGGCCTACGCCCGGGACTTCATGATCGACAAGGGCTTCGTGTACCACATCCCCCCCTTCATGATCCGCAGCGCGGTGGTGAACGGCGTCATGTCCTTCGCGGAGATGGACGCCATGATGTACAAGATCGAGGGGGAGGACCTGTACCTGATCGGCACCAGCGAACACTCCATGATCGGCTCCTTCATCGACCAGATCATCGACGAGGCCCAGCTGCCCATCACCTACACCAGCTATTCCCCCTGCTTTCGCAAGGAGAAGGGCGCCCACGGCATCGAGGAGCGGGGCGTATACCGCATCCACCAGTTCGAGAAGCAGGAGATGATCGTGGTCTGCCGGCCCGAGGAGAGCATGGACTGGTATGAGAAGATGTGGCGCTACAGCGTGGAGCTGTTCCGGTCCATGGAGATCCCCGTCCGGCAGCTGGAGTGCTGCTCCGGGGATCTGGCGGATCTGAAGGTGAAAAGCTGCGACATCGAGGCCTGGAGCCCCCGGCAGCAAAAATACTTCGAGGTCTGCTCCTGCTCCAACCTGGGGGACGCCCAGGCCCGCCGGCTGCGCATCCGGGTCCGGGGCGCGGACGGGAAGCTCTATCTGGCCCACACCCTCAACAACACCGTGGTGGCGCCGCCCCGGATGCTCATCGCCTTTTTGGAGAACCACCTCCAGGCCGACGGCTCCGTCACCATCCCCGAGGTGCTGCGGCCCTATATGGGCGGGAAAGACCGGCTTATCCCCTGCAAGTAACACAATATATAGTATCGAGGCCGTCCCTGAGAACGGCCTCGTTTTTTATCCCTCTTCCTCCGGCTCGCCGGCACACAGCCGGTCCAGCAGCTGCCGGCACTGCCGCCGGGACCACACCACCGGACTGACCATCCGGGGGTTGGCAATGGCCGCGGCCATGTCCGCGATCTCCGCCGCCTGGGCGGAGGTGACCCCCTCCAGCCGGTCCGGCAGGCCCATCCGGAAGGTCATGCTCCGCAGCCGGGCGATCAGCGCCGCCGCCCGCTGGGAGCGGTCCCCTTCCTCCTCCAGGTCGGCCATCACCGCCAGGGCGGCCAGCCGCTCCTGGGCTGGTATTCCATATTTTTCCAATACCGCCGGGAGGATCGCGGCGCAGGCAGGGGCAAAACCCAGCCCGCACACGGTCTGCGCCGCCCGGATCATGGCCCGGGCATAGCCGCCGGCGCCGGAGCCCGACGCCACGCGGCCGGCGGTCCGGGAGGCGGTCAGTAGTTCCGCCCGGTCCTGGGGAGAGCCGCCGGTGTTCCAGCAGGACTCCAGACAGGCGAAAAACAGCTCCGTCCCCTGGGCGGCCCGGGTCATGGCCCCGCTGTCCTTATGGGAGGCGGACAGAAACGCCTCCATGCACCGGCACAGGCCGTTCAGACCCTCGTCCGCCACCTTCTCCCGGGGGGCGTCCGCCAGCAGGTCCGGATCGGACACCGCCACCGCGGGGATCAGCGCCGCCCCCTCCAGGAAGAACACCGTACCGCGGCTGTCGGTGACCGCGGCTCCGGCCATGGACTCGGCGCCGCTGCCGGCCGCCGTGGGAACGGCGATCACCGGGGGCAACCGCCTCCGGGGAATCCGTCCGGCGCCGGCCATGTCCAGGATGGTCCGGTTCCCGCTCTGGGTCCGGGCGGCAGCGGCCTTCACCAGGTCCAGCACCGCCCCGTCGCCCACCGCGATGAGACAGTCCAGCCCCTCCTCCCGGAAGACGGCGGCGATCCGCTCGCCCTCCGCCGCCGTGGGCCGCGGGGGCAGATCGTCGATCACCCGCAGGGGCACGTCGTCCTGCTCCAGACTTTGGCGCAGCCGGTATCCGGCGCCGGCGCTGTCCGCGCCGATGACCGCCAGCGGCGCCCGCAGCTGCCGGTCCCGCAGGAGCTGGCCCAGGGCGTATACCGCTCCCGCGCCGGTCTCCAGCACCTGCTTGCGGCCGGGCCGCAGTCTTCCGCCCGCCCGCCGGACCGCCTGCGCCGTCCGGCACAGGACCGTGGTCATCACGCCCATGGACTCACCTCCTAAAAAATTGGAAATAACTTCAATTTTTTCTTATTATACCATGCCTTTCCCCTTCATGCAAGGGGCTGCGGCGATCCGTCGGGCGGGAACGGCGCTTCCTCGCTGTTTTTGGGGTGACAAATCGCGCTGGGATTGTTATAATAAGGAAAAGAAAAAACAGAGGAGATGGCAGCAATGAAGCTGATCTGGCACGGCCACAGCTGCTTCGCCCTGGAGGCGGAGGGCTATACGGTGGTCTTTGACCCCTATGAGGACGGAAAGGTCCCCGGCTGCGGGCCCCTGCGGCTGACCGCCGACGCGGTATACTGCTCCCACGAGCACGGCGACCACAACGCCCGGCATCTGGTGACCCTCACGGGGCGGGACTGCCCCCTCACCGTGGAGACGGTCGCCTCCTATCACGACGACAAGCGGGGCCTGCTGCGGGGAAAGAACACCATCCACATCCTCGCCGCCGAGGGCCTGCGGGTGGCCCATCTGGGAGATCTGGGCCACAAGCTGAGCCCCCGGACCCGGGAGGCCATCGGCCGGCTGGACGCGGTGCTGCTGCCCGTGGGCGGGTATTACACCATCGACGCCCGCACCGCCGACGCCGTGGCCCAGTCCCTGGACGCCCGGGTGGTGATCCCCATGCACTACCGGCTGGGGGACATGGGCTTCGACGTGCTGGGCACCCTGGACGCCTTCACCGACCTGCGCCGGGACGTGCGCCGCTACGACACCGACACCCTGGAGCTGGGCCCGGACACACCTGCGCAGACGGCGGTGCTGACCTATGGAAAATAAGCGGGTCTACGGCATCGACGTGGGCGGCACCACGGTGAAGATCGGCCTTTTTGAGGACGGAAAGCTGTTGCGAAAGTGGAGCGTGCCCACCGACATATCCGACGGCGGAAAGAACATCGTCCCGGACATCGCGGCCAGTCTGCCCGGTCCCGCGGACGGGGCGGCCATGGCCGTGCCCGGCGCGGTGCTCCCCGACGGGACGGTGAACCGGTGCGTGAACCTGGGCTGGGGGGTCTGCCGCCCGGCGGAGACGTTCGCCGCCCTCACCGGCATCCCCTGCCGGGTGCTGAACGACGCCAACGCCGCGGCCCTGGGCGAGCAGCGCCAGGGGGGCGGCCAGGGCTATGAGAACGTGCTGTTCGTGGCCCTGGGCACCGGCGTGGGCGCGGGCGTGGTGCTGGACGGCAAGGTCCGGGCCGGGGCCCACGGGGCCGCCGGGGAGATCGGCCATCTGTGCCTGGAGCCGGAGGACGCCCAGGCCAAATGTACCTGCGGGCTCACCGGCTGTCTGGAGACCTACTGCTCCGCCACCGGCATCGTCCGCCTGGCCGCCCTGGCGGGCCGGCCCGGCATGAGCTGCAAGGCGGTATTCGACGCCGCGGCCGCCGGCGACGGGGCCATGGAGGCGGTGGTGGATCGCTCCTGCGACCTTCTGGGCCGGGGCCTTGCCTCCGCCTGCGCCCTCATCGACCCGGAGGCGGTGGTCCTGGGCGGGGGCGTGGCTCTGGCGGGGGAGTTCTTCCGCGCCAAGGTCCAGGCCGCCTTCCGCCGGTACGCCTTCCACGCCTGCGCGGCCACGCCCATCCGCCAGGCCTCTCTGGGCAGCGACGCCGGATTCATCGGCTCGGCCCTTTACGCCATGGAGCCCGGCCGCTGATCCGGCCGGCCCCGAAAAGAAAGAAGGTCCCTTATGAAGCTCTCTGTGATCGTGCCCTGCTACAACGAGCAGGAGGCCCTCCCCATTTTTTATAAAGAGGTCACCGCCGTGATGGCGGAGATGGGCTGCGAGTATGAGCTGCTGCTCATCAACGACGGCTCCCGGGACGGCACGCTGGATCTGATGAAATCCCTGGCCCGGGAGGACGGTCACGTGATCTATCTGTCCTTCTCCCGGAATTTCGGCAAGGAGGCGGCCATGTACGCCGGCTTCTGCACCGCCACGGGGGATTATGTGGCGGTGATGGACGCGGACATGCAGGACCCGCCCGCGCTGCTGCCCAAAATGGTGGAGATCCTCGCCGGCGGGGAGTATGACAGCGTGGCCACCCGCCGGACGGACCGGTCCGGGGAGCCGCCGGTGCGCAGTCTGTTCGCCCGGCTGTTTTATCGGCTGATCAACGCCATCTCCGACGCGGAGATCGTCAGCGGCGCCCGGGATTTCCGCCTGATGCGGCGGGACATGGTGGACGCCATCGTCCGGATGGGCGAGTACAACCGCTTCTCCAAGGGCATCTTCGGCTGGGTGGGCTTCCGGACCTATTGGCTGCCCTACGAGAACGTGGAGCGGGTGGCCGGCGAGACCAAGTGGAGCTTCTGGAAGCTGTTCCGGTACGCCGTGGACGGCATCATCAACTTCTCCCAGGCCCCGCTGAGCATCGCCTCCTGGTTCGGCATCGGCATGACGGCCTTCTCCTTTTTCATGCTGTGCTTCATCGTGCTGCGGCGGCTGATCTTCGGCGACCCGGTGGCCGGCTGGGCCTCCACCATCTGCGTGATCGTGTTCATCGGCGGGCTGCAGATGTTCTTTTTGGGCATCATCGGCCAGTATTTGTCCAAGACCTATCTGGAGAGCAAGAACCGGCCCCATTATATCGTCTCCGACACCAACGGAGAGAACGTCAAAAAAATCGGCTGAGGCCGATAAAACGATCCCCCGGACACGAGTCCGGGGGATCAGTTTATATGCGGGGCTTCATGATCTCGTAGCAGGCCGCGGCGGTGTAGCAATCCGCCAGGGCCCGGTGGGCCGTCTCCGGCACCACGCCGAACCGCTCCGCCAGATCGCACAGCCGGTGGTGCTCCATCTCCGGGTACAGCTTCCGGGAGATGCGCATGGTGTCCACAAAGTCGTTGGATACCGGCGGCTGGCCGATGGCGAGGGCCTTGTCGTAGAGGAAATTCACGTCGAAGTGGACGTTGTGGCCCAATATCACGTCCGCGCCCACAAAGTCCAGAAAATAGGGCAGCACGTCGGAAACCGGCGGCGCGGTCCACAGCATATCGTCGGTGATGCCGGTGAGGGCCGTGATGGCCGGGGGCAGGTCGTAGCCGGGGTTTATGAGCAGACTCACCTCGTCCACAGGCCGCCCGGCCCGGAACCGCACCGCGCCCACCTCGATGATGGCGCTGTGCCGGGGGCTCAGACCGGTGGTCTCGATGTCCACCGCCGTATAGTCGTCCAGGGCCAGAAGGAGGCTCTGCCCCTTATAGGGCCGGGCGGGCGGCGTTTTCAGCGCGGCCGGGCTCATCGGCGGGCGTACCGGTCCCGCTGGGCCACGGCCAGGGCGTCGCAGCGGTTGTTCGTCTCATCGTCTGCGTGGCCCTTCACCCAGCGAAACGCCACGGTGTGCTTTTGCAGCAGCCCGTCCAGCGCCCGCCACAGCTCCGCATTTTTCAGTCCGCCCTTTTTGGTGAACCCCGCCGCTTTCCACTTTTTCAGCCACCCCTCGGTCATGGCCCGGGAGATATACTGGCTGTCGGTATACACCGTCACGGCGCAGGGCTCCTTCAGCGCCTCCAGCGCCCGGATCACGGCGGTGAGCTCCATGCGGTTGTTGGTGGTCTCCCTCTCCCCGCCGGAGAGCTCCTTTTCCGCCGCGCCGTAGCGCAGCACCGCCGCCCAGCCGCCGGGGCCCGGGTTGCCGGAGCAGGCCCCGTCGGTGTACACGGTCACTTCCTTCATGCTTCCGGCGCTTCGGCGGCGGACTCCTCCGCCTCCTTCTCCGCGCAGGCGATGGAGATGATCCGGCTGCCGTCCGCCACCCGCATCAGGCGCACGCCCTGGGTGGACCGGCCGTAGACGGAGATGGCCCCCGCGTCGGTGCGCAGAATGGTGCCGTCGTCGGACACCAGCAGGATGTCCTCCTGGCCGGTGACCAGCTTCATGGCCACCACCGGCCCGGTCTTCTCCGTGACCTTATAGTTCTTCATGCCGTAGCCGCCACGGCCCTGGGCCTCGCCGCCCCGGAGATACTCCGTCGCGGGGGTACGCTTGCCGTAGCCGCCCGCGGTGACGGACAGCACCATGTCGCCGGCACGCACCGCCTCCGCGCCCACGACCCGGTCGCCGGCGCGCAGCTTGATGCCCCGCACGCCCATGGCCGTGCGGCCCATGGCGCGCACGTCGTTTTCGTTGAAGCAGATGGCCGCGCCGTCCGCGGTGGCGATGAGGATGTTCTGGTCCCCGTCGGTGAGGCACACGGAGACAATCTCGTCCCCCTCATCCAGGGTCAGGGCCCGGATGCCCACGCTGCGGATATTTTTCAGCTCCGTCAGCGCCAGGCGCTTGACGGTGCCCTGGGCGGTGGTGAAGAAGACGTACTTGCCCGGCGCCATGCCCCGGATGTGGAGCATGGCCTGGACCTTCTCCCCGGGCTCCACCGGCACGAAGTTCACGATGGCCGAGCCCCGGCTGGTCCGGCTGGCCTCGGGGATCAGATAGCCCTTGCGGCTGTAGACCCGGCCGCGGGAGGTGAAAAACAGGATGGAGTCGTGGCTGGAGGCGGTGAACACCGTCTCCACATAGTCCTCCTCCCGGGTGGCCATGGCCCGGATGCCCTTGCCGCCCCGGTTCTGGGCCCGGTACTCGCTGGCGGGCAG